>PLIO01000093.1 GCA_003140075.1 Acidobacteriaceae bacterium | reverse complement strand
GTCGATCGCCATGCCCCAGGCGTAGTCTTCTTCTTTGTAGGGATAAGGCTTGTAAAGCGTCAGCCCCGGAGCGGGCTCTTCTTCCTGCGCGAAGTTCGGCTCTTTGCGGTATTCCTCAAGCGTAGTCTCGCGGACCAGCGGACGATGGCCGCCATCGGGTGTGTCCATGCTCTGGTAGCCCTGAGTGGAGGCGAGCTTGTAGGTGTCTCCGGTCTTGCGCGGCGGTTTCAGCCCTTCCACAAACCACGGTGCAGCGCTGGTGCGTATTGGGTACGCGTCGAACCCTACCGCCGTTCCGACGCGGCCGGCGCGCTTGCGACCATATCCAAGAAATACAGTGACTGAATTGTCGGGTTGGCCGGCTTGGACCCACACCGGGCCGGTAACCTTGTGGCCCTGGTAACCCGATAATTCAATCTCCAATTCGACTACATCCTCAGTCTTAATCTGCCAGCGCTCAGCCGCCTTGGGGCCGATGATAATCGCGTTGTCCCAAGTGAGCTTGTTCATTGGCTTGGGTAATTCCTGCAGCCAGCCATTGTTCGAGAATTGTCCGTCGTAAACCGTGGGATCGCGGCGGAAGCTAAGCACGGGACCGATGTAGTCCGAAGTCCTGGGAGCCGGATACGATTCAGCCTTCACTGCGAACTCTTTGGGAACGAATGTCGTTCCATCGATCCAGCCATCGTGAAGAGACTTGCGCCAGAACTGCTCGAAGTCCGCGCCGGAGTGCTGCTTCTGCCAGAAGGCACGAACGAGGTCGTAGCCCGGGGCTTCGGCCTGACCAGAGAGCAGCGCAACAAACTCCAGCGCACTCTTGCCGCTGTAGAGTGGAGCAATCAACGGCTGAATGATGCCGACAGTTCCATCGTAAGCGCGAGCATCGCCCCAGGCTTCGAGTTCGTGCGATTGATTGATGTGCCACTGACAAAGCTCGGCGGTTTCGTCCTGATAGAGGCCGAGATGCACGCGCAACGGAATTCTTCCGTTCTTGAGGACGTTGGCGAAGTCAAGATCGGCAGGCGCATCGTACGCTGGGTTGCCACCGAGAATGACCAGAAGATCGACTTTGCCGGCGCGAACATCGGTGACGAGATCCTTGATCGATTCAATCTGATTGACAGGGCTGGAATCGACTGGATCTGTATAGAAAACCGTCTTGCCGACATTCCCAAGCTTGGCATTTATTGCGTGAGCCAATGCGTGAACGACAGGCGGTTGCTGCTCGCCTGCAACCACGAGACTTGAACCCTTATGGGTGCTCAAATCTTGAGTGAGGGCGACAGAAAACTTGTCCTGCTGTCCCGGCATGCGGACATTGATTCCTAACTCCGAGGCTAGATTCCATGCTACCCGCTCGATGTCAGGCGGACGCAGGGGTTGCCGATGATCCGCCTTCGCCCCCGTGGTCGTCGGCGTGCTCTCGATCACGTACAGCCGGTTCATGTTGCCGTCGGGATTGCGGCGCTTGGCGAAGTCGCGGATGTAGCGGACATTTCCCGGAAAACCCGCATACAGGAAGTCGGCGTCGAGCGAGACGATTACGTCGGCCTTTTCAAAATCGTAGCGCGTCTCGACCGGCTGGCCGAATGCCATTTTCGCGCCTTCGAGCACGTTGTCGCGGTTGATCGGCTCGTACACATGCCACTTGGCCTGCGGATAGATCTTTAGGAAGTTGCGCAACTGATCGGCAAGCGTGGGCGAAGAAATGGTCGGCGTGAGAATGCGAGTGCCCGCGCCTTGCAATGCTTTCTGCGCGCTGAGAGGGCCGCGAATCGCGGTGAGGAAAGTCTGCCAGGAACGCTGGTCGCCCATCGAGACCACGCTCTGCGAACGGTCGGGATCGTACAGGCCGAGAACGTGGGCCTGCGCGAAAATGTCCGTCCCGCCGAGCGACGCAGGATGCTTGTCATTGCCTTCAATCTTTGTCGGGCGGCCGAGGTGGCTTTCGACCAGCAGCGGGCTGGCGTAGCCGCCAAGCGTCATCGCCGTGGCGTAGAACTGCGGGCGGCCGGGGATCACGTCCTCCGGCTGGCGCACGTAGGGGACAATGGGTTCGAGGGGCAGGCGCACGCATCCGGTCATGCCCGCCAGCGCCATGGACGCGCCCATCACTTTCAAGAAACCGCGGCGCGAGACGGAATCGACCCACTCGGACGCGCCTTTGGGAAACTCGCGATGCAGCGCTTCCTGGAACGCGGGGCTGCCGGCGAGTTCTTCGAGGCTGCGCCAGTATTCCGGGCCGCTGATCTTCTCGTCCTCGTTGGCCTCGTTGATTTGCGCGCGGAGGGAGTCGAGGTTCAGTTTGCCTTTTTTCGAGGGGCAAACGTCTTCTGGCTTCGCGGTACCGTGTCGTTCGTCCATCTTCATTGGTTCCACATCACGCTCGCAAAGACTGTCATCCTGAGCGGAGAAATTGCTTCGCGAAGCGAAGCAATTTCGGAGTCGAAGGATCCCGGCAAAGCTGGCAGTTCAGCTGGCGCGTCAGGGAGTTCTCCCGCGAACGCAGGCAGCATCGTGAGAACGCCTCGCAGCGTTCGTGGCGCTGCCGGATTTACAGGGGTCCCTTCGGCAAGCTCAGGGCAGGCTCTTCGACTACGCGAGACTTCGCTTCGCGAAGCAACACTCCGCTCAGGATGACATGTACTATGAATCATCGTTCTCATCGGTGGCACGTGTTGCAACTGGTAATGTCGTTCACGCTGCGGACGTTGTACTTCTTCACTAGCGCCGATCCCAGATCAATCTGATCCGTGTAACTCTGTCCATCCACCACCACGGGGTTCACGCTCGTGGGTTGTTGATACCGCATGTTGAATACCTGGTCGCGCGGGCGCAGGTTTTTTTCCGGCGCGCGGTGGCAATCCAGACACCACTCCATCTGCAACGATTCCTGCTGGTACATCAGCGGCATCTGGTCGACTGGACCGTGGCAGGTATTGCAACCCACTCCTTTATTCACGTGAATGCTGTGATCGAAATAGACGAAGTCGGGAAGCTGGTCCACCCGCGTCCATTGCAGGGACTGGCCAGTGCGGTAGCTGGCGCGGACCGGCTCCAGCAACTGGGCGTTGGTCCAGATCTGCGAATGGCAATTCATGCAGGTCTTGGTCGGAGGAATTCCGGCGAAGCTGGAGGTTTCGACCGAGGTGTGGCAGTAGCGGCAGTCGATGCCGAGTCCGGAAACGTGATGCTGATGGCTGAAGGGCACAGGCTGCGGCTTGCGCACGCCGGCATAAGTGACGTAAGGCGAACGCTGAACCTCCATCGCCACCCAGCCGAGCGCAGCAACGACGAACACCGCGCCAAAAATCGTGGCCCGGGACAGGGTATTGGTGCTGCGATGAAAAATCTGCGGCATGCCTTATGAAGATCTAAGATTGCGATGTTTCGTCAGTCATGTTGGGTACACCTCACGAAAAAATTGTTAACGGATTTTTTCGGTAGCGACTGGAAAACTCAGGATTATAAATATTTCGCGCGCAGTTGTCGCGTACTTTCCCGCAGGGAGCGAGAAAAATTCCCTAAACCGGACGCTGCTCAAAAATAGTGCCGTCTTTTTTTGCAACCGAGCATCTAAGGCCGCTAGCGCAGATTCATCACCAATAATTTCGGCTCGGTCATTTCCTCGATCGCGTAGCGCAAGCCTTCGCGGCCGAGGCCGGAGTCCTTGACCCCGCCGTAAGGCATGTTGTCGATGCGGAACGAGGGAATATCTCCGGCGATCAGAGCGCCGACTTCGAGTTCGTCGTAGGCCTGGAAGAGCAGCTTCACATCGCGGGTGAACAGGCCTGCCTGCAGGCCGTAGTTGGAGTTGTTGATGCGGCGCAGAGCCTCGTCAAAATTCTGGTAGGGCTCTACCGTCACGACGGGGCCGAAGATTTCCTGGCAATTCACTTTCATTTCAGGTTTGGTGCCGGTGAGCACCGTGGCATCAACGACCGAACCCCTGCGGCCACCGCCGCACAACAAGCGAGCGCCGGAGCGGACCGCTTCGTCAACCCAATGGGTGACGCGGACAGCGTCGCTTTCGCGGATCAGCGGACCGATGTCGGTCGATTCCTCCATGGGATCGCCGAGTTTCAGTTTCTTCACGCCTTCCACAAGGAGATCGGTGAACTTGCCGTAGACCGACTGCTCCACCAGAATGCGCTGCACGGAAATGCAAGTCTGTCCGGCGTAGCCGAAGCCTCCGGCGATGCAACGCTCCGCGGCATAGGCGAGATCGGCGTCGCTGTGCACGATTGCGCCGGCGTTGCCGCCGAGTTCGAGCGCGACTTTCTTCTTGCCCGCGCGCCGTTTGATGTCCCAGCCCACGGGCACGCTGCCGGTGAAGCTGATGAGCTTGATGCGCTCGTCGGTGACGAGCAGGCTGGCGTCATCGTTCGAAAGCGGCAGGACGTTGAGGCCGCCATCGGGCCAGCCTGCCTGCTGCACGCATTCCGCCAGCAACAGCGAGCAGAGCGGAGTCTGCGGCGCGGGCTTCAGGACCATGGGACATCCCGCAGCGATGGCGGGGGCGACTTTGTGCGCGACCAGGTTCAGCGGAAAATTGAAGGGCGTGATACCAGCGACGGGGCCGAGAGGGAAGCGTTTTACGATGCCCCAGCGTCCGGCGGTGGATTGCTGCCAGTCAAGAGGGAGATACTCGCCGTAAATGCGCGTAGCCTCTTCGGCGGCAACGTTGAAGATGAATACGGCGCGGTCGACCTCGATGCGCGCCAACTTGATGGGCTTGCCGGCTTCCTGAGCCAGAGTACGGGAGAATTCGTCGCGGCGCTCGGCAATCGACTGCGCTACGCGGCGCAGAACGCGCTGCCGCTCGAAGGCGGGCAGGCGGCGGGTGGTGCCAAAGGCTTTCACGGCGGCGGCGATCGCCGCTTCGGCATGTTCGCGGCGTGCTTGGGTTATCCGGCCAATCACGCTGCCATCAAAGGGGGCGCGGATCTCGACGATGTCGCCGTCTTCCATCCAGCGGCCGTCGAGAAAGAAACCGTGGGTTGCGACAGGGGCGAGCGTGAGTTCCGGCATTTCCTGGACCTCCTACGTGCAGCGGTTTTGATTATAGGCTTGGGCTGGCGGTTGCTTTTTCTGCGGGCAAGATCGTTCGACACAGAGGGACAGAGGACACAGGGTTCGGCTCGCAGTCTACAATAAAGGCCGTTCGGGATGATGCCTACCTTGGAAACTATTGTTGCGCTTGCTCCGCGTCTGCGGCGGAAGGAGATATCTCCGGTTGAGGTGGCGCGGGAGTGTCTGGATCGCATCGAGAAGCTCGATCCCACGCTGAATGCCTTCATCACTGTGATGGCAGAATCTGCGCTGGCGGAGGCACGTGCGGCTGAGGCTGAAATCTCGCGCGGGGAGTGGCGCGGGCCGCTGCACGGGATTCCGGTGGCTCTGAAGGATTTGATCGATACCGCGGGGGTGCGAACCACTGCTGCCAGCGCACTTTACCAGGATCGCGTTCCGACAGAAGATGCGGAAGTGGTGCGGCGGCTGCGGCGGGCAGGCGCGGTGATTCTGGGCAAGAACAATCTGCATGAGTTTGCTTACGGCGGGAGTTCGCTGGTGAGTTTCTTTGGCGATGTTCACAATCCACGGAACACGGCGCACATCGCTGGAGGATCGTCGGGAGGGTCGGCTGCGGCGGTTGCGGCTGGGCTTTGCTATGCGGCGATTGGGACGGATACGGCTGGGTCGATTCGCGAACCGGCGGCGCTGTGCGGGTGCGTGGGAATCAAACCGACTTATGGGCGCGTTTCTGCGCGCGGAGTGATTCCGCTTTCCTGGTCGCTCGATCATGTTGGGCCGCTGGCTGCGAGCGTTGGCGATGCGGCTCTCGTGTTGCAGGCGATCGCGGGATACGATGCGCTTGACGTTTGCAGCGTGGATGTTCCTGCGGCCGATTACGTTTCTGGCTTGGACGAGGGGACGAAGCGCGAAGGGACGAAGAAGCTTCGAGTGGGGATTCCGCGGGCGCATTTTTATGAAGAGCTGGAGGATGAGGTGAGTGCGGCAGTGGAGGGGGCTCTGAGCGTGATCAGGCAGTTGGTGGCAGAGGTTCGAGACGTGGAGATCGACGTACCTGCGGATCGCACGGTGCAGGCAGCGGAGTCTTTTGCTTATCACGCCGAGAATGTTGCGCGAACGCCCGAGTTGTATCAGCCGGAAACTTTGCGGCGCATTCGTTCGGGTGAGAAGGTTTCGGCGACGGAATATATTCGACGGCGGCGCGAACTGGACGAAGAACGACGGCGGGCTCGCGATTTCTTTGCCGAAGTGGATTTGCTGGTTACTCCCACGATGCCCATCCCGGCACCGGCGATTGCCGATCTGAAGAAAGATCCGGAGGCGCTGCGTCCGGCGGAACTGAAGTTGCTGCGCAACACGCGGCCGTTCAATGTGTGGGGACTGCCGGCGATCTCAGTGCCTTGCGGGTTTACCAAGAGTGGGCTGCCGATTGGATTGCAGATCGCGGGGGCGCACTGGCGGGAGGATTTGGTGCTGCGGCTGGCTCAGGCTTATGAGCGGGCTGTGGATTTCTCCGCGAAATAATCTTACACGGGCTGGCTTGGCCGGGATCGTCATAGACCGAGCAGCCTTCGGATGGCGGGTATCCCCCCTCCCCCACCGGGTCTTTTGGAATCATCACCTTAGCGTGAAATTCCTGGCAAAATACGATTTTCAAAGAGCTTAGGTACAAAATACGTCAAACAAAGGAGTTAGGACCGGTTTTTGGGCCGGCCGGTCTCGCGTTATGCGGGATGGCTCTACTGCCTTTGCTGGGGCAATGATGGAACGAATTTGGGCGGGACGCAAGGTTAGATGTCACAGGGTGGGTGTGGATATTGGCGGCATCGCCGCCCCGAACCCTTGCGAAGATCCCCGCCCGAGCGGAACTTAGCCGGGCTGGAGGAGAGTTCGGTTAGGCCGGGTTCAGCTTTGTGTATATGGATTTTACATCATATGTATATGATGTCATAATGTGATTGTGAGTTGGGTTGTCGAGATTGGCGACGAATTCAGGCCGGAGTTCTTTGCTTTGCAGGAAGAAGTGCGGACGGAGATTTTGGCGTTGACCCGACTTCTTCAGCAATTTGGGCCGCAATTGGGACGACCTCGCGTCGATACGCTGAAGGGCTCCCGCCACGCGAACATGAAGGAATTGCGGTTCAGCGCGGCGGATGGCGAGTGGAGAGTGGCTTTTGCTTTCGACCGGAAGCGCAAGGCCATCTTGCTCGTTGCCGGAGATAAGTCAGGGGTCGGCGAGAAGCGGTTCTACCGGGAATTAATCCGCAAGGCGGACGAGCGTTTCGATGCCCACCTGATCTGGCTGAAAAAGGCTTTTTTCAACAAGGGGAGATGATCATGCCCACGAACGTGGACGACATTATCAGGAAACTGAAGCCCGCGCAGCGCAAGAAGGTCGAGGCCCGCGCAGCTCAGTTGGTGGCCGAGGAGATGACCTTGCGCGAACTGCGGCACGCGCGGAAGTTGACGCAGGTCCGGATCGCCAAGACTCTTGGGATCACGCAGGACAGCGTCTCGCGGCTCGAAAAGCGTAGCGATCTCCTGCTTTCGACCCTGCGGAAAACGGTCAAGGCTATGGGGGGAAAGTTATCTCTAGTGGCTGAATTCCCGGACCGCGGGCCGGTCGTGCTCGCTGGCATTGCCGAAGATGGCTCATGCGTAAAATAGCGGTAGAAACGTTAGGAGCAATTCGTTGCCGACGACCCGGAGACCGGAGAACAAAATCATTCGGCTGTTCGTCTCGGCGTACGAGAACGATGCTTGGAAGGACGCCACGCTTACATTCCCGGAGGAGGTTGAGGATGGCGAGATCGATGGATTCGCAGAGCGGGCTGACGGCGCGACACTCGCGATAGAGCACACCGTCGTCGAGCCTTTCGTCGGGGACATCGCCGACCAATCCGAGATGTTGCCCCTGTTCCCTCTGATCGAGCATGACAGATCCCTGCTCGTTCCCGGCATCTGGATTCGACTGTTCGTTCCCGTTGGCGCGTTCCACCTACAAAGGCCCCGCGTGCGGGAAGCCATAGTGAGAGCAGTCCACGATTGGCTGAGAATAAACCGTCTCTCGATCCCCACCGGGGACTCGAAGCATGCCTGCCGCGTTAAGGGGATTCCGGGCAAACCAGATACCGATATCACGCTTACCCTTAAGGTCGTCGCTGTCCCCGGAGAAGGGAAGCTCCACGTGCGTCGGCAGCAGGTTGGCGATACGTTCGGCGATGTCATAGAAAAGATGCTCGCGAAGAAGCTGCCGAAGCTTGTTAAGAGCGCCGCGAGTAAGCGCATTCTTATGCTCGAGCGGCGACATATGAATCTGTTCCCGGAGAGAATCTACCAGGAAATCGAAAAACGCCGTGCCGTGTTCCCGTCGCTGCACGACGTCCATGAGATCTGGGTTGCCGAGAAGATCCCATTTTTCCAGGAGAGGGATGGGGATGTCTGGTTTGAACTTTGGGAGGGCGGCAAGCCCATCCGGCACTTCGATTTTCAGGACGGGAAGCTGGTCGCACGCTCTGAAAATGGGATGGCTGCGGTGGTCTAGCCATTTTCTGCAGCATCTATCGAAATGCCTTGCGGGGCCGTCGGTGGCGGACGCTGGTAGGGATCCTTCGACTCCGCAACTGCTTTCGCTTCGCGAAAGCAGTTGCTGCGCTCAGGATGACAACTTTACGGGCTGGATTACGTAAGGCTTGCTTCTCTGCCGCCGTTTGGTCAGAAGGCCGTCGAGCTTCGCTCGACTGGACAGCCGAGGGCGGCTGTCCCCACGCGAGCATCTTCGCGGACCGGCATCACACGGTGCGCATATCGAGGCGCTTGCCGAGCGCTTTCAGGGCGGCGGCGATGCCGTCGATGCGGGAGGTGGGAAATGCAGCATCTATACAAACGCCTTGCGGGGCCGTCGGTGGCGCGCGCTGGTAGGGATCCTTCGACTTCACATTTGCTTTCGCTTCGCGAAAGCAAATGCTTCGCTCAGGACGACAACTTCGGGCGGCTTTGCGCTTTCAGTCCACCGTTCTTACGTCGTCGGGCAACATGAGGACGAACATGCAGCGGCCGGTGGTGGAGCAGTTGAGGATGCCGCGGCGGAGGATTTTTACGGGGGTGTCGTCGGGGAAGGTGACGCGGTATTCGGCGGTGCGGAGGGCGTCGGTGAAGACTTTGAGCTTTTCGTCCCCGCTGGCGAATTTTACGGCTTCGACCGTTGCGGCCGAGCCCTCTCCGCGATCCAATCCAGGATGAGCCGAATCAGGATGACCCGGGCCGCGGCTTAGCAGGACGAAGAAATCGGCGGTGCCGGTTTCTTTGGCGACTTTGCCCAGGTCGATGGTGCGGAGCTGTTGCAGGTCTTCTTTGTACTTTGCCACCGTAGCGTCTACTCTGGCTTCGCCGCCGGTCAGGGAAGCGAGGCGGCCGCGGGTTTCGGGGTCGGGACGCAGGGCGCTCAGGGAAAGAGCGTAGGTACGGAGGGCGAGATTTTTGTCGCCACGCTTTTCGTAGATTTGCCCGAGATGGTCGCCGACTTCGCCGTGGTGGCCGAGTCCCCACGCGGCGGCGACATACTTTTCGGCTTTATCGAGATTGCCCTCGCTGAAATAAACCCAGCCGAGAGTGTCCCAGTAGGCGATGAGCGATGAGACCAGAGGGAGCTCCTGCGGCGTAAGGCGATCGAGCGACACGTTGCGCAGCGCGGCGGTGGTGGCGGAGACGGCCGACTCGGCGTATTGCTGAGCGCGGTCGAGATGCGTCTTCTTCAGCGAAAGCTGGTAGGCGATGTTGTTCCAGACCAGCGGCGTGGCCGAGAGCTCGACTGCGTGGTCGAAGGTAGCGAGGGCTTTATCGTCCTGGCCGAGGTTGAGGTAGGCGTCGCCGAGACTGACTTGCAGTTCGGGATTATCGGGCGTGAGGGATGCGGCTTTCTCCAGCTCCTGCGCGGCTAAGTCGTACTTGTGCCACTCGGAATACATTCCGCCCAGGCCGGCGTGGGCGAATTTGTCGAGGGGATTGATTTCGATTTGTTTGTTGAAGGCGGTGACGGCATCGTCATACTTGCGCTGCTGCCAGTAGGCGCGGCCGAGGGCGTTGTAGGCGTTTTCGTCGTAGGGATTGATTTCGATCTGTTTTTTCAGCGCGGCAACGGCGTCGTCGTTCTGGCGGAGATTCATGTAGGCGACGCCCAGAAAATACCAGGCATATTTGTTCTTGGGATCAGCCTCGGTGCCGCGCTTGAGAAGCTCGATGGCCATGGGGATATTGCCGCTGGCGATGGCGGCGCGTCCGCTTTCGACGAGGTCGTCGGCTTTCATATCGGCAGGCGGGGCGGGTGTGCCGGCGACGGTGCTCTCGAGGGAAAGGAGCTGACCTAAGTCAGAAGTGACGGCGCGGCGGAAGGCTTGATAGTCCTCGGCACGCGGAACGGGGAGCTCGTCCTGACGGAGGGTGAGGGTGCGGGCAGCGGTGAACGTGGTGCCTTCCAGCTTGTAGGTGGCTTGGTACTCGGCGTAGTCGCGCTTCACGGAAAAAGCTAGTGGAGCGTGAGCGGTGTATTTGGCTGGCAGTTCGAGTTTGATCTTGTATACGTACTCGGCCTTGGGGCCGAGCTTCAGGGACTCGGAGTCGGGGTCGCTGTCGTCATCTGCATCGCCATTGCCGACGTCCGGGAGGTTGAACTGGCAGAGCGGGAGAGTGAGCTCGGACTTTTTCTTGGACCAGTCGAGGAAGTTGGGGCGGGAGACGTCGTAGGACATGGTGAACGGCTCGCGGGTCGCGGCGGGGTCGCTGATCTTCAAATTCGTGACGTCGCCGCCCATGCCTGCGTTGACGTTTTCGACAACGCGCTGCCATTGCGCTTCGGGAACGCGGCGGAAGATGGAGCGCAGCATGAGTTCTTCGTCACCGCGGAAGGTGTAGTGGACGTGGGCTTCGAGTTTGCCGATGTCGTTTATTTTGCCGTCGACTTCGGAAATTTCGGTGTCGGGCATGGGGGTGTCGGCGGGCGTCTGCTCCAGGTGCGGCGTGCCGCCGTTGTCGGGGATGACGAGCGCCAGCTTGTTGCGCAGTGTGTAGGCCAGCAGGCGGAATGGGGCGACTTCGCTGGTAGTGTCCATCCAGACTTCGTCTTTGCCCATGGGCAGCATGGTGATGACGTGATCGAATTGCGAAGGCGAAGGGACGTCGGGATCGAGCTTGCGGCTGGAGTTGATGAGCACCGAAGAGGCATGCAGGCCTTCGGCTTCGAGTAGGGAGGCGAGCAGCGTGTGCTTATCTTTGCAATCGCCGTACTGGTCGTGCAGGACATCTGCGGCGGCGTGGGGCTGATAGCGGCCGAGACCGAGCGAAAGGCTGACGTAGCGGAAATTCTTGGCTACGTAATCGTAGAGGGCCTGGACTTTATCCATCTCCGTGTCGAGGCCTTGGGTGAGTTCAGCGGCTTTGGCGCGAACTTCAGGCGACGGCGCGCGCCGGTCTTTTTCGAGGCTGGCATACCAGCGGCCGATCTGTTCCCAGCTGACGAACGTGGTTAGCTGGACGTCGGGGCGTTCTTCGTCGGCCTTTTTCTTCCTTCTTTTTTTGGCTGCTTCTTTACTTTTGTCTTTCTCTTTGTCCTTGTCCTTGGTGTCGTCTTCGCGCTCGAGGTGAGAACTGGTCCAGTGGTAAAGGCGGCGTCCGTTTGCGTCGGAGATTTTGGGATCCATTGAGGGCTTGTTTTTCAGCTTGAGCGGGCGGCCGGCGGGAACATCGACGTCGAGTTCTTCATCGAGCATGATGTTGTTCTTGTCGAAGTCGTATTCCGCCCAGAATTCTCCGGGAGCGAGCGGGGTGTGAATCACCGTGACCATGTCGTATTCGAGGATTTCGCCGGGGCGCAGGCCGGGGACGGTGATGTGCTTCTGGCGGTAATCGGTGTAGACCGGCGCTTGCTGTTCGAGGGGGGCGCTGAGGTCCTGGACGGCGTCGGCTCCGGCTTTGACTACGGTGCCGTCGGCTTTGATGACGCGGACGTAGGCGATCTCGACGCGTTCGTTGGCGGAGTTGTAGCCGACTTGAATCTGTCCCCACTGCTGGACTCCGGCCTCGCTTTGCACCTTGATGCGGGCGGTGGTTTCCTTGCGGCCGGTGCCATCGCTTTCAAAACGGTAGGTCGAGCGGTATTGCTCGACGACGAAGGCCTCCTGGGAATAATCGTGCTTGGCTGCTTCCGGCTTGGAGGCGGAGGTATCTGACTGCCTGGCTTCGCTGGCCTTCGCGCCGTTCTTAACTTCCGCGGGGACGGCGGAACTGCTGGGAGCCTGAGCCGTTTGCGCGGGGGCGGCAAAAGGCACGGATAAGGCACAAGCGAAGAGAAGCGGCAGATAAGGGCGAGGCATAGGGTAATAGTAAGGCCTGGGCCAGATAAATCCCAAAAGGGAAGGTTATTCGAGCGAGCGGGGCCGTGAAGCATCGAGCTTCGCTCGAAGGACAGCCCCTTCGGCTTCGCTCAGGGCAGGCGAGGGGCGGCTGTCCCCACATGAGATTCTCCAGTGTACGATTGCTGTCAGCAACTCACATTTCTTTGGTTATCCGTCACAAAACCGTAGTAAAATGCGGCCTCAGAAAGTCTTGCCTGGCCATGATGCCGGGCAGCGTGACGCATAATGTACTTGCGCCACGATCTTTCCGTTCGGAGGTTTTGCATGGAAGATCGGGCCCCTGACGTCTCCTCCTCTTCGGTTTCCCAGCAGTCTCTCTCTCAGTCTTCAGCCAGCAAACGCTTTGCCGGCCGCGGAGCTTGGGTACTTACCGCCTACGGTATCTGTGGGCTGGCTCTTTTCGGCGTTCTCGCCTATTTCTTCTCGGACTTCATCGCGCATTAGTGAGTGCCCGGCAGTGACGAGCGGGCGTGCGCGTCCGCGGAAGAGAGTAGAAGTGTATTTGCAGTGTTCGGCTTCCCGAACACGCGAGTTATGTCTCTCGGGGCGCACTTTTGGACGTGTTACAATGAGCCGCCTTAGAAGTTGACACTTCGCAAGGAACCCAGCGTTTCCCCACACTGAAGCACTGAGACTGAGAAAGAGAACCCGCGATAAGTCGTGGCTAAAAACCCCATCGCCGCCGCCGGACCCATCACTTACGCCGATGCGGGCGTGGATATTGACGCAGCCAACCGCACCAAGAAGCGCATCAAGTATCTGGCGCACAAGACTTTTACCCGCGGTGTGCTCAGCGAGATTGGCGGGTTCGGCGGGCTGTTTGCGGTGGACAAGGCCAAGTATGTGGATCCGGTGCTGGTCTCGAGCGTGGATGGCGTAGGAACCAAGCTCAAGATTGCCTTTGAGATGAAGCTACATTCCACGGTGGGCGCGGATTTGGTAAACCACTGCGTCAATGACATCGCGGTGCAGGGCGCGGCGCCGCTGTTCTTTATGGATTATCTGGCGACGGGAAAGCTGGAGCCCTCGATCGCCGAGAAAGTGGTGGAAGGCATTGCCGACGCCTGCAAGCACAACGGCTGCGCGCTGATCGGTGGCGAGACGGCGGAGATGCCGGGATTCTATCCGGATGGCGAGTACGATCTGGCGGGATTTATTGTGGGCGTGGTGGAGCGCGACCGGATCATCACGGGCAAGGACGTTCAAATCGGCGATGTCGTGCTTGGGCTGGCATCGAACGGACTGCACACGAACGGATATTCGCTGGCCCGGAAGCTGCTGTTTGAAGTGGCGCACTATTCGCCCGAAGACTACGTGAACGAGATCAAGAACAAAGTAGGCAACGAGCTGATGCGGACGCACAAGAGCTACTGGCCCGCGTTGCGGAAGCTGATTGACGCGCAGTGCGTTTCCGCGCTGGCGCACATTACTGGCGGGGGGATTACGGAAAATCTTCCGCGCGTGCTGCCGCGCGGAACGGCAGCGGTGATTGAACTGGGATCCTGGCCCGTGTTGCCGGTGTTCGAGCACCTGCAGAAACTGGGCAACGTTTCGCAAGATGAAATGCTGCGCACGTTTAACATGGGCCTGGGCATGCTGCTGGTGGTTCCGCTGGCGAAGTTCAAGAAAGCGCAGACGGTGCTGGAACGCGTGGGGGAAAAAGCTTACACGGTCGGCCGCATCGTGAAGGGCGAGCGCAAGGTGATCTACAGCTGAGAATTGATGATTGCTGAATGTTGATTGTTGATTGAAAATCCAAACCGTTGGGTTTTCAGTCAACAATCAGCAATCATTAATCAACAATGCATTCCCTGGGCATTCTTCTCTCCGGACGCGGATCGAACTTTGTTGCCATCGCCGACAGCATCGACGCGGGGCGGATCGCGGGCGCGCGCATTGCTGTGGTCGTCTCCAATAAGGCGGACGCGCCGGGGATAGCCACTGCGCGGCAGCGCGGGTTGAATGCGCTGGTGATTCCATCGAGGGGCAGGCCGCGGGAAGAGCATGACCGGGAAGTGGTCGCCGCGCTCAAGCAGCACAATGTGGATTTAGTCTGCCTCGCGGGATATATGCGGCTACTCTCGCTGTGGTTCGTGCAGCAGTTTCCGCAACGGATTCTGAACATTCATCCTTCGCTGCTGCCGGCGTTTCCCGGTCTCGAAGCGCAGGAGCAGGCGTTCGCTTACGGAGTGAAGGTTTCCGGGTGCACCGTGCATTTTGTTGATGAAGAACTCGATCACGGGGCGATCGTTGTGCAGAAGACTGTGCCCGTGCTGGATACCGACGATGAGCATACTCTCGGCGTGCGCATCCTGGAGCAAGAACATATTGCGTACACGGAAGCGATCAACGTGGTGCTGGGACGGGACTTCGAGATTGCGGGACGGAGATTGAGGAGGTCAAGTCAGAAGTCAGAAGGCAGAAGGCAGAAGTAAGAAACCTACTTGGGATTGTGTGACATCCGTCACAGACCTCCGGTCAACAAGAATAGAAAAATCAGGGCTATGGAAAACGGTCGCGATCTGAAGGCGCGAACCAAGAAATTTGCGCTTCGAATCTTGCGCTTGTATCGGGCTCTGCCAGCTAAAGAAGAAGCCAGAATTCTGGGAAGGCAAGTTCTCCGTTCGGGTACTTCCGTCGGAGCAAACTATCGGGCCGCCTGCCGGGCGAGGTCGAGGGCGGAATTCATCGCCAAGCTAGGCATCGTTCTGGAAGAAGCGGACGAAACCGTTTTCTGGCTCGAGTTGCTCCTTGAGGGGGGCATCGTGAATCACGAAAAATTGGGCGCCCTCCTACAGGAAGCCCAAGAACTTACTTCGATTTTCGTGACATCCCTCTGTACCGCTAAAGGCATCGCATCCTGAAAAGAATTGCCGCGTTGAGTCCTCTATTCTGAATTCTGACCTCTGCATTCTGACTTCACTTCATTTTCTTCACCATCCTGACGATCGGCAGAGTTTCTCCGCTGCCGAGTGGCGCACTCAGATTCTCCAACGCCGCATATCCCTTTGCCTTGTAAAATGCGACGCCGCTTAGGGTTGCGCCCATCTCCAGGCGTGTGAAGCCGGCTTGCTGGGCTGCTTTTTCGCAGGCTTCGAGGATCATCCCGCCGATGCCGCGGCGCGCCCATTTGGGATGCACGAAGAATGCTCGAATCTTTGCCGCATCGCGGGTGGGGTCGAGCAGCGAGTCTTCGCGGGCGGCGTATTGATCGCCGCCATATAGCGTCTTGCGCTTGCTCCATCCCCCGCAGGCGACGATTTCGGGTTGGTTCTGCGATTTCGAAACTCCTGCCACCAGGTACGTTCCGTCGGCGATCAGCTGGCTATCGACGCCATAGACCGATTGCAGCGCGCCTTCAATCTGGGTTGGAGAGTAGTCTTTCGTCTGGAGGCCGCGCACCGAGGCTTCGATCACTTCTTTCAGGCGGGGAATGTCTGACGCCGTCGCTTTTCGGATGTGAATGTTTGTCGCCTTCACAGGTGCTCATTCGCTTTCAGGACCAATTCTAACGGGAGTGCAGTTTGACCCCAAACGGCTGTGTGCTTGAGGGAGATCCCTCGCCCCGCTGGTGAAAACGCGGGTCTTCGGGATGACGCCCTAGCTTTTCAAACTGCACCATTTACACTAACTTGTGCATTCTGACTTCTGACTTCTGCCTTCCGCATTCCTTATAATGTCCTTTCCCATGTCCAACTTCAAACCTGTCGAGGAACAGCTGACGTATCTGAAGAAGGGCTCCGCGGAAATCATCCGCGAGGCCGAACTGCGCGCCAAGCTGGAGAAGTCGCGGGCCACGGGCAAGCCGCTGCGCGTGAAGCTGGGCATGGACCCGAC
>PLIO01000008.1 GCA_003140075.1 Acidobacteriaceae bacterium | reverse complement strand
TGTGATCCACTCCCGTACGTATGCTGGGCAATTCTTCAAGGTGATGCTGTCCGCTTCGCAGCGTTCGAGAAAGGCGATTGCCTCTCGACCTACCAGCGTTAGGTCCCTTAGGTCCAAGACCATACGGCGTCCAGACGCTTCCGACTTAATTAACGCTTCCAGGTCGGCTATGTCTCCCTCGTCCATTCGGCCACTCAGCGTAAAGACCACTTCCCCGTTCGCCGACCTTTGAATTCTCAGCATTCTATCCTTTCAGAGGACATTCCTACCGTTGACAACTGCCAGGCCAATCTAACGACTTCCTCCGCCCGACCCTTGTTATGCCGCGTGGCCTGCCACTTCCCACACTCGCGTGGCTTGTTGTTCACGGCCAAATATCAGAGCGGCGGCGCCCGCGTTGTGGCTTACGCGGATACAATCGCCGCGGTGAATTTGTCCGCTGGCCATCAGGTTCGACAACGGTTGTACAAGTAGGCGCTCGATCGCGCGCTTCAAGTGCCGCGCGCCATACCTGGAATCGGTGCCCTCCACCAGCAAGAACTCCTTGGCGGTATCGGTGACATTAACCAGGAACGCCGTTTTGTTTGCGGCAGCGGCCTGGATACGCTGTTGCACCATCTCCAGTTCAATATCAACGATTCTGCGCAATTCCTCTTTACCGAGCGATTTGAAGACGACGATGTTGTCCAGACGGTTGATGAACTCCGGCGTAAATTTTCGACGAGCTGCCGCGATGCCGGCGCTTGAGATCCGGGCACTAAGTTTGCGCATACCCGTTTCATCCACTGAGGTAGCGTGGAAGCCCAGCCGGGGACTCACCAGGGAACTCATTTCAGCTGCGCCGAGATTGCTGGTGAGGAACACCATGGCCGCTGAGAAATCAACTCTGCGATTGTCGCCCAACGTCAATGTTGCTTTGTCCAGGATGCCCAGGAGAAGATTCCACAAGGCGTCGGATGCCTTTTCGATTTCATCGAAAAGTAGGAAACTCAGCTTGACCTTCTCGGTGTGATGCTGATTCAGCGCTTCTTGCGACAACAGTGCATGCGTTTCACGGTGCCCCAGATATCCGGGAGGCGACCCGATCAATTTCGCGATTTCATGGCTGTGTTGAAATTCCGCGCAATCGATTTTGATTACTGCACGAGAGTTCTGCAGTAGGGATTTGGCAGTCGCCTCCACGATACGAGTCTTTCCGGAGCCGGTTGGCCCTAGGAAGAGAAAGTTTCCAATCGGCCGACCGACCGGAGACAGTCCCGCCACGTGAGTCTGGTAAGCCCTCACGATCTGGTGAATTGCTTCGTCTTGTCCAACGATGAGGTGGCCGAGCCTGTTCTCCAGATCGTCTGCCTGCCTTCCCGTTCTGGTGGGGTCTAGTAATGCGAGCCCGGGCATTTTTCCTTCTCCTTCCGGCAGCGGCCATATCATTGTCTGCTTGCCGCGAACGCTCGGCTCTGGAAAAGCAAATCACGCGCCATTCGTAATTCGTTGAAAACACACGCCGATCGACGACCCGCATGTGTCGGTGACCTTGCGATTCTTGTGAATCTTGTGATTTTCTGTGACTTTTGCGAGCAGGATTAGCGGAACTTGAATTGGTTCTTGCTAATCTTCAGGGTCTTGATTTTGTATTCAAGAGTGGATGGGGGAATTTGGAGCTTGGCCGCTGCCCCAGATGGCCCCGCGATCCGGCCTCTGCTTTCTGCTAGCGCGGCTTCGATGATTTCTCGCTCTCCACGGGACTCGCCTTCCAACGGTCGGAGCACTTGAACCTGAGATGGCGGTTGAGACGATTCTTTTGAAAGCCACGCTTCATCGACGGAAAAGATATCACCGGAGCTGACAATCACAGACCTTTCGATTACGTTCTGCAACTCGCGAATATTGCCTGGCCAGGAGTAAGACTGAAGCAGATCGAGACTCTCTTTGTTGACCGTCTTAAAATTCTTTCCTGCCTTCCTTGCGTAGCGATCAATGAAGTACTCGACCAGCANNAGCCGGTAAAATAAGTCGCTCCGGAATAAGCCAGCAGCGATGGCAGCTTCCAAGTCGCGGTTAGTAGCCGCAATAACCCGAACATCAGTTCGGATGGAGCCGGCTCCGCCGACGCGCTCAAACTCGTGTTCCTGCAGAACGCGCAAGAGAGCGATCTGGGTTTGGGCAGGTAGCTCGCCAACTTCGTCGAGGAAGATTGTGCCCCTTTGGGCCAGTTCAAAGCGTCCCAGGCGCCGCTGAGTTGCCCCAGTGAAGGAGCCTTTCTCATGGCCGAACAACTCCGAGGCGATCAAGTCACGTGGGATGGCTGCGCAATTCACACTCACAAATGGGTATGAGGAGCGCAGGGANNGTGGAATCCGTGGCAGCGACTTTGGACACGCGGGAAAGCACCGTTTGGAGAGCCGGAGAAGTTCCAACAATTTCCTCGAACATCGACGCTTTATCGATTTCTTCGCGCAGTGCAACGTTCTCCTGCCGCAGTCTCTCTTCCGATCGTTTGCGATCATCGATATTGGTTGCGGTCGCGTACCACCGAATCACCTGTCCGTCTTCACCGATCACTGGGTTGTATTGCATTAGAAACCACCGGTACTGCCCGTTCTTGCTCAGGACTCGCTGTTCGTTCTCAAACCGTTCGCCCCGCGAAAGAGCCTCTCGGCGCTCGCTCCGTAGCCGTGCGACATCCTCGGGATGTACTGCCCGATCGCTAAAATCTCCTCTCGTCAGCTCTTCGATTGTGAGGCCCGTGTATTCGATACTGGTGTGGTTCGCATAAACAAGAGTGCCATCCGGATTCAGCACTGCAATCATCTGCGGTATAGCATCGACAATCTGTCTGAGTTGAGCTTCGGATTTGGAGAGTTGCTCCCGCTCGAGTGATTCCTTGCGCAATCGCGCGAGGGCTAAAGTCGCCGCCACTCGGGCTGTTAGCTCTCTTGCGTTGAATGGCTTGGTAAGGTAGTCGTCCGCACCCTGCTCTAAGCCCTCGACCGTTGATTCTTCGCCGGCCCGTGCGGTAAGCAGGATAACTGGCGTCGTACGAGTTGCCGGATCGCTTCGGATGGCCCTCAGCAGCTCGAACCCATCCGGGCCGGGCATCATAATGTCGCTGAGCACCAGATCTGCCGGCTGTTGCCGCAACTTGGCAAGTGCGGTTAACCCATCTGCCGCCGTTGTGAGTTCGTAGCGTTCAGCCAATAGCGCTGAAACATAGTTCCGCATGTCGGCGTTGTCGTCAACGAACAAAATTCGCGGCTTGGGTTTACCGTCGCCTGCGACTGATGAAGTGCGCTCTTGTGTTGAAGCGGACGCCTCCGGCACACTCGTTCCTGAAGATGGATCGGAGAGCCACCGCAGAGCCTCTTCGACGAAAGCACCAGCACTTGACACGCTGGATGAACTTTCGGGTTGGTCGGACTGTCTTGCAGCCAAACGGCGTGGGATCGATACGGTGAACACGCTCCCTTCGCCCACACGGCTCTCCACCTTGATCGTCCCGTCGTGGAGTTTTACAAGCTCCTCCACCAGCGCCAGGCCAATGCCCGTACCTTCTGCGGACCGACCCTCAACACCCTCAACCCTATAGAAGCGTTCAAAGATGTGTGGCAGTGCCTGTTCGGGAATCCCAACACCGGAGTCACCAACGCGCAACTCCACGCAGTCGCCGGTCTCGCGAAGAGTGATTCCGATCTCTCCTTCGAATGTGTACTTCAAAGCGTTGGATAGGAGATTTAGAACGATCTCCTCCCACATTTGACGGTCCACGGATATCGCTGTCGAAGACGGAGGAGAGTCTACCACGAGCCGCATGCCTGCCCGCTCGATGGCAGAGCGGAACACAGCTGCAAGATTGGCGGTCAGCGTACCAATGTCGGTAGCCTCTTGCACAGCTCTTAGACGACCCGCCTCAATGCGGGAGAAATCGAGCAACGAGTTTACAAGCTTCTGTAGGCGCAGACCATTTCGATAAGCTAAATCGAGCGCTTCTCGATCTTTCAGTTCAAGTGAATTACTCCTCCTGCGTAGGACGTCTTCGAGAGGAGCCAGCAAAAGCGTTAGAGGCGTCCGAAATTCATGACTGGTGTTACTGAAGAATGTGCTCTTGGCGCGGTCCAGCTCAGCTTGCAACTGCTCAGTTCGTTTTCGGTCGTCGATATCTACGTTGGTTCCATACCATTTGACGATCTTGCCCGATTCGTCGCGCAACGGGTTTGCTCGGAAGAGAAACCAGCGATAGACTCCATCGAATCGACGCATTCGTGCTTCCACCTCGACCGGTGTCCCGGCGTCGAGGCACGATTGCCAGTACTTCACAAGCCGATCAAGATCGTCCGGATGAATCGCTCCTCTCCAACCCCACCCCTCCGCCTGCACTGCAGTCATACCGGCGTAGTCTAGCCAGCGCGAATTCAGAAACTCGCAATAACCGTCTGGCCGAGTTGCCCAAGCCGTCGTAGGAATTGCATTGATAGTCGAGCGAAGCGCCTGCTCACGATCTTCTAGATCAACATAAGACCGTGTATTCTCCATGGAAATCGCCGCCGTCGAAGCCAGCATCTTGAGAACGGCAGTCCGCGTGGGAGTGAACGCGTGGGGTGTGAGATTGTTTTCGAGGTAGAGCAACCCGAGCAGCCGGGTTTGTTTGAGCAGTGGAAGACAGAGCAAAGACCGAGTGTGCGTTCTGCGAATATACTCGTCCGCGGCGAATGGATTCTGACCAGACGCATCCTGTAAGAGAACGCCTTCTTTTGTCCGAAGAACATACTGCAGAACTGAACCTGGTAGATCATCGGCGGTAACGCACGTCTGCCGCAGGGTAATATTCACGCCGTCAGTACTGGTTGTTGCTTCTGCTTCGATGCGATAGTCCTCTCCTCTAGGGCAAATCAGCAGGCCTCTCTGAGCTCCTGCATGCTCAATGGCTGTGCGCATGATTGTAGC
>PLIO01000247.1 GCA_003140075.1 Acidobacteriaceae bacterium | reverse complement strand
GCGCCCGAAGTCGTAAAGAAAATATCGCAGCGCTCGCTCGTGATCGGCGGCGTCTTCGCCGTGATTGCCATCATCCTCGCGTTCATCCATCCGGACGAGTTCTACCGCGCGTACCTTCTCGGTTTCATGTGCTGGCTCGGCGTCGCCCTCGGTTCTATGGCGATCCTCATGATTCGCCATCTCACCGGAGGTGGTTGGGGTACCGTTATCCGCCGCATCTTGGGCGCAGCCATGCGCACGCTGCCCCTCCTATTTGCGCTTTTCATCCCTATGTTCTTTGGAATCCACAGGCTCTACATCTGGGCGCAGCCGCTCGGCAATATTGAAGACAAGCATCTCCGCGAACACCTCGTACAAATCACGCAGACTTACCTGACGGTGAACGGCTTCATCATCCGCGCCATATTTTATTTCGCGGTCTGGAATGTTCTCTCGTTCCTGCTATCGAAATGGTCGATGCAGACTGATAGTCCCAATGCCCCCGATAACAGCGGACGTTTCAAGGCAGTCAGCGGCCCCGGCCTCATCCTCTACGGATTCACCATTTCTTTCGCCGCCATCGACTGGATTATGTCGCTCGATCCCAGCTGGATCTCGACCATTTTCGGACTGATCATCCTCATCGGCGAAGTGCTGTCGGCGATGTGCTTCGCGGTGGTCGTCGAGCGCATTCTCTTCGACTACAAGCCCATGTCTGAAATGTTGAAGCCCGATTTCGTCCACGACCACGGCAAGTGGATGCTGGCTTTCATCATGGTCTGGGCGTATTTCAATTTCTCGCAGTGGCTGATCATCTGGGCCGGGAACCTGCCCGCGGAAATCACTTTTTACATGAGGCGATTGAACGGCGGCTGGGGTTACATCGGCATGATCCTGGTGCTGTTCCATTTCGTAATTCCTTTCGCCATGCTGCTTTCGCGCCCCTTCAAGCGCAACATTCGCAAGCTAGTCTGGGTCGCGGTCTTGCTTTTGTTCATGGGCTATCTCGACTTGCTATGGATCATCGAGCCAACGTTCTCAAAGACTCTCGCCATAACTGTGGCCGATGTTGTGGTGCCGATCGCCATCGGCGGTATCTGGCTTTGGTATTTTTTCCGCAACCTGGCTTCGCTGCCGCTTCTGCCGGCCTATGACACCGATGCCCATGAAGTTTTGCAGCCGGCACATGATGCGCACGCGTAACTGATATCTAGAATTTAGAAATGACCGACGAAATCAAACACGAGACCCCGGCAGGGCACGGCGGCTACGAGCGCCAGGATCTGCAGACCTCCAGCATTCTTTATTTCCTGCTGACGATTCTCGTCGGCACAGCGATCTGTATGGGCGTTCTCAGAGGGATCTTCGTATATCTCGACCACCGCGAAAAGGCGTCGCAGCCTCCGGTGAACCCTCTGATAACAAATGTTCCCTCCGACACGCGCCACATCGCTCCCGGATACCCGCAGAGCGCTTTCCCTAACCCCAAACTGGAGGAAGACGAGCGCGGTCAACTCAACGGAATCATCATCAACGAAGACAACGAACTCTACAGCTACGGATGGGTCGACGAAAAAGCCGGCACGGTGCATATCCCCATCGATCGCGCCATGGAATTGCTCGTGGAGCGAGGGCTGCCCGTGCGCCCTCAGGCAGCGGCCGGCGATGACGCAAACAAGAAGGATGAAAAGAAGTGATCCACAGGCAGAACAATTCGATCTCCGCCAAGAGCACGTTGCTCGCATTCGTACTGCTGGCAACTTCTGCCTGGGGACAGATGAACAACGGCGTAATGTCTCCTCCAGCGAACACGCGGCCTCCGAGATTGGAGAACGTCGGCATCGAACAACATCTCGACGCGCAGGTGCCGCCCGATCTTATCTTCCGCGACGACGCCGGCAAGACCGTTAAGCTCGGAGATTACTTCGGCCGCAAGCCGCTCATTCTCAACCTCGTTTACTACAACTGCACCATGTTGTGCGGCGAGGCTCTGGCCGGGCTCTCGAGCGCCATGCGCCTGGTGAAGTTTGACGTGGGCAATGAATTCGACGTGATCACCGTGAGTTTCGATCCGCGCGAGACTCCAGAAATGGCTGCGGCTAAGAAGAAGGACTACGTCGGGCGCTACGGCCGCGCCAATGCCGCCGCTGGCTGGCATTTTCTCACCGGCCAGCCGGACTCGATCAACGCGCTCACCAAAGTTGTCGGCTTCCAGTATCAGTACGACGCAAAGAGCAATCAGTATGCGCATGCCACGGCCATCATGGTGCTCACGCCGCAAGGCCGCATCTCGCGCTACTTCTACGGCGTGGATTTTCCGCCGAAAGATTTGCGCATGGGACTGGTGGAGGCTTCGCAGGGCAAGATCGGCAACGCGGTCGATGCAGTGCTGCTCTATTGCTATCACTATGATCCTGAGACTGGAAAATATGGCGCGATGGTCGCGAACATTCTGCGGCTCGCCGCGGCAGTGACGATTCTGATCATGGGAATTTTTCTTTTCATACTGTGGCGGCTCGATCTTTCCGTGCCGAGGCGAACATTACCAAGCGGAGCGAGGACAAGATAAGGCGGCGAAATGGCGAACGACCAAGGCCCAACGACTAACGACCAACGACGGACATGCTGAATAATTTTCCATTATGGCCGGTGCAGGCTTCCACGATCGCGCGCAGCGTGGACGCCCTCTACATTTTTCTGCTCATCGTCACCGGGATGATGACGCTGCTGATCTTCATCTGCCTCGTCTACTTCGCCGCGCGCTTCCGCTACCGCCCAGGCGTTCCCGCCGTCCAGATCGACGGCTCTCACGCTCTCGAAATCACATGGAGCACAATCCCCTTCCTCATTTTCATGGTCATCTTCGCCTGGGGCGCTCTGGTCTACTTCAAAGAACGCACTCCGCCCGCCGACGCCACCGAAGTGTATGTCGTCGCGAAGCAATGGATGTGGAAGATCGAACACGCCGAAGGCCAGCGCGAGATCAACCAACTGCACGTCCCCGTCGGACGCGACGTCAAAATGATCATGACCTCGCAGGATGTGATCCACAGCTTCTACATCCCCGCCTTCCGCATCAAGCAGGACGTGCTGCCCGGCCGCTATACCGTCGAGTGGTTCCGCGCCACCAAGCCCGGCACTTACCATCTTTTCTGCGCGGAGTATTGCGGCACACAGCACTCCGGTATGGTCGGCGACATCGTGGTCATGGAACCGGCTCAGTACGAAACCTGGATGAACGGTGGTTCGACCGGCCCACTCTCCGCGACGGGCGAAAAGATTTTCGCTGAACTCGGCTGCTCGACGTGTCACCGAACGGATATTCAGGGACGCGGCCCCAACCTGCACGGAGTCTTCGGCAAGCCGGTTCAACTTGAGGATGGCCGCACCGTCACCGCCGACGAGAACTATCTCCGCGAGTGCATTCTCGATCCGGGGGCGAAACGACTAAAGGGATTCCAGCCCATCATGCCGACGTTCCAGGGGTTGGTCACCGAAGAGCAGGTAAATGCGCTGGTCGCCTACATCAAGTCGATCGCCGCAGCCAAGGGTGAGGCCGCCAAAGCCAGCGCCAGCGCGGCCGCGCCTCCAGCGCAAGAAAATGCGCAAACAAATGCCCTAGCAAATGGAAGTCAGGTGCAATAAGTATGCCGAACCCGATCCCTCAACCCGCGATGCCTCAACCTGCGATCGCTCCACCCGTTGAACGCGAGAACTACCTGAACGCAAAGTACGGAGTGTGGTCCTGGCTGCTCACCACTGACCACAAACGCATCGCGCTTCTGTATCTCCTGTCGATCACGTTCTTCTTTTTCATCGGAGGCTTTTTCGCGCTGCTGATCCGCCTCGAGTTGCTCACGCCCGCGGGCGACCTGGTGCAGGCCGATACTTATAACAAGCTCTTCACCATGCATGGCATGGTCATGGTTTTCTTTTTCCTGATTCCTTCCATCCCCGCCGTGCTCGGCAACTTTCTCGTGCCCATGATGATCGGCGCGAAAGATCTCGCGTTCCCCCGCATCAACCTGCTGAGCTGGTATCTCTACATCATCGGCGGCGTGATGATGTTGCACTGCATGCTGACCGGCGGCGTCGACACCGGTTGGACTTTCTACGCTCCCTTCAGCACCAACTTCACCAACACAAAAATCGTTGAAGCCGGACTTGCAATCTTCGTCGCCGGATTCTCTTCCATCCTCACCGGCCTGAATTTCGTCGTCACCATTCATCGCATGCGCGCCCCAGGAATGACCTGGTCGCGCCTGCCTTTGTTCATTTGGGCTCACTACGCCACCAGCATTATTCAACTTCTCGGCACTCCGGTCGTCGCCGTCACCATCGTGCTGGTCGCAGCCGAACGCGCTCTGCATCTCGGCATCTTCGATCCTAAACTCGGCGGCGATCCGCTCCTCTTCCAGCATTTGTTCTGGTTCTATTCGCATCCCGCCGTCTACATCATGATTCTGCCGTCGATGGGCGTGGTCACCGAGATCATCGCCTGCTTCTCGCGCAAGCGCATCTTCGGCTACAGCTTTGTGGCGTTCTCGTCGATCGCGATCGCCGTCTTCGGCTTCCTGGTCTGGGCGCATCACATGTTCGTAGCCGGAATGTCGGTCTACGCTGCCCTGGTCTTTTCTTTGTTGAGCTACGCCGTCGCCGTTCCCTCAGCCATCAAAGTTTTTAACTGGACGGCTACTCTCTACAAAGGTTCGATCCATTACGACGCACCCATGCTCTACGCCTTTGGTTTCCTCGGACTTTTCACCATCGGCGGCCTCACCGGATTATTCCTCTCGGCTCTGGGCATCAACGTCCACGTCACAGACACTTACTTCGTCGTCGCCCACTTTCACTACATCATGGTCGGAGGCGCCGTCATGGGCTACCTCGGAGGAATGCATTTCTGGTGGCCCAAGATTTCCGGCAAGCTTTATCCCGAAGGCTGGGCGCGCCTCGCCGCGCTAATTGTTTTCATCGGATTCAATCTCACTTTCTTCCCGCAATTCCTGCTCGGCTACATGGGCATGCCGCGGCGTTATTACGATTACAGCCACATGCCCGAGTTCCAGATTTTGAATGTGCTGTCGACCGCCGGCGCGACGGTCCTCGGCGTCGGCTATCTGTTGCCCATGGTTTATTTCTTGTGGTCGATGCGCTATGGCAAGCCAGCGCCCGACAATCCGTGGAATGCCGCCGGACTCGAATGGAAAACGCCGTCGCCTCCGCCGACTTTCAACTTCGACGAAGAGCCAGTCGTAACCTGGGAAGCCTACAACTACGACGAACTGGATTCACCGGACAAAGGCGCGCCTCACAAAGAGGAGGTTCCCGTTGCCCGATAGCACCGTAATCGGCCTTCACCACGAAGACGAGCACCATCCGGAACTCCTGCACCACTTCGCCGACGCGCAGCAGCAGCGCGATTCCGCCAGCCTGGGCATGTGGGTCTTCCTCGCAACCGAAGTCATGTTCTTCGGCGGCCTGTTCTGCGCCTATCTGGTGTACCGCCATTGGTATTTTCCGGATTTCGCCGCCGCCAGCAAGTCGATCGACGCCACCCTCGGCGCCACCAACACCGCCGTCCTCATCTGCAGCAGTTTGACCGTCGTTCTCGCCGTCTGGGCCGCGCAAACTGCTCGCCGCACACTGCTAATCGTGAGCCTCATCCTCACCATGCTCCTGGGCATGGCCTTCCTCGGCATCAAAGGCATCGAGTACCGCGAAAAATTCGTTGAGCACCACGTCCCCGGCGCATCGTTCAGCTTCGATAAGGTGCAAGTCCCCGGACATCCGGATCAATACGCCAATCCGCACCACGCGCAAATATTCTTTTCTCTCTACTTTGTAATGACAGGCCTGCACGCGCTCCACATGATCATCGGCCTGGGGATTTTTCTCTGGCTCTTAATCATGGCCTGGAAGGGCCGCTTCACTCCTGAGTGGCACACGCCAGTCGAAATCGGCGGCCTCTACTGGCACTTCGTCGATATCGTCTGGATTTACCTGTTCCCCTTGCTCTACCTGATCGACCGGCATCCGTAACGTTTTATCTCTGAGGCTCTTTATGTCAGAACATTCAAATTCCGCCCACGCCAAATCGCCGCTGAAAATGTATTTCAGCATCTGGGCCGCGCTCCTCATCTGCACCTATATCACTTATAAAGCCGCCTTCATCGAGCTCGGCTCCTTCAACGCCGCCGTCGCTCTCGGCATTGCCACCCTCAAAGCCACCCTGGTCGCTCTCTTCTTCATGCATGTCTGGCACGCCAGCGAGAAACTGACCAAGCTCGTCGTCATCGCCGCTCTCTTCTTCCTGCTCCTGCTGCTCGGGCTAACCATGACCGACTACGCCACCAGACCCTGGAGCTAGAGTAGCGCCGCCGTTCCGGCAACTTTCAGGCGGGCGTCTTCGCCCGCCGCGCCGGTATGGCAAAGCAACCTTCATCGCTCCCCGCTTCGCGCTGGCAATCCCTCTCCGTTTCCCGCTCAATCTGCGCTATACTCGCGCGAACATATTTAAGTGCTAACGAGGTGACCTATGGCGTTCTGCAATTCGTGCGGTACCAGCATCGATCCCGGAACCCGGTTCTGTAGCAAATGCGGAGCAGCCGTGCTCACTTCGGCGCCGGCCCCGGCGGTTACACCCGCGACCCCTGCTCGCTCTGCGACTCCAGTTGCTTCCGCTTCCGCGCCAGCACCAACTTCGGGCGGAGGCGGCGCTCTCAAGGCCATTCTCATCGTGGTCGGTGTCATCATCCTGGTCGGAATTCTCGGCATAGCTTCGCTCGGATTCTTCGCCTGGCGCGTCGCTCGTCACACGCACGTTCGCCAGAACGGCGAGAACGTGAAAGTGGAGACTCCCTTCGGAACCGTCGAGTCCTCCAACGATCCGCAGGCGGCCGCTCACGATCTGGGAGTCGATCCCTATCCCGGGGCGCAGGCCATGAAGGAAGGCTCGGCCTCAGCCTCCTTCGGCGGCGTTCGCACTGTATCGCTGCACTTTGAAACCACCGATTCGGCCGACAAAGTTTGCAGCTTCTACAAGCCCAAGTTTCCGAATGCGATGGTGATGAGCACCCAGTCGGATCAGTGCACCATTATCTCCAACGACAAAAATAATATGGTCACCATCACTGCCAAAGAGGAAAACGGCAAGACACAGATCGTGGTCGCCAATGTGAAGAAGGCTGACGCGGCAAGTTCGCCCTCGAATTGAAATTCCGAGGCTGCACCGCATGCCCAATCCCTTCACCGAACTTGCGCAAGCCTCGAAGTCCGCTCAAGTAAATTCCGCCGGACTGGCCGAGGCTTTGCGTGCGAAGCTCCGCGACCGCTCTCGATACGGCTCTCGAGAAAATGTCCGCTTCGACCGCAGCACGCGCGCACTCTACTCGACCGACGGCAGCAACTACCGCCAAGTCCCGATCGGCGTGGTATTTCCGCGCGACGCCGAAGATGTCATGGCCACGGTCGCGCTCTGCCGCGAATTCGGAGCGCCGCTTCTCTGCCGCGGCGGCGGCACCTCGCTCGCCGGCCAATGTTGCAACGTCGCTGTCATCCTCGACTTTTCCAGATACATGGCGAGGATTCTCGAAATCGATCCTGCCCGCCGCATCGCCCGCGTGCAACCTGGAGTCGTGCTCGACACCTTGCGCGCCGCCGCCGAAAAACACCACCTCACCTTCGCGCCCGATCCCGCCACGCACGATCGCTGTACTCTCGGCGGCATGATCGGTAACAACTCCTGCGGCGTTCATTCCGTAATGGCTGGCAAAACTGATGACAACATCGAGGCGCTCGAAGTCCTCACCTACGATGGCGTCCGCATGAAAGTAGGCGCCACGTCGAGCGCCGAACTTGAAAACATCTGCGCAGCCGGCGGACGCCGCGCCGAAATCTACACAAAACTGAAATCCATCGCAGCCGCCTACGGCGATCAAGTCCGCCAGCGCTTTCCCAAAATTCCGCGCCGCGTCTCCGGCTACAACCTGAACCACCTCTTGCCTGAGAATGGATTCAACGTCGCCCGAGCGCTGGTCGGCTCTGAAGGTACGTGCGTCACCATTCTCGAAGCCACAGTCCGCCTTGTCGAAAGCCCACCCGAGCGCGTGCTCCTGGTCGTCGGCTATCCCGACATCTATCAGTGCGCCGACCACGTTCCCGAAGTCATGGAGCACAAGCCCATCGGCCTCGAAGGTTTCGACGATCTTCTCGTCGGCTACACGCGGGCAAAAGGTATCAACTCCGAAGGTCTCGTGCTCTTGCCCGAAGGCGCCGGATGGCTCATGGTCGAGTTCGGCGCTGACACAGCGCCGGAAGCCGAGTCGCAAGCTCGCGCTCTGATGCAGTCGCTAAGCCTCAGTGCGAATCCTCCCAACATGCGTCTCTACACCAACAAGCAGCACGCCAAGCGCGTTTGGGAAGTCCGGGAATCGGCTCTGGGCGCCACTTCGCACGTGCCCGGCGAGCCGCTCAACTGGGAAGGCTGGGAAGACGCCGCCGTCGCTCCCGAAAAACTCGGCGGCTACCTGCGCGACTTGCGCAAAATGTTTGCCGCCTACGGCTACAAGGGCTCGCTCTACGGGCACTTCGGCCACGGCTGCGTGCACACTCGCATCAACTTCGATCTGCAATCGAAAGACGGCATCGCGAAATTCCGCAAGTTTATGGAAGAGGCCGCCGACCTCGTAGTCAGCTATGGCGGCTCCATCTCGGGTGAGCACGGCGACGGTCAGGCGCGCGCAGAGTTGCTTCCGAAAATGTTTGGCCCTGAACTCATTCAGGCTTTCCGTGAGTTCAAGTCCGTATGGGATCCCGAATGGAAGATGAATCCCGGCAAGCTGATTGGTTTACCGGGAAAGCCGCCCTACAAGCTCGATGAAAATCTCCGCCTCGGCGCAACGTATTCTCCGTGGGAACCGAAAACTAATTTTCAATTCACCGACGATCACGGCAGCCTGGCGCAGGCGACGCTGCGTTGCGTCGGCGTCGGTAAGTGCCGACGCGAAGAAGGCGGCGTGATGTGCCCCAGTTGGCGCGTCACGCACGAAGAAGAACACTCGACGCGCGGCCGCGCCCACCTGCTCTGGGAGATGACCCAAGGTGAAGGTCGAAGCGATGAAATGATCCGCGACGGATGGCGCAGCGAAGAAGTAAAAAACTCGCTTGACCTCTGCCTCGCCTGCAAAGGATGCAAAAGCGATTGCCCCGTCGGCGTCGACGTAGCCACCTATAAATCCGAATTTCTTTCCCACTACTACGAAGGTCGCGTTCGCCCGCTCAGCGCCTATGCCTTCGGCAACATCGATCTGTGGGCGCGCGTAGCAGCGCACGCGCCCGGCCTGATTAACCTAACGACGCAACTCCCATTCCTGCGCGACCTCTCCAAGCTCGTCGCCGGAATCCCGCAGCAGCGCTCCATACCAGCCTTCGCTCCAGAAACTTTCAAAGCGTGGTTTGAACGCACGCGAGCAAGAAGGTTCGTATCAGGGTATCGCTTTAGCGATACCGCAGGCTCTTCGCAATCGACCGCCCCTTCAGGGGCTGCGCCTTGCGTTCTTCTCTGGCCCGACACCTTCAACAATTATTTCCATCCCAACACGGCCAAAGCCACCGTCGAAGTCCTCGAAGCCGCAGGCTTCCGTGTCATCGTGCCTAAAGCCAATCTCTGCTGCGGACGCCCGCTCTACGACCACGGCATGCTGGACCGCGCGCAATCTCTTCTGCTTCAGATCCTCGACGAACTCTCGCCCGAAATCGAAGCCGGTATTCCGATAGTCGGACTCGAACCCAGTTGCGTAGCCGTCTTCCGTGACGAGCTAGTAAATCTTTTTCCGCACGATGAACGCGCGCAAGCTCTCTCGCGCCAGACGTTCCTGCTAAGCGAATTCCTTGAAACCAAAGCAAAGAATCTTCCGCTGCCCCAACTCAACCGCAAAGCACTCCTCCACGGCCACTGCCATCACAAATCGCTAATGAAGATGACAGCCGAAGAGGCGGTCCTGCGCCGCTTAGGCGTGGACTTCCAAAGCCCCGCACCCGGCTGCTGCGGCATGGCCGGCTCCTTCGGCTTCGAACGCGACAAGTACGACATCTCGATCGCCATCGGAGAATTAGAACTCCTCCCCGCAGTTCGCCAAGCACCGCCAGACTGGCTCATCATCGCCGACGGCTTCAGTTGCCGCGAACAAATCGCCCAATGTTCGCCGCGCCACGCCCTGCACCTCGCCGAAGTACTTCAGATAGCACTGAACGGCGAAGCCGTGCCAGACTCTCGCCCACACCCCGAGTCAGCCCGCACCAGCCAGCGCGAAGCCGAAGTCTTCCAGTCCATGAAGCGCGCGGGCTTGGGATTAGCGGCCATCGCAGCGGGCGGGGCGCTATTATGGGGACTTTCTAGGAGAAAATAATTACAGATTAGTCGCGGTTCAATCGCGCAGGAACATGCGCAGCCGGTCGGAAGTCCATGTGGCTACACCGCAGCCGAAGAAATCGGTGTCTTCTGTCCAGATAGGACACCGAAGCGCGAGCGCACAGGCTAGTATGGGCCAATCTTCTGGGTCCCGCCGCGCCAGCCGTTCTCGCGCTTCTTTTTCGAACTCGCCATACACCTCGTCGCCAATCAATTCCACCAAACGGCCCAGAGATCGCAAAAGGATGAGCGCTTTCTCGGGATCGCCCCCGTGCTTGACCACAAGAGCCGTCAAGTGCTCTTCGGCTTCGGCGAATGCGGATTCGGGAACAAAGAACAAAACGTCTTCCGCGTGCGTCTCGATCACTTCGCGTGCGCGCTTCCCGAGAACGGCACGCACGAGGATGTTGGCGTCAACCACCAGCGCTTTGCTTGGCATTTCGCTTTTTCTCGCGGGCAGACCGGCGTATCCGTCTGTACTCCTCCATCAGTTCCTCTTCCTTTGCTCCCCACGACGCGATCATCTCATCCAGATCTTTAGCGGCGGCGCGCATGGCGTCCAGCTCCGCAGTCCGGCTGCGCTTCTGCGCAGGAATATAAAAGCCGAGCGTTTCACCATGACGAGTGATCGCCAAGGGCTGATCGGACTCAAGATAGCCCGCTAGTTTTTCGCGGAATTCACGGATGCCAATTCTAACCGTACTCATAATTGTGTACTCAATGTACACATATTATCATTCCCCTCCCCCGGATGCCCGTTAATTCCCTTTGTGTCGATATCCAGACAAACCATTGCAAATCAATTACTTACCAGCCTCCTGCCCATCCTTACAATTTTCTGGGACAATAGTAGAGAATGAACGCACAGCGCTTAAGCCTTGTAAGCGCGGGGCATTTTCGTTTCATCGCAGCACATAGCGCCTCCGCACTGATCGAAATAAACGTGATCGAAACTGAACGTTATGGAAACTGAAAAGAACACGCTTCTGGAGCCATCGCCGCAGCCAGCAATGGGCAAGGTCCCCGCCGAAGCCCTGCCCACCCTGGTAGCAGTCAAGACCCAGGACGCGCCACTCTGCGGCTCAGTCCTGGTCCTGATCCAGTTCGACGTCTGCGAAGAAATTCGCCTCGACCAACTCCGCCAAATTTTCGGCGCCCGCACCGCCGACGCCAGCTTCCGGCATCTCGCTCCCGGCTACGTCCGCTACCAGCGCCCGCCAGTCGAAGAAGCCCTCGAGCCGCTGATTCTTGAAAGTGGCGAGCGACTCCAAGGCGACATCAGGTATTTCGATTACGGCGTAGTCAGCGTGATCTTCGAGCTCCCGTTCTCCGGCGACTGGGACAAGCTGGTCCAACTCTCTAGCCGCTGGGTTTGGGACACCAACTTCGAAAGTCTCGCCACTCGCATCGTGAAACAAAAGCTGGAGCGCGCCGCTCCCGCGCTGGTCAAACCCTATACCGCCGAGTGGCTGCAGGAAGACTATTTCATCTTCCATCTGCGCGAGATCGCCGGATCGCCCTCAGCCACCGAACTCCTGGCTTCGCACGGCGGCTTCGTCTCTCAAGTGGTGCGCGGCGAAACTCAGCCACTCTCCGATGGCGAGCGCCAGGAGATTCTGCAATCCCGGATTTCCTACTATCCTCACGACCTCGCCGTAATCGGATGGAACGCCGCCTTCATCTACGACAGTCCCTCCGGTGCCGAGACGGCCATCCAGCTCCTGCAGTACGCCAACTCTCAGCTGCTCGAGTTCCGCCACTACGACGAACTGCTCACCAAACAGCTAGAAGACGTTTACGACTTCCTCGAGCGCGGAGGCCGCGGCCTCTGGTCGCGCTGGCGCACCGCCCGCGCCGCCTCCAAACTCCACACCGTTCTGCTCGACGTCAGCGAGCTGACCGAGCGCGCCGATAACGCCATCAAGTTCCTCAGCGACATGTTTTCCGCCCGCCTCTACAAACTCGCCGCCAGCAAAGTCGGCGTCCCCGACTACAAAGACCTCGTCCAGCAAAAACTGCAAACCGCCGAAGAGCTTTACCGCTTCATGGTCGACGAATTCAACCAAAGCCGCGCCTTCGTCCTCGAATTAATGGTCGTCATCATCCTAATCATCGAGCTCGTCTACTTCTTCCGCGGCAAACCNNAGCTTCGCGATAGCGAAGCTGCTGCGCAGTCGAAGGATCCCTGCAACGAATCTGGACGCGTTTCGCGCGCCCAGAGCTTTGGGTTCATAGAGCGCGCACGACAAAAACAATCAACAGAACTACGAGAACTGTTCCCGCCAAACCGTAACCCAACATAGTCCCTCCTAAGCCCTAAATGTGTAAGATCTAACTAATTATGCTGAAGGATGAGAAGTTTCGCTGCTCAGTTCTGCTCACATAACAGTAAAGTCAAGCGCCGAGGATTGAGGCCTAACAGTCAACACCCAGGACCGGAAGCTGGAAACCGAGGAAATAACTTGCGCGGCCTGAAAAACAAACGAGTTCTCATCACCGGAGGCGCCAGCGGCATCGGCGCAGCCACCGCCGCGCGCTTTCTTGAGGAAGGCTCGCGCGTCTGCATCCTCGACCGCGATGCCAAAGCCTGCGCGGCCATTCGCCATCAACTGCCCGCGATCTCCGAAGCCATCATCGCCGACGTCACCGACCTGATGCAGGTCGAAGCTGCTCTTGCCGACGCCATCCGCGTGATGGACGGCGTCGATGTCCTCATCAACAACGCTGGCATCAGCATCCGCCACAACTTTCTCGACATCACTCCCGAAGAATGGGACAAGGTGATCGCCGTCAATCTCACCGGCGTTTTCTACGTTGCGCAAACCGCCGCCCGCCACATGATGGAAAACTACACGGTCGAGCGCGGCAGTGGAGTGATTCTGCAAACCGCCTCCACGAACGGCATCGTCGGACAACCTTATTATGCCGACTACAACGCCACCAAAGCGGGAGTGATTGAACTAACCAAGACCATGGCGCTCGAACTCGCACCCAAAGTCCGCGTCTGCGCGGCCGCTCCTGGATACGTGCTTACGCCTATGCAGCGCGCCGAATACACCGACGCGATGCTCGACGAAGTCAACCGCAAAATTCCCCTCCGCCGCCACGCCCAGCCGGAAGAGATCGCCGCACTCTTTGCATTTCTCGCCTCCGACGACGCCGCCTACGCGACCGGCCACGTCTACACTCTCGACGGCGGCGAAATCGCAGGAGGCTTGGCCAGCCGCTGAAGGCTAAGGAAGAAGACCATGTGGGGGCAGCCGCCCTCGGCTGCCCGCCGAGCGCAGCGAGCGCGAAGCGAATTAGCGGTCGATAGCGAAATAGATTTCCTAGCGCTGCGCAAATCTCGCGGCCAGCCGCGCCAGCCGCACTGCGCGATAGAGCGGGAACAGAACCTTAGGCAATCGAATCGCGTCCCACTCTCCCGGCCCGGGAGTAAAGGTCAGGCGCGTCAGGAATCGAAACCGATCCACTCGCCGCTCGCGAAGCCGCATCATTAGCCGGAAGTACGATAACTTTTCCTCCTCATACGAAACTCCAGCCGCCACGGCCACGGCAATTTCGTCCGCGAAGGCCTGCACCGCACGATCTCCAAGAATTTTACTCTTCATCCCAGCCGCAATCGCCGTAGCCAAAAAGCAATTCGCCAGCACCAGCGTGACATGCAAAATCCGCTCGATGCCGAGTTTTCGCGCCTCAGACCGAACCCAATCCCAATCCAAATTCTCCCGCTTCACTATCTGCGCTATGTCGCAGAGCCAGATCAGGCGTCCCCACACGTGCTTCGCCGCATGCACGGAGAGAACAAGCAGCAAATCCTCCGGAGAAGGCGTTCTTACGGCACGGCCTGCAACCGTACCGTTCACCGCGCGCTCGAACAATCCGTCCATATCAAAGTCGACAGCATAGAAGCGCGGCTGCAGCGCCCACTGCAGCTCCAGCAGATTCTTTCCCGCAAAGCTGTCGAATGTGCACTCATATCCCGACGCTATGTAGTCCGCTTCGGCATCTTCAGGAATAGGCACGCGCAGTGTATATCCGAGGTCCTGCACCGCGCACTTAATGCGCGCCACATCTCGCTTGCGGACGAACAAGTCCATGTCGCCGGACTGCCGCAGCGCCATGTCGCCGTAGTAAGCCTCCGCCATGACGACGCCTTTGTAAGGAATCACTTCGATGCCGAGCGCATCCAGGCAGTCCAGAATGCGGATCAACTCGCGCGCAAGAAAGAGCGACTTGTGGACGTTCCTCTCATAACGCTGGCGCAGCGACCCCAGAACATCCGAAGGGACCGAGTCACCCAAGCCGGCAAGATTCTGATACAGCAGCGAGGAGGTCCCGTGCTGATCCGCGAGACGAAGCACAGCATCCCAGTCGATTGGTTTCTGCAGCACAGATCGGACTCGGTCGAATCCGCTCTGGCGCGGATCGGCAGAGAGCGCCGCCAACAGCAGGTTCCACACGCCCGCATCTGAATCGGTTGGCGCTGGACCGTACAAAGATGAGAGGAGTTCTGGCTTCACTGATGTGGCACGAATGTCCAGCCATCTTAACAGGCAAGACAGCAGCCTTCGACTGGGATAACCGCCTTGCACCAGACTGACCTCGGTACAACCGAAGGTTACTTCCGTCACCCTCGCTTGGTCTTTCTTAGAGCCGCGTACCACCTCGGTTCTGTCAAACTAGCATGTTGAGGACGTACAAATCCCCAGCGGATTAACGCGGATGGAAATACTCACACCCAAGGCGACGCGGCGCAGCACGCGAATGCGCGTGGAGATTCCAATCACCGTGACCAGCATGGATCGCCGCCATCCGTTCGCTGAGCTCTGCCTCGCCCTGGTGATCAGCCCGCAAGGTTGCGGGTTCCGCGCCTCGCAAGCCTTGCCGCTCGAAACTCCGGTGCTGCTGAGTGATCTGCCGGGCGGCGGAAGCGCCTCTGCCCGGGTGGCGAATTGTCTGCCGTTGGGCCACGACGGGAAATACTTTCTTATCGGCGCGGCGCTCTACAACCACGGCAACGTATGGGGCATTTCAGATCCGCCCGAGGATTGGAATTGCGCCTCCAATCCCGCCGCTGCTTCCACAAACACCGCCGGCAAGGCCGCAACCAGGAGCAAAGAGGTCTGGCCTTACAATTTGTTCTCCGGCCACAGCGAGGCCCATCCGCGGGGGAAATAGCCGGCCCAAAATTAGAAAATGCCAATCGGATCAGCCGTGGTGCCGTTCTTTCGTAACCTCGTGCCAGGACGCGGCGAAGTGCCATACTTACCCACGATGTCGCAGACGCCAGAATCGGCCTCGCTTGCGGCACCTTCGCCGAAGGTGCCCAGCGTCACACCGCGCCCGTTTCGCGTAAAGTTGCGCGGCTCTGTCCTCACGCTGGTTCGATTGCCCAACCGCCGCCAGGTGAGAGGCAAGCTGCATCAGCTATCCACCAGCGGCGGCCTGATGAATCTGGAGCAGCCGCTCGACGAAAAGCTGCAAGTGGAATTGATCTTCCATCTCGGGGAGACCACGATACGCGAAAAAGTTGAGATGCTCTTCCCCATGTGGGCCACCCAGGGATGGCTTCAGCCCTTCCGCTTCCTCGCTATGCCCGAGGCCACCAGAAACGTCCTGGAAACCTGCCTGCTGTCGTTTGTTCAGCAAGCGCAGGACTCAACATCCTGACACTCTGCGATTCGAACCTCGATTCTCTCTTCACGACTTCCGGCGCTCTTCCGGCCGAATCAGAAATGCCGACAAGCATCCCGCGAGAAGGACACCTACAGAGATCATAAGCGCTGCGCGAATTCCAGGAATGAAGGGACGCTGCTGTTCGATCAGCGATCCAAACAGCGCAACGCCAATCACGCTGCCTGCCTGGCGCGAAGCGTTGAGCACGCCCGATGCAACCCCCGACAGTTTGGCGCCAACCGTGCCGAGAAGTGCGGATGTCATTGGGGGAACCGTCAACCCCACTCCCGCGCCCATTGCCAGCAGTTGCACGCTGAGAGCGCTGTAGGAAGTATTCTGGCTGATTCCAACCAGAGCCAGGCATCCCGTTGCGAGCAGCGCCTGGCCGATCAATATCGGCGCGCGCAGGCCGATCCTTTTGGCGATCGGTCCCACCGATAAATTGGCAAGCAACACGATAACCGTCATCGGAAGAAATGCCATTCCCGTCGCCAACGGAGTGTAGTGTTTGACCTGCTGGAAGTACAAACTGAGCATGAATATCAAACCGTAAAATGCGGTGTTCATCAACAAACCGATCAGAGTTGTCGCGCTGAATGTTTGGTTCTTGAACAGGGATAAAGGCAACATTGGGGCCTGACTCTTCATCTCGATCCATACGAACGTCACTGCCGCCAATGCGAACAGCAGGAAGGCGGCCAGGACCAGCGGGCGCGTCCAGCCCAACGCGCCGCCCTCAATCATCGCCGCGGCTAAGTCGGCCAGGGCGAACATTCCGATAAATTGCCCGGCGAGATCCAGAGCGCGACCGCGCGTTTGAGTGGACTCTTCCGCGTAGCGCCACGTCAGCCAGATACCGATGGCGCCCAGCGGAAGATTCACAAAGAAAATACTGCGCCAGCCAATGCTTGCGATGAGGCCGCCGCCCATAACCGGCCCAGCCGCAAGCGCGGCGCTGGCCCCTGCGGCCCATATTCCGATGGCCTTAGTGCGCTCGTGTTCGTCATGAAAGGCATGATTGAGCAATGCCAGCGAACACGGGACGAGAATGGCCGCGCCCAGTCCTTGAACCGCACGCGCGGCGACGAGCACCGCTAAGTTGGGCGCAAACCCGCACCCCAGCGAGGCCAGCGTGAAAACAAGAAACCCAACGAGGAAGCAGCGCTTGGCTCCGAATCGATCGCCCAGCGCCCCCGCAGTTAGAATCGCCGCCGCAAAAACCAAAGTGTAGGCATTGACGACCCATTGCAGCCCGGCAACCCCCGCTCCCAGTGCCGATCCGATGTGCGGCAGCGCTACGTTGACGATGGTCACATCGAGTTGCACCACGACGAAGCCCAGGCTCATGGCAGCCAGAGTCAGGGGTTTCGACATGCGGGTTATGGCCGGCATTCTCCTCTGCGCTTCCGCCTGCTCATGAATCCTCGCTTAGGATTTTCTAGAAGTGAAATCCAAGTTGCGCGGTTAGCGAGCGCGGCGTCACATAATGCGTCCCGCTAAACGTGGAAAGAAAGTTGTACAGCGCGAAATTGTTCGCCACGTTGATGACGGTTAATTCCGCACTCCATTTGTATTTGTCCCCATGAAAAAGATTGTCATGGCCAATCGACACGTCGAACAGATTCCGCGACGCGATGCGCGGCGGATTGTGATCGTCATTCTCGGCATTCGGCGCTGGCACCTTTATGAGCGTTGAGCTGAAGCTCGATGCGGGGCAATAGAAGGGCAGGGGTGACGTCGGGGTCGCACGCACACCGTTGCAAGTAAATCCGGCCTCGGCTTCCTGATCGGCGGAAAACGGAATCTCGCCCACATTGGAAGCGCCCATGCTTATGTTATTCACGCCACCAATTACCACCGATCCTGGGCAATCGTTGTACGGGATATTCACGCCGAAGCACGGCGTTGCGCCCGCGACCATTCCGCTGTCGTATCTCCAGTTGAAGCCAACCCAGGGGCCACGCTTCCAGGGCTGGTATTGTGCGTGAGTGGTCTGGTTGAATTTTTCATCGTGATCAATGCGGAAGGGAAGACCCGCACTGGTCGCCACCGTCGCTCCCGCTCCTCCGATTTGCGGTTGGAAAAAGCGCGCCGCCACGCTGGAAAAAACCATCAGCGCCGAGAAGCCATGGATTTCCGGTACGCTCACACGGCCCGCATATCCAGGGATCTTGGAGTTGTGCCATTCAATGGGAAAAGTGATCGGAGTATTTCCCAGCACGCTGAAGTCGTAGCCGTTGTGCGTGTACTTCGTGATCCACTCCCCGGAAAACACCAGGTACCTTCCGAACGCTTGCTCAAGCCCGGCGTGAAATTCGTTGCGGAAGCCGGGACTCAACGCGCCGCTCGCCGATCCGCAGAGAAGCAGCGGGTTCAAGACAGCATTCTCGCATCCGATGCTCGAAAGTATCAGATTTTCATTGAAGGGAGATTCCAGCGTGCGCGCATAGGAAGCGCGAATGATCGTGTTCGTCTTCTTGATGTTGTAAGCGGCCCCAACCCGCGGCTCAGCCTGCCGTGCGATGGTTAGACCGTTGTACAAATCACCGCGCAAGCCAAGGTTCAAGGACCAGTTTCCTTTTGTGATCACGTCCCGCAGGTAGAGCGCCAGTTCCCTCACGTCGGTGTGGCCGTTGAAGGTGTATGGGATTCCGCCGCGAGTCAAGTCGTAAGGAGCCAGGATCGGATTGTAATAGGGGTAAAAAGCGGAGCCAGGCGCGTTCGAGGGCGTGGTAGGAGTGCCTCGCTGATTTGCCTGGTAAGTGCCGGTATTGCCGGGACAGTCCGCGGCAGTGAGTCCGGGCGCCGCAACATAGGCGAACGGGTTCACTGCAGTCACCGTTGCGGCAGTTATGCAGGGTGCGTTGTAGGTGGGATCGACGATCCCGAGAGTATCGTTTTCATTGAGAAATGTCTGTTCGTAGGTGACTCCCGCCTTGATCTGGTTAATACCTTTTACATAAGAAAGATCCGATCGAATCCCGGCGTTGGTAAGCGTGCGGTTCTGGCCCACGGACTGCCTCTGCAGACTCGGCGGCCCCAGGTCCGCGAAGGGATCGCTGCTGGGGTAGTAGTTGTAGTCGTCGTGGCGCACGAATGCACCCAAGGTAGATACGGCGTGCGTATTCAGAACATGTGTCCACGAAGGAGCGATGTTGAACGTTCCAATCTTGGAGCGCTGGTCTGTCGGTCCCACGACATTTCCGTTCGGATCTAAGCCGTTAAAAACTGCCATTTGCGGCACAATCCCCGCCAGTCCACTCCAGGGCGTCGCATTTTCGGCATCGAGCGAATTCGGCGTCTGGAACCAGCTCCGGCTGTAACCGAAGTTCAGATGAACAGAATCGGCGGCTCTGAGTTGGTAGTCCACGCGGTCGAACAGATTCTCTTCGTTCCCCTTGTCGTGCAGCACGGTGAACTCCGGCGGATCGAGGAACCGGCCGCTGTTCAACCCGTTAACCGAGATGAAATTTCCCCAGTTTTTGCCCCCGTAGGCAAGATCGGCCGCCGCGTTGGCTGTTCCGAACGAACCGTAGGAAGTCGTGACACTGCCGTGAGCCGGGTTTACGCCCTGCCCCGAACGCGTGGTCGCGACGATCACAACGCTGGTCTTGCCGCCGTATTCGGCAGGCGGCGCGCCCGATATCACTTCCAAAGATTGAACGGAATCGAGCGGGAGCTGGTTGGAAAAAATTTTGCTGTGCTGGTCGCTATCGGACTGGCCGTCGACTACCGTCGTGTTATCGGCATGGTCGCCCAACCCGTGCAGTTGGCCGTTGGAATCCGCAGAGATTCCCGGCGTTGAATTCTGCACCATCGAATTCAATCCGGAAGATTCGCTCTCCTGAGGAATCTTTTCGAACGAGTTCCTGTCGATGTCAGAGTGGAAACTCGAATCGTTCTCTACCAAATCTCCAGCAGCCTCGACCGTCACCGATGTCGTGGAGGCCAACACCTCGACATTAATCTTCACGCTTACTGGCACGACGGACCTGACCTCCACATCCTGCGCAGTTGCAGCGAAACCGGTTGCACTTACCGTCATATGGTACGGGTTGAAAGGAACGTTGGGGAAATTGAACGCCCCGGAGCTATCGGTGGTGGTCGTCCGGTCGAAGTGGCTCACCGCATTGTGAATTTCCACGGTTGCGTCGCGAACCACGGCGCCGGTGGGATCAAAAACAGTTCCGTTAATGGTTCCGGAACTGCCCGACTGCGCATACACATGAAGGCCCACCGCCAGAAAGAAAGTTATCTCAAAAGCCGCGTAAAGCGACTTCTTGTAGAATCCCAGCATGATTCCTCCAGAAACTTGGTCGAAAGATCTTGGTCAAAAAGCTCAAGGCAGCGGTTCATGAACTGAACCGCTCCGTACGCTTCTGAAAGCTGATCTTTAGACGGCGGGAGGCGGGCGAACGTACAGGGCAAACGCGATCAGGTATTGCTTGGCAGCAACCGGCGGTGGCCGGAACCGGACCACGCGACGGAATACCGGCTTGGGCGCTGGAGCCGAACTGGCCGGCGATGCGGAATGCGCCGCAATGCAAACCTGGCACGCCGAGGACTCATCCTGACTCGAATGGTGATGCACAGCAAACGCCAGCGCTGACCACAGCATCAGCAGCAGCGTAAGCAGCGCGATTCGTTTCGAGACGGGCGGCATAATCCCAGAGTCCTTGCATCGAATTTACAACGAAAGAGCCAGCCTGCGCAATGAAAGCATGACCCTTGGATGCCTCGGGTGCTGGAAAGAACCTCTATTTCTGGAACCAGTTCGGTTTTCGTAACAGATGTTTCAACCACGCGCTCGCTCCCAAGGTATGAACGAAACAACGACCAACGCCAGAAGGCGCTGCAGTCTCGCCTTCCGTCGCGATCCACTCGGTGCTGTAAAATGTCTCAATCGCAATAACGGGCCCGTAGCTCAGCGGTTAGAGCCGTGGACTCATAATCCATTGGTCCCAGGTTCGAATCCTGGCGGGCCCACCAGTCAATACTGGAACGCGTGCGTCCTGGGCTGGGCTGGCGAGAACAGTTCCCCGGGCTACTTCCGGTTTGCCGAGATGTTTCCCGCAATGTGACAATACCTAAATGCGCAAATCCTTCACCACGGCGGTAAACATATTGGCAGTCGGGATCTTGTCGATGGGCAATGCCCTGGCGCAGACTCCGGCAGCGACGACTCAACCAGCCACTCCATCTCAAGCTACCCCACCCCAAGCGACTTCAACCAAGACTCCCCCTGCGAAGGCTCGTGCCCCCGCTACGGCTAAGACCGCGACTCCTCTCGTCCTCAAAACACAAAAAGAAAAATTCAGCTATGCCGTGGGAATGAAGATGGGCGAGAACTTCAAGAAGCAGGCGGTTCCAGTTGACCCCAGCATTCTGGCGCGCGGGGTTAGGGACGCCCTGGCTGGCGGCAAGACCGTGCTCACCGACGACGAAGCGCAATCCGCGATCATGGATGTGCAGAAGCAAATGCACGACAAGCAACAGGCGGAGGCCAAGGCGGCCGGCGAAGCCAACAAAAAAGAAGGGGATTCTTTCCTGGCCGCCAACAAAGGGAAGGAAGGCGTAGTCACACTGCCCAGCGGTCTGCAATACAAGATTCTGAAAGAGGGCACGGGACCGAAGCCCACGGCGAGCGATTCGGTGGTTTGCAACTATCAAGGCACATTCATTAATGGCAAAGAGTTTGACAGCTCCTACAAGCGCGGCGAGCCGGCCACGTTCCCGGTGACCGGCGTCATCAAGGGATGGACCGAGGCGCTTCAGCTTATGCCGGTCGGGTCGAAGTGGCAGCTCTTCATCCCGTCCGATCTTGCCTACGGTGACGCTGGCCGTCCCGGAATCGAGCCCAGTTCCACCCTCATTTTTGAAGTGGAGTTGATGTCCATTCAGGACAAGAGCAAGGCTCCAGCCAAGGAAGAAGAAAAGAAATAATTTTGCGATCTCCAAGCGGACCGGCTTCCCGGCTATCGGGCGTCGGCTTTCGGCTAAGATCTTTTGCTGAACCCCGAAGCCCGATCGCCGAAGCCCACCCGCTTTCCCGTGTAATAATCTTTACGTTGACAGATTCCTGACCGTAAGGAAGTGTATGGCGCACACCGTCTTCTGCGTGAAATTGAAAAGGGAACTGCCCGGACTGGACGAGCCTCCCTTCGACAACGACCTGGGACGAAAGGTTTATGACAACGTATCCCAGGAAGCCTGGAGGATGTGGACGGAACATTGCAAGATGCTACTGAACGAGTACCGTCTGAACCCCGCCCGGCGCGAAGATCAGGAAGTGATCGTCAAGCAGATGGACCAATTTTTCTTCGGAGAGGGTTCGGCGCCGCCGAAGGAATACGTGCCACCGAGCCAAAAGTAGACACAGTCGATTTCAGGTCGCTTCCCGCGCGGCTGGGAAACGGCCGGAATCGTTAACGAGGCTGAAAATGTTTGTCTTCGCCCGCGGCTAAGTCCTTCTTGGCCACCAATTGCATCCGCAGTTACCGTGCACTAATTTTGATGCATATTTCATCACTTCGTAACATTGGCCTGCTATAACTGAAGTGTGGATCTGCCCGTGTACAACACGCTGATCCTTTCCGACCTGCACCTCGGTGCAGAGACCAGCCANNGACCTGCACCTCGGTGCAGAGACGAGCCACGCCCGCGAAGCCACGCGTGTGTTGAAAGAGAATGTTTTCCAGCGCTTGATCCTTCTGGGCGACATCTTTGCGGACCTCAACTTTGCCCGCCTGACCAAAGAACACTGGAAGTTTCTCGGTTACATCCGCAAGCTGTCGAATCCCAAGCGCAATATTGAAGTCGTGTGGGTGGAAGGCAATCACGACCACGGGCTCACCGACATCATGTCGCACCTGGTGGGCGTGCGGGTTTATCAACGTTACGACTGGCAGTTTGCCGGACTGCGCCACATCGCGATTCATGGCCATCAGTTCGACGGCTTTCAGGTGAACAATGTGAGGTTCAGCCGGCTGGGCACTGCGCTGTATCTCAGGCTGCAGAAGCTGGATTTCAAAAGCAAGCCGATCGTGCGGCTGATTGACAGGCTGAACACGCGCTGGCTGCGCATGTCATCGAAGGTGGCTGCGGGGGCCTTGCAGTACGCCCGGCAGCACGATGCCGGGCGCATTTTCTGCGGACACACGCACCAGGCAGTCCACGTCGAGCACCACGGGGTTCACTACTATAATTCGGGCGGCTGGGTCGATTCCCGGCTCACTTATCTGACCGTAGATGAACAGGGGGTACGCATCCATGAATACAAAGAGCGAGCTGACGATCGTGATTCCGGCCAAGAACGAGGCGAAGCTGATTCCGCGTTTGCTGACTTCGCTGATGAATCAGGACTACTCGAAGATGTCGAGTACGAGAGTATTGGTGGCTGATGCCAATTCGACTGACGGCACTCCCGGCGTTGTTCTCGGATTCCGCAATCGCCTGAACGTCAACGTGATCCGCGGCGGAATGCCTTCGGTGGGCCGCAACCTGGGCGCAGCCCAGGCGGAGAGCGATTACGTTCTGTTTCTCGATGCCGATATCGAGCTGGCGCATCCCTCGGTAATTCGGCGCGCCATGGAACTGGCGCAGCGCAAGCAGCTCCATTGCGTGACCACGAACATCCTGTGCCGCGGCGGGAGCTGGATCGACAAGCTGTTTTATGCGGGGAATGATTTCTTTCAGTACCTGTCGCGCCTGCACCATCCCTTCGCCACGGGCATGTTCATGCTGTTCGACCTGGCGAAATTCCGCGAGCTCGGCGGATTTCACGAGCAAGTTGCCTTCGCAGAGGACTATCTGCTCAGCCAGCAGGTGGAGCGGAAGCGTTTCGGCATCGTCCGCGGCGGCGTCTACACCACGAACCGGCGCTTTAAGAAAATGGGACATCTGCGAGTAGGCTGGCTCTTCCTGAAGACTGCGATGAACTACTGGAACGAGAACTATTTCCTGCGCGACCACAAGTACTGGCAGACCTAGTTCCACATCTAGTTGCTGTCGATCGCAGGCTCCGCAAAACGATTTTTCGTGGTGGCCACAAGAAACAGGATCCAGACAACCCGCTGGATCCTTTTTCTGTTTTCCGCGGAATCAGCTGTCTTCAGAAGCGCAACTCTAAGCCGGTGGACAAACGTACATTGTTCTGCGTCGTACTGAAGAAGCGCGTCTGCACATAGTCTCCCTGGAAGCGCCACGCGAGAGGACGGATGATTTTGTAGTCGAGGCCGCCGCCTAGGGCCGTCGCAAACGAGGTATTGGAGCCCGCGCTGCCAGCGTCGACGTGAGCGCCACCGAACAGCGCCTCTCCGAAGGGGCGGAACCTGCCGACTGAGAACGAGACCCGTGGACCGAACAGAAAATTATGTTCGGTGACACTGGCGTTGAACGTGGAGACGGCACAGCTCGTGCCGCTGACCGGTATACATTCGGGAAAATTCTGCGAACCGTAATGGCTGTCGAAATCGGCCACCATCCCGACCCACGGAATAATCTTGCCTTCCACCGAGGCTTCCCAACCGTTGGTGTTGGCGCGGTCGATCGATGAGAGGTCGGTGTTGTAGAAGGAATAACCGAAGAAGACGTTGCCGCTGGTGGGAACCTGAGCGCTGGCCAGACCAGCAAACAGAAGCAGAACGAAAACGCTGAATCCAATTTGTCGCATACAACGTATCCTTATCTTTCTTATGAAATCCGCAGCCAAAGCTAAGATGCGGGAGGGCAGGAATTGGTCAACTGAAAGTCGCACGGATTGCGGAACGCTTCCCGGTTCAAAAGTCTCAGTAAGACATCAGTCGACGGTCGAATGCATGGTCTGCCCGGGCCCGCCATCCGAGCCGATGACTCCTCGAACCCGGACCCGGGCAAGAAGTTTCGAATGCAGAATTAGATCAGAAGTTAGATCTAAGATTCGTGAGTGCGGAACGAGCTCAGAACCGCCACACCAGCCCGGTTGAGCCCCGGTAATCATCCTGGCTCGCGTGCAGCAGGCGGGTATGCATGTAGTCGAACTCGACGCGCCAGGCAAAGTGCTTAAGGAAGAGGAATTGGAATTTTCGATCCACGCCACCGCCGATATCCTCCGCGAGAGGATAATGAGAAGTACCACCCGATGCGGTGCGCTGTGCCCCGCCCATCACCTGAAAGAACGGGCGCCACTTTCCGTAGTTCATGGACACTCGCGGCCCCAGAAAAACATTGTATTGCTGGACACCCAGCCGATAGAAACCGCTCCCATCCAGCACAATGCCGAGGTAGGGGTGGCGGGGAAACGCGAGATCTTCGGCGTTGGCCTCCCACCCGCGGAAGGTATAGCGGTTGATCACATCGACGGAATCGCCGTAACCACCTCCAACATACACGTTTCCACTCGGGAGCAGTTGTGCTCTCGACGAGGTTGTCAATAGCACCAAGCTCAGGAATGCCAGAACCACGGCAGCGGTTTTCGACACGAAAATAAGTCCTCCCCTGGCATTTTTGTGCCAGTAGCAAATTCTACCTGAATGTACGAAATTCGTTAGATGCAGTGTAACGGAGAGCCAGGATGCACCTCCCGACCAAAATTATTCGGGTACTGGTTTGGAACCGCCCTACAAGAAATTAATGTCTTTTTCATGGTTCCAAAACCCATCGAGGCGCGTCTATCTATTAGCATGGAATTCGCAAACTACCCTTGGCAAACATGGCTGCGCCCGCACGAACTGGCCGGCCTCGGAATACAACAAAAGGAGTCGAAGTTGAAGCTCAGTCTGGAAACCCGGAATCGCGGCGAAGTGATGATCGTTCACTGCCACGGGCGCATCGTCTATCGCGACGAGGTTGATGCCCTTTCGCGCCTGGCCGGTTAAGTCCTCGAAAACAGCAGCAAAGTGGTTTTCGATCTCAGCGGCGTCAGTTCCATCGACAGCGCCGGCATCGGCGAACTTGCGCTTCTGCACACCTGGGCGCAGTCGAAAAGCGCGGACCTCAAGTTTGCCAGTCCCACTCCGCTGGTGCGCGATCTGCTGGATCTTACCAACCTGGATTCAGTCCTTGAAATTCACCCCACCTTGAGCGAAGCTCTGGCGGCGTTCCAGCCCTCCGAAGTGTGCGCCGACTGTTGATACATTTCGATCGCGATTCATCCTGAGCAAGCGGTTTTTGCGCAGCGACAGCCTGTCCCGAGCTTGCCGAGGGAATCTGGCCGAGCCGCGCGAAGCAGCCTGCCCTGAGCGGAGCCGAAGAGTCGCGCCCTTTGCGACGCAACAATCGCGCGTCTGGCTCGCCTCCTTACAGAATTACACCTCTAACTTTCCCGCTGAAAGCGGTAGCGGCCGGCTCGCTCCCGCGCCACCGCCTCGGCCACTTTCAAAAACGCTCGCGCCGCGTGGGACAGTCCCGCCTCCTTGCGATAAACCAACCGCAGCTTGCGCTGCACGCGTAACTCCTTCACCGGAATTCTTACCAGTTCACCGCGCGCCACTTCGGTTTCCACGCTGATCTCCGGCATCAGCGCCACGCCGCTTCCCAGGGCGACGAACTGCTTGATGGCCTGCAAGGTGGGCAGCTCAAGATCCATGTGCAGGGGTGTTTTGTGTTGCTGGAACGCCTGCAGAACTTTCTCGCGATAAGGCGACGAGACAATATGCGCCACAAACGACTCCGCTCCCAATTGCCGGATGCTCACCTCGCGCGCTCCCGCCAGCGCATGTTTAGGAGGAACCACCAGCACCAACTCGTCGAGATACGTGACCACCGAGTGCAGCCGCGGTTCCTCCGGTTTGTAGGACAGCACGCCCAGCTCCGCGCTATGCTGTAAAACATCGTCCGGAATGTGGCTGCCCAGCGCCCGCTGCACTGTGATCTTGATCATAGGATGCAGCCGGCGAAACTCCGCCAGCACGGGCAGCAAATAGAGCGACGTGAATTCGTTCGCCGCGATCACCAGCTTCCCCTTCTGCAGTTCGCGCAATTCCGCCAGTGATTCGTGGGCGTCGTGGCGCAGATTCAGCAGCTTTTCCGCGTACTCGTACAGTACTTGTCCAGCATCGGTCAGAACGCCTTCGCGCGATGAACGGTCGAACAGACTTTCGCCCAACTCGTCCTCCAGCTTGCGAATGGTTTGGCTTACCGCCGACTGGGTTCGGTAGAGCTTTTCGGCGGCGCGCGAAAAACGGTGTTCGCGCGCCACAGCCAGAAAGACTTCCAATTGCGAAAGTTCCATATCTTCAGCCCTTAATGGAAAGCATAGTAGCCATTAGCATCGCTTATTATATAACAATATCTAATGATCGCTAAACAATTATAAGCATTGCTTAAAAGCCCATACGCCGTACGATAGAACGATACAGCGAAGATTCGCGTCGTTTTCGGAAGGGAAAAAGGAAGAAGAAATAATGGCCACAGAGCAGGTCCGCATTACCGTTTTCGACACCACTCTGCGCGACGGAGAACAGTCGCCGGGATGCAGCATGAACCACCAGGAGAAGTTGCGTCTGGCGCACCAGCTCGACCGCCTTGGTGTGGACGTGATCGAAGCCGGATTTCCCATCGCCTCCGACGGCGATTATGAGGCCGTGAAGGCCGTCGCCGCAGTCATTCGCCGGCCCATCATTGCAGGACTGGCTCGTGCTTGCCGCCCTGACATTGAGCGCGCCTGGGAAGCCTTGCAGGACGCGGCCCGCCCGCGCATTCACGTCTTCCTCGCCACTTCCGACATTCACTTGCAGTACAAGCTGCGCATCAACCGCGAGCAATGCCTTGCGCAGGCTCGAGAGGCCGTCAGCCTCGCCAAATCACTTTGCGCCGACGTAGAATTTTCTCCGGAAGATGCCACGCGCACCGATCCCGATTTCCTCTGCCGCGTACTCGAAGCGGTGGTCGAAGCTGGCGCCACTACGTTGAATATTCCCGACACCGTCGGCTATACCGTACCTTCCGAATTCGGCGCGTTGATCGCAACCATTCGCCGCCGCGTCAAGGGAATCGAGAACGTGACTATCTCCGCCCATTGCCACAACGATCTCGGCATGGCTGTCGCCAACACCATGGCGGCGATTGCCGCCGGCGCCCGGCAGGTCGAGTGCACCATCAACGGCATCGGCGAGCGCGCCGGGAATGCGTCGCTCGAAGAAATCGTCATGGCGATCCGCGTCCGCCACGACCAATATCCCTATCAGACCGGCATCGCAGGGGAGCAGATCTTTCCCGCCAGCCAGATGCTGAGCGAAATCACCGGTGTGCCGGTGCAGCCCAATAAGGCCGTCACCGGAAGAAACGCCTTCGCGCACGAAGCCGGCATTCACCAGGACGGCGTGCTGAAAAATCCGCTGACCTACGAAATTATGACGCCGCAATCGGTAGGCGTGCCCGACTCGAAGCTGGTGCTGGGCAAGCACTCCGGCCGGCACGCGCTCGCCATTCGCTGCGAACAACTCGGCTATCAGTTCGACCGCCGCGCGCTCGATGACATCTATCGCCGCTTCGTCCGCCTGGCCGACAAGATCAAGCACGTCGAAGATCATCACCTCCTGGAATTGATCCGCGACACGCACAAGCCCGCTGCGTCGGCCACTCCGCTGTTCGAGCCGCTCCCGGCCGCCGTTGCAGCCGCTGCCAACGCTTCCGCTCAGGAATCGCCGCGCCCGTTTCCGCTGGCGCCGCAGACCAACGCATTCGGCGTGCCGCTACCCGTACCCGGAGATCAGCATCACGATCAGGAAGACTACCTCTGGGGCGTGTAGTCGGAATCGCGGATGCCCTCGGAAGATTTATGTAGGGACAGCCGCCCTCGGCCATTGACTGTCCGCCGGGGAAGCCCGGCCCTGCAGCGCCAGAGCTCTATCCATTAAACTAATCCCCGCATGCTTCTAAACCTCACGATTCTCCCCGGCGACGGCATTGGCCCGGAAGTCACCGAACAAGCCGTCCTCGTTCTCCAAGCCGTTGCCGACGCATTCGGCCATCGGCTTCAACTCCAGCACAAGAACATCGGCGGTGCGGCGCTGGCTGCCGTCAACGACCCTCTTCCCGCCGACACAATTCAGGCTTGCGTCGCTTCCTCTGCGGTTCTGCTCGGCGCTGTGGGCAGTCCCGCCTTCGATCACAATCCCGGCCACCTTCGCCCGGAAGCCGGACTCCTGCGCCTGCGCCGCGAACTCGGTGCCTACGCCAATCTTCGCCCCGCCATTTGTTTCCCCGCGCTGGAAGATTGTTCTCCGCTGCGCGTGGATCTCGTTCGCGGCACTGACATCATGATCGTCCGCGAGTTGCTGGGAGGACTTTACTTCGGCGAACCGCGTTCGATCCAGGGCGCGCCCCGTTCCCGCGTCGCCACCAATACGATGACGTATGATGAGCCCGCCATTGAGCGCATCACACGCATCGCCTTTGACCTGGCGGTGAAACGCCGCAACAGAGTGCTTTCCGTCGACAAAGCCAATGTTCTCGAATGTTCCCGCCTTTGGCGCGAGGTCGTGATTCGCTGTGCCAAAGATTATCCCGGCGTCCAGTTGTCACACATGTATGTGGATTCCGCTGCTATGTCGCTGGTGCAACGTCCCAAAGATTTCGACGTGATCCTGACCGAAAACATGTTCGGCGACATTCTCTCCGACCAGGCCGGCGGAGTGGTGGGCTCGCTCGGACTGCTGGCCTCAGCCAGCATCGGCGGCCCGGTAGGCTTGTATGAGCCGGTCCACGGCTCCGCGCCCGACATTGCCGGCAAGGGAATTGCGAATCCCTTGGGCGCAATTCTTTCCGCCGCCCTGCTGCTGCGCCATTCTTTTCGGTTGGCACGCGAGGCCGTCTACATCGAAAGTGCCGTTGGCGCAGTGCTGAATCAGGGGTCGCGCACTTCGGACCTCGTACCTGCCGGGCAACATTCAGTCTCAACATCAGAAATGGGTCGCAGGGTTGCCGAGGCTGTGAGGATTTCAACTTCCGAGAAATAGAGAGCAGTCTGATGCGTAGGCCTAAACTCTGGGTGCAGGTCGTCCCGGTAGCGTTTTAGGTGCTTGAGCGGCTACCGCCGTCCCGCCGTCATATTTTCCTGTCAGGTCATACCAGCGGATGCGCAGCATTTCCTGAAACATGCGCGCGCCATCAATGAGCGGATGGATCCTTGTGTCTCCGCTGTGTCCCCAGCGCACCGGCACTTCCTGCACGCGCAAGCCAAACTTGTGTGCCAGGAAAAGAATTTCCGGATCGAAGCCCCAGCGCTCGATGCGCTGCAGCGGCAGAACGGTTTGTGCCGCCCGCCTCGTAAATGCCTTGAACCCGCACTGCGTATCCTTAAATCGCAACCCTAAAATAATCCGCAGTAGCAGATTGAAGATTCTGCCAAAGAGTTGCCGGTGCAAAGACTGCCGGCGCGTCTGCAATTCCGCCCGCAGCCAGCGCGAACCAATGGCGATATCCGCTCCCGCTGCCAGCGCCTCCAACAACTTCGGCATTTCTTCGATCGGCGAAGACAAGTCCGCGTCGCTGAACACCACAATTTCGCCGCGTGCCTGCAGAATCCCATTGCGCACGCTATAGCCCTTGCCGCGGTTGCCGGGGTTCTCCACCAGTCGCACCACGGGGTCCTTTTCGGCGAAGCCGCGCACGATCTCGGCCGTATTGTCGCGCGAGCCGTCGTTCACCACGATCACTTCCGCATCCCATCCCTGCCGGCGAACGTACGCCAGCGCCTTCTCGAGGGTCGCCCCGAGGCGTCCGCCTTCGTTATAAGCGGGAATGACAATGCTGTAATTGATGGCTTCCAATCCAGTCTTTGTCTGCAACGCACCGGGGCAATTCCAGCCGCCGGAACTGCATAAGATGTCTCTTAACTCAAACCCGTCGCCGGGAAAAATTGCTTCGCCATTGTACGTCGCAGAGAGCCGCCTAATAAAAAAGAAATGAAAATGGAAAACGGCTTCCTCACGCCACGTTGCGCTGTTCGAGCAGCATGCTGAAAAACTCATTCACGAGTTCACCATCCAACCAGCCCAGGCGGGCCTGCTCGCGCATGGTTTGCGCGGACTGCTCGTGCCCCAGCGCGGGCTTGTAAGGGCGCGCCGTGCGCAGGGCGTCATAAACATCCACCACCTGCAAAACCCGCGGCAGCAAAGGGATCTCGCCCGCCCCCAGGCCATCGGGATAACCCGACCCATCGGCATGCTCGTGATGATGCCGGATAATCGGCAGCACCAGCCGCAACGATTTCAGCGGCTTGCAGATATTCTCTCCCGTGACCGGATGCTGCTTCATGATCTTCCACTCTTCCGGCGACAGGTCGCTCCCTTTTTTCAGAATTTCGTCCGGCACGGCGATCTTGCCCAAGTCGTGGAGATATCCGCCGCGGCGCAACGCAATGATCGAATCTTGATCCAGCCTAAGGTGCTGCCCCAAATCCGCGGCGTGCGATGCCAGGCGCTCGCAATGCCCCTCGGTATAGGGATCGCGGCTTTCCACGGCCAGACCCAGCGTGCATAGCACGGAATCCGCCGTCTCCAGTTCGTCGGTGAATTCCTTCACTCGCAGCAGAGACTTCACGCGCGCCGTCAGTTCTTCCGCCAGCACCGGCTTGTTCAGGAAGTCGTCCGCTCCGGCTTCAATTCCCTGCAACTTCTCCGCGCTGTCGGTTAATCCCGTGATCAGCACGAAAGGAATCAGCCGCGTTGCCGGGTCACTCTTGAGGTCGCGGCATAACTCGTATCCCGATTTCCCTGGCATTCTCACATCCGAGAGAATCAGGTCCGGCGGCTGCCGGCGCACTTCCGCCGCAGCCTGTTGCGCATCGGCCGCCGTCACCACGTCGTAGCCGCGCAGGCTGAGCAATTGGCTCATCAAGCTGGCGATTCCGGGATTGTCATCCACCACCAGAATTCGCGCAGCCTGCCGTCGTATCCCCCACCCGTTCATATCTTGATCCGAAGCCGCCACTCGCGGCGAAGTTGTCCGAACCTTACCGCGTCCAGCCGGGCGAGAATCGGGAGGGAAACTCATTCGCATCTGCTTCCAATCTTCCAATTCTACTGCAATCCCAAACCTGCCGTTGCCGCGCACGATGCGATGGCGCGGCAACCCGCGGCTTACGGCGTCTCTCTGTACCGGTTCGGGACGGTGTCGATAAAAATTGTGACCTCTAACCTTGTCCGCTAGCCAGCTTCCTGCTTAACCTCGGCTTATGAAACACAACTTAATTTCCATCTCCCAATCTCGTGGCCGGTTCGCTCTTTCGTTCACACTCGTCATGGTTCTCGTGAGTAGCGCACTTGCTGCCTCCAAACCCCACATTATTACCCTCGGTAAATGGACTTCCGTCCGCTGGGTCCCCGACTCCGGCGCAGCGGACGACAAGCCGCTCACCCTCAAAGTGCGCCCGCTCCTGGTGGACGGTCGCGTGAAAGAATTTACTTTCGGCCCGGCTCACGACATAACCGAGCGTTTGTTTGTCGTGCATCGCGCCTTCCGCCTCAACGATAGCCTGCCCACGGAATCAACCGCATCGCCGCACTGGCAATGGCAACGCGGAGGATGGCTGCTGGTCGACCGGGTGACCGGACGCATTGCCCCCGCCAATTTGCCCGACTTCGACGTTACTTACTCCGAGGTCAGTTGGTACCGCGACTATGCTGCTTACTGTGGCATCTCCGATGACGGCAAACAAATCTATGCCGTGGTTGCCCAAATCAATCGTCGTAAGCCGGTAGTGAAGTGGCTGATAGGGGAAGTGAAAGTTGCGGCCGAAACTCAACAATCGCAGATTCCAGATTCAGCCTGTAAAGTACCCGACTGGCAGCGCTCTCCTGCCCGAGTAACCTTCGAGGCAAATCCGTCGACGAAACGGACCTACGTGGTTCGCGGCCACTCCGTCGATTTGTTCACCGCCGAGGAGGACGACGAAGAAGCCGCAAAATAGTTGGGGGGCTGGTCCAGCCCCCACGCAAGAATCGTTAAAGTTGGCCCCCCGCTCCTGTTCGGATTCCGTAACAAGAAAACCTAGCTTGCAAAATCCTCAAAGCCTCAGCGTACCTTCGCTCCTGGAGGAAAAAGAAACGAGAAATGCTACATTGTTGCTATTCGTGATCTCTTTGAGTGCAGCACTTTCAGCACAAACAAGCTGGGAAGCCGCGTTCCAGGGCAGCACGGGTACTCTCTGGGTGGTTAACAACTCATATTACACCAGCGCAGCCGCAACCAACACTGGGTTGGCCATGATGGCAGGCACCAGCCCGAGCATCACCGGACTGACCAACGGAGGATATGCGGTGGCGTTCCAGGGCCCCACGGGTAATCTCTGGGTGTATGACAGCGTCAGCGGAGGAACGGAGTTTGGCTTGGGCATGATGGCAGGCACAAGCCCGGCCATCACCGTAGGGGCCGGCGGCACATGGGAGGCGGCGTTCCAGGCCGACACGGGTAGTCTCTGGGAGGCTGAAACCGGGGGCGCCGCAAAGAACCTTGGGTTGGGCATGATGGCAGGTACCAGTCCGAGCATCACCACACTGACCAACGGCACGTATGCGTACGCGTTCCAGGCCAACACGGGTAGTCTCTGGGTGAACGGAGTGAACTATAATTTGGGCATGATGGCAGGCACCAGCCCGGGCATCGCCGCACTGACCAACGGCGGATACGAGGTGGCGTTCCAGACCAACACCGGTTATCTCTGGTGGGTAACCACCGGCGATGCCGACATAACGGCGACTGGGTTCTGCGTGGAGAAAGGCACCAGCCCGAACATCGTCTACGACGGGGACGGATTTGTGGTGGTGTTTGCGTGCGGCGAGGGTTCGCTCAGTCTGTTGTTTGAAGACGGAGGAGGCTATGGCATTCCGTTGGGCAATACGGTGGACTCGATGGCAGGCACCAGCCCGAGCATCACCATGGGGCCCGACGGCGCATGGGTCGTGGCGTACCAGGACGCTTCAGGCGATCTCTTTGTGACTGATAGCGTCGAAGGCGCATTAGGCGCCACTCAGTTGGCCATGAAGGCAGGCACCAGCCCGAGCATCGCCTGGATACCGTAGGTGGGTACGAATAAATTATCGGAACAAATGGCTTCGGTTCGGGCGTCCGCGCCGAAGCCATTAAGCTCACTTATTTCATTATCGGGGGTTGGCCCGGCTTTGCTTTTTTGTGTGGCGCAGCTATGAAAAAGGCTGCTCCGCTTTCCTTCTGCTGGAAAGCTGGGCACCATGCCGCCCGTAGTTGCGGAACTGGAACCCTCGGCCTGCGGATGGCCCGCAAAGGGGTCCGGCTTTCGCAGCCCGTTTTTTTTCGCCAATGGCCGGAGGAGACGCACTGGAGGACAGTCCAATGTTGCCGAGTACGTCCCCGGCTTGGGCGACGGGGGTTGAGCGTCCCACTCTGACCAAGGAGCCGAGCGGTAGTCCGAGCGTAGCCTTCCATGTGATCCTGTTCCTGGTCGCATTCGCGATCATCTGCCTTCGTCGGCCAGATGCCGTATTTAATGCGCAGTTTTTCGCTGAGGACGGCAAGATCTGGTATCCGAACGCGTATAACCTTGGCCTCCATTCCTTGCTGATGCCGCAGGATGGCTACCTTCATTCGCTTACCCGGCTCATTGCTCTTTTGACATTGTTCTTTCGTTTCTCGTCAGCTCCGTTGGTAATGAATCTTTGCGCGATCACCGTTCAAATCCTACCGGTGAATGTATTCCTTTCCACGCGCTTCTCCAACCCAGCCCTCCGAACGCGACTGCTGGCGGCTTTGATTTATCTCGCCCTTCCCAACACCTACGAGATTGATGCGAACATTACGACGATCCAATGGCACCTGGCATTGCTGGCCTGTTTGCTGCTGCTGGCTCGGCCCCCAGGCAGCCGGGGATGGCGGATATTTGAGGGGATGGTGTTGGTTCTGATTTCCCTCGACGGCCCAATCGGTATCGTCCTCGTTCCTCTGGCCGCCGTTCTTTGGTGGAAGCGTCGACATAACTGGCAGGCAATCTCGCTTGCACTGCTTGTCCCGGGTGCCGTCATTCAGGCTGTTAGCGTGCTCCTAAACTGGCATTCGCGCCAGGTGGCACCCAACGGCGCTACCTTCGCTCGCCTCATTAGCATTCTGGGGCGACAGGTATTTCTTTCTTCATTACTTGGGCTCAAAACGCAAGCTTGGTTGATCCGATTGCCACGTGTCCACTTGGTTGAGACGATTGCCACTGCGATAGGGATCGCTCTCTTGACGTATGCGCTGCGCTATGGCCCCACCGAGTTAAAACTTTTTATTCTGTTTGCCTTCGCTATATTCGCGCTGGCCCTGGCACGTCCCATCGCGGGCACGCCGGATCGCCCACAGTGGGAGTTGCTGTGCCTTCCAGGCTGCGGCAATCGCTATTACTTCCTGCCTATGCTGGCGTTCTTGGCCACTCTGTTTTGGATGGCGAGTCCCGTGGCCGCTCCTCGTTGGCTCCGCTACTCCGTCGTGGCGCTGCTGCTATTGTTACCCATCGGAATCTATCGGGATTGGCACTACCCACGTTTCGCGGATTTGCATTTTCCGAAGTATGCCCACCAATTTGAGCAGGCACCATCGGGAACGAAGGTCACCATCCCAATCAACCCGAACTGGTCAATGGAGCTGACCAAACATTAGCTCGGGGAGTGCGTAGACAGGGCGGGTAACCCAGCCGTACTCTAACACGACACGAGTTGCCCCACCCGTGGCAGTTTCACGGGTGGGCTGCTGCGAACTCTCCCTGGCACGTTCATCGGCGCAGCTACTACCCCGCCGCCTCAACCGCCGGTAATTCTTCCGGGACAATCTTTTCCTTCACCTTCGCGCTCGTAACCAGAATCACCGACAGCACCACAATCACACTTCCCATCACAATGAAGCGGTCTACTCGCTCATGCAGAATCAGCCATCCCAAAAACACCGCCACCACGGGATTCACGTACGCGTACGTCGACACCTTTGACGTGGGCACATGCTCCAGCAGCCAGATGTAGGCCGTGTACCCGATCCACGACCCGCACACCACCAGATACAGCGTCGCGCTCACTCCGCGCGTCGTCCACGCCACGCGCGAGAAATCTCCCGCCACCACCGCGAACAAGAAGTTTCCCGCACCCGCCGCCGTCACCTGCCAGCCGGTGGCGCTGAATACGTCCATGCCCGACTGCCAGCGCTTCGAGAGCACCGATCCCAGCGCCCACAAGAACGATCCGCCGATCAACGCCAGCGAAGCCCACAGCTCGCGCCGCCCCAGCGCCGAAGTCGAGTGCAACTCCGGCCAGAACAAAACCAGCAGCCCCACCATCCCCAGCGCCAGACCAGCTTTCCCTCGCCACGAAATGCGATGGTGGCCGAGCAGCAGCGAATCCAGCACCAGAAACCACAGCGGCGTGATTGCAATGATCAGCGCCGCCAACCCTGAAGGCACAGAAAGCTCCGCCCACGAGAGCGTCAGGTTCCCGCCCATCAGCAACAGGAGTCCCACCACCGCCGCCAGCGCAATCTGCCGCGCCGAATACCAGATCCGGCGCCCGGTCGCCGCGCACACCGCCAGCATCACCACGCCCGCAATCGAAAACCTCACGCCGCACATCAGCGCCGGAGGAATGCTCTGCACCGCAATATCGATAGCCAGATAGGTCGAGCCCCAAAACAGATACACCAGCCCGAAGGCAAGAATCACCGCAAACCGGCTTGGGCGCGTCTGGGACATGGGGGCGAAGAAACCTAGAAAGAAGCTAAAGGATATCAGACGAGTCCCGGCAGCAAGCGGATTCGCGAGCTTGCGAGACGTGCTTGCCCAATGGTATTCTGCGCGCCTCGAAACATCCGCGCCCTCGAAACATCGAACAGAGACTCTGGACGATCCTATGTTTTGTCGACCAAGGTTGCATCAATCACGATTCTGTCGAGCTTGCCTCGTTTTAGTTTTAGCACTCACCACCGCGTTGGCACAGCCCACCATCCCAGACACTCCAGCGGGCCGTACGTTCAAGGCCTGGCTGGAAGCGTTCAACAGCGGTGACCGGGCGCAGTTGGACGCTTACTACCGAAAGTACGATCCCGGCAAGTCGGCGGAGAACGAGATGCGCTTCCGCGACATGACCGGCGGATTTGAACTCTTGCAGATCGTGAAGAGCGAGCGTCTTCACCTGGAATTTCTCGTAAAGGAGAAGCTCAGCGAGACGCAGGCGATTGGAAAGTTAGACGTAAGTGATGCCGATCCCGCTCAAGTCACCAGCTCCACACTGCGCGCAATTCCACCGGGCACCGCGACATCGGACCTGGAGTTCAAGATTGACGCTGCCACTCGAACCCGCGTAATCGATGGCGCCATCGCCAACCTGAATGAGTCTTACGTGTTTCCGGAAACAGCGAAAAAGATGGAGGATGCCGTCCGAGCGCGGCAGAAAAAGGGAGAATACGATTCCGTCACCGACGGTGACGCCTTCGCGAAAATGCTCACCCAGAATTTTCAGGAAGTGAGCCACGACAAACACCTGCGCGTTGAGTTCAGCCCGTCCCGATTGCCCGCCGAAGATCCGTCGAGCCCAGGTCCGGAAGCCGTCGCCCAGTACCGCAAACAGATGGAACGGATAAACTGCGGGTTTGACAAAGTGGAGATCCTCTCCGGCAACGTCGGCTACCTCAAGTTCGATATGTTCGCCGACCCCGAGGTGTGCGGGCCCACGGCAGTTGCGGCCATGAATTTCCTGGCCAACGTAGACGCTATCATCATCGACCTGCGCGAGAACGGCGGCGGCGACCCGAAAATGATCGCACTCATCTCCACCTATCTGTTTTCCAAACCGACTCACCTCAACGATCTTTGGCAGCGTAAGGACGACACCACCGAACAGTATTGGACTTTGCCCTATGTACCGGGCAAGCGATTAGACGGCAAGCCGGCGTATGTGTTGACGTCGAAGGAGACATTTTCCGGCGCCGAGGAATTCAGCTATAACCTGAAGAATCTGAATCGCGCCACCATCATCGGTGAGACCACCGGAGGCGGCGCGCATCCCGTCTCCGGTCACCGCCTTGACGACCACTTCATGATCGGCGTGCCGTTCGCCAGGGCAATCAACCCCATCTCCAAGACCAACTGGGAAGGAACTGGAGTTGAGCCCGACGTGAAAGTTCCCGCCGCCGATGCGCTCACCACCGCTCAAAAGCTCGCCACGGAAAAACTGGGATCGAAATAGGCTCAGAAGTCGAAGAAGAAGCCGACTTTACTCGCTCCCATCATAGCGAATGAATAGCGAACGCCGCGCTTCCCCAAGATGGGGGTTACGCGGCGCAGCCCGGCCACGTATAATGTTCATGAAGACAATGTTTGTCGAGGCAATGTCAAGCGATGCTGCGCAACAAGTCCAATTCGCTCCAGCCCAAGTCGCATCTGCCCGAGTGCTGGCTGCATTGCCTCGTATGTCCTAGGCGCTATCGCGCTAACCTGCCTTCACGTCTGCGCCCCAGCCTCTTCGGTAGCGACTAATAAATCCTTCGCCTGATTCGCATCGGCAAACGTGCGCCTGAACCAGGACCGCGTTTCCCGAAGCCGCACTTACTGACCACTGGCCACCAACCACTGGCCACTGCATTCCGGAGGATTTCATGACCACGAAAACCATGACCGCACCTGCTACGGAAGAGAAGATCGGACCCGCTGTTAACGGGCCCAAGATTGACGGGCCCAAGATTGGCGGACCAAAGATCAAAACCGCCCTGCCCGGGCCAAACGCCAAGCGCGTGCTCGCAGGCGACCAGAAATATATTTCCCCATCCTATACTCGCTCGTATCCGCTCGTGGCCAAGAGCGGTCGTGGCATTGTCATTACCGACGTGGACGGCAATGAGTTCTATGACTTCTCCGCCGGCATCGCCGTTACCTCGACCGGCCACTGCCATCCCGAAGTGGTGGCCGCTATTCAGAAGCAGGCCGGCGAACTCATTCACATGTCGGGCACGGATTTTTATTACGAGAGCATGGTCACACTCGCCGAGCGCCTGTCGAAGATCGCGCCTATGCCTGGACCGCACAAGTTCTACTACGGCAACTCGGGCGCGGAGGCGATTGAGTGCGCGCTCAAGCTCGCGCGCTATTATACAAAAAGGCCGAACGTCATCGCGTTCTTCGGCGCGTTTCATGGACGCACCATGGGCGCGCTCTCGCTGACCGCTTCCAAACCGCAGCAGCGGCGCCGCTTTTCGCCGCTCATGCCGGGCGTGACCCACGTTCCCTATCCCGACCTGTATCGCGGACGCAAAGACGCCGCGCAGGATCCTGACGCGTTCGCGCTGAGCTGTGCCCGCTTCATCGAAGAGAAGCTGTTCAAGACCACGCTGCCTCCCGAGGAAGTGGCTGCCATCTTCATCGAGCCGGTGCAGGGCGAGGGCGGCTACGTCGTCGCACCCACGATCTTCATGCAGGAGCTGCGCCGCATCTGCGATCGTCACGGCATCCTCCTCGTGCTCGATGAAGTGCAGAGCGGCATCGGCCGCACCGGCAAGTGGTGGGCGGTCGAGCACACCGGCGTCGAGCCCGACATGGTTTGCATGGCGAAGGGCCTCGCCTCCGGCATGCCCCTCGGTATCACCATGACCCGCTCCGAAATCATGGACTGGGTTCCCGGCTCCCACGCCTCAACTTTCGGCGGCAATCCAATTTGCATTGCGGCCGCGCTGGCTACGCTGGATGTGATCGAGAACGAACACCTGCTGGAGCACACGGCGGAAGTGGGCGCGCACATGCTGCAGCGCATGGCAAGCTGGCCCGCGAAGCTGAAGCTGGTGGGCGACGTCCGCGGCCGTGGGCTGATGATCGGCGTCGACATCGTGAAGGACAAGACGACCAAAGAGCATGCCAGCGCAGAGCGCGACCTGATCATCGAGCGCGCCTTCGAACGTGGCATCCTGTTCCTGGGCTGCGGGCCAAGCACGATCCGCATCTGCCCGCCGCTGGTGGTGACCAAGGAAGAAGCCGACGTTGCTCTTGACGTGCTGGAAGAGTGCATCCGGGAAGCGGGCAAGTAGAGGCTGGCGCTCGCCGGTGGCGTCTGCTAATTGGCATTGGTTTCCGGCAGTCCGGAAGATCCCGCTTTTCGGAGTTGATGCACCTTTTCCACACCGGGAGGAGCGCTGAGGAATTCGAGAGTCGCGTTCCGTCAATCGGTGAACATTGGCCGAATGTTTGCTAATCTGTGCCGTAGGGTTCGATGATGCACAATTCTTGCAGCGGGCCCGTGTGGACGGTGTGCATACCTAGCCATGTTGTTGAAGCTTAAGGGTGAGATTTCGGAAAAGTCTTCGGATGTAAATTGTCTGGCTGCGTGAAAATATACCGGGTCTGATGCCAGACCTACGTGCATACGTGTCGGCGACCAGAATGCAAGGATAACCCAGAAAGCCGAACATGGCCGAAAATCTTCCCCGCATCGGTTCCGCCCTGCTCGTACGGGACGAGCTGGACCGGATTCTACTTGGAAAGCGGAATAAAGACCCGCAGCGAGGCAGCTGGATCATACCCGGCGGGAAGATTCACGCGTTTGAGAGCATAGCTGAGGCAGCGGCCCGTGAACTACACGAAGAGACTGGCCTGATCGTGGAAGTGGGCAGGCGCTTCAATGTCTACGAGATCATCAATCCCCCCAACGAGCACAGGATCGTCATCTACAGTTGGGGGAAAGTTGTAGGGGGAGAGGCAAAGGCCTCAGATGACATCTCAGAGTTGAAGTTCTTCGAGCTTGATGATCTCGGAGATGTGCCGGTCACGCCGCTGGTTCGACGCGTGTTGACGGACGCCGGATTCGAGATCGACCGCGCCAAGCCGCAAAAATCCGCAGTTGAACAATTGGTGCTCCTGCCGATACTCCTGGCTGGCGGAAACGAACACGATTTTCCGGTGCATCGGCAGCAACGGACGGGCCGGGCTCGGACGACGCGTAGACGCGCCGTCTGCAAGTCGGGACTGCTGTTTGACATGAGCCCGCAAAAGTAATCTAATTTTCTCTTCCCCAAGGGTTCCTCGTTCAATAGGGCGTATCTGGGCTTCGACATTGCCTGCTATCAACTGCAGGAGTCAGAACGTCTGGCTATTCTCAAGGACAGCATTGCGAGGCGAATCTGTGACGAAGTTCAAGATTTTTCTTCGGCAGCATAGCTTAGCGATCGTTTTCTCGATCGGAATAATCTTTGTCTTAGTGGGCTTGCTGTTTGCCATCTGGCCAAAGCCTCACCCAAACATCGCTACAGTGCTCATCAGCGTCGGAGCGTCTCTCATCGCAGCGTCGATGACGACGATACTGAGTCCCGTTACCGAAGAGGTTTATCAAAGATTCTTGAAAATGGGTGTAACGGAAGTTTACGCGTCGAGAAAGGATATAGATCCCCACCGATGGTGCGAGTTGTTAGCATCGGCAAGCGAGAAGTCCATGCTGGTCGGGATTGCACATCACGAATGGGCACGGGATACGGAGTTCGAGCCGACGATCATGGATCGCGTTCGCCATAAGGTGAAAATAGAGATCTACTTCTTGGATCCGAATTGTGAAATCGCCGCCAAGAGGTCGGAGGAAGACACGGGTCGCGATTTGGTCAACACGATCAAGAAATCGATAGAGGTAATGTGGAAGATTCGTAATAAACTCGAAGGGGGCGTTAGGGAAAATTTTAAGTTGTATGTTTACAGTGCTACGCCCGTCGGAACGACATGGGTGGATAATGTGATTGTCGCAAGCCACTACCTCGCCGCCTTTCAGAATTTGACATCTCCAGCATTGACGCTGAGGCCAGTGAGCCCGAAAGACATGTATAGTGTCTACGCTGCAAACGCAAGAGCAATCGCGGAACACGCCACAGAGTTGACGGACGAGATTATTCATCAGTATCAGCCGCCGCCCAAACCCCTGGCCGACGCCCAGGCCGCGAACGACAACCCGGCCGTATCACGACCGGCGGCTGGTGGAAGAGAACCAGGGAGAGACAATTGAAAACGTGTGACTTCTGTGATGAATTTTCCGACGGTCGCAACAATGCCTTTGTTCAGCGATATCTCCCCGAATTGTTTGACCGGACGATTCTCGGGACGAGGCGGTTTCGCGTCATTCCGAGCGTAGGACAAATCACACAAGGTCACCTATTAGTGGTCCCGATCAAGCACTCCTGCGCACTGGCAGACCTTTCGAAGGAACACAATGAAGAGCTGGAAAATCTCTGCGTGGAGGCCAGGGCGATTCTACGAGAAGCATATGGCGCGTGCGTTTTTTTTGAGCACGGAACTCGAGGAGTGGAATCGGGCGGATGCGGGATTGACCATGCTCACCTCCATGCGGTGCCTGTAGCTGCCGATGGTGTGCTCGACGTCCTCAAGCGTGAATTCAGAGCGAGCAATGTAAGCTCATTTCAACATGTCAAAGAAATGATTCCAGCAGATGCCTCGTATTTATTTTTCGAGGACGTGGCCGGCGACCGCTACGTCTTCCCGGTTGCCAATCTTCCCTCACAGTACATGCGCAAATTGGTAGCCGATTCGATTGGAAAAACCGATTGGGACTGGCGAGAGTGCGGTCGCGAGCCCGCGCTATTGTCTACGTTGCAACAACTTCCTGCGCTCTTTTCAGCGGCAATTGATGCCAATAAGGCCTGACGTGTCCAAAGCACCACCAAAACTGCCTCTTGAGATCGAAGCAGTCGACACGGCGAATCTCCTTTCGGCCCTGGAGTTGGTGCGTGGGTGCCTAAAGACCACCAGCATGCTATGGATGCATGCCCTGAGCCTTCCCGTGCTTTCCGGAGTCGTCGTTTCCGATTGGTCGAAGGCGTCAGCCAAGGCTGTTCACCGATTCTGTAGAAATGGCGGATTCTCGAAACTCCTTCTGCGAATTGATAAGCGTCACGAGCGCTGGACCCGCCGAAGAGGTGGCTATCTTCTTACGCTGGCGGAATTGCCAACAACGATTGAGGAGCTACGGCTTGAAGGCATGGTCGCAGCCTTACTGGAACCTGCAAGTCCTTACGCTGATCAGTACAGCTTGGCTGGCGTGACCGTCCCAGACGAGGAGAAAGTCCTTGTGGAAATAGTTGGGCCGGGCTTTGACGCTAGCGACATTCTGCGAGGCGACATTCCGCCGCACGAGCGATGGGATGCCGGCTTGAGGCTGTCGACGCGACGACAGATCGATGTGGTGTCTCAAGACGAATACGCGAGCAGCGTCCAAAAGCGGCTCGCAAAGATTGGTGCACGTTTGAAGAACCCCGCCTTCCCCGATCGAGTGCCCCAAGACTCAGCGCCCCTCGTTGACGAGGCGACTTCTTTCCTAAAGGCCACTCGCCAAACGACGCTGCTTAAACACGCCGAGGGCTATACCCCAATCCCCGAGCAGCACGTCGTGTCGTTTGCGCGGGATGTTCGGAAACTCCTTTCGGGACTGTCAGCTTATGGCATCCACCTTGGGCCCAGCAGCTTCGCAGCGAGCGTGATTCCAAAGCGTGGCCTCATTTTTTGGGACTTTTTCCCTGCGAGGAAACAGGAAGTCGCCTCGCTCTACCCATGCTGAAGTGGCCGGTCACCCATCCTTTCGCGCCCTTTGCGAAAGGGTGGGAGCGTGCGGAGGAAACGGTGTGCCGTCCCCACGGGACTCGGTTCCATCCGTCTGGAGCTTACCCAGGGTTTACGTCCCTTTGGCTATCTCAGGGCAGGCTCTGGGCTATTATCTGCCGCCCCTCCGGGGCTCTCTTTTCTCCGGTTTCGGGCGGAGCAAGCGCCAGGACTTAATTTGGTGGAACAAATTTCTACCTGCCCAGCACCAGATCAATCCCCGAAAAAAGTAGCTCCAACTTGGGCCGCGGGAGTTTGCCGACGCGTTCCGTCAGCAGGGATTTGTCGAGAGAAATAACTTGCGACACATTGGCGACCGAATCTTTTGGCAGTCCGGTAACCCGCGCCGATAAGCTGACGTTGCCCGGCGCAAGAGCCCATTTCAGATTGCCGGTCAGCGGGACGCAAACCACCGTAGAGATTCGGCTCTGGTTGAGTGCGTCGCTTTGAACAACCGCTACCGGCCTACGGAAGCCTGGGCCCGAGCCGGTCGGGGCGGGCAAATCTGCCCACCAGATCTCGCCTTGCGAGATTACCACTCGCTCTGCTCCAGCCGCCTGCGGGAAGCCGCCGCTACGAAGGGATCGTTACTCTCACCGATTTCAGCCAGAGCCTCATCCATGGCCTCGGTGATTCTGTCGGGCGAGCGGCGCGCCACATACTCGCGTAAGGCATCGCTAAACAGCCGGCTCCGTGACTTCCGCGAGCGGCGCGCCAGGCGTTCCGCCACGTCGAAAAGTTCATTGGGAATGGAGACCGCCGTTTTCATACCTAAAGTATAACCGAGCCTACGACGGTGGGCAAGACATAGTGCCCCACTGCAGACCGGTCTTGGCTTGAGCGGACGGGTGGCCCATCCTTTCGCGCTCTTTGCGAAAGCGTGGGAGCGTGCTGAGGAAACGGTGCCGTCCCCCTTCGGCTCCGCTCAGGGCAGGCTCGGGGCTATTATCTGCCGCCCCTCCGAGGCTTCCTTCCTCCCGGCTTCGGGCGCAGCAAGCGCCAGGCGTCCCGGTAGCACTCGTAGCTGTAGCGATTTGCCTTCGTCCGCTGCATGGGGCAGATCGTAAGGCGTTCTTTGCGGACCTTGCCGAGAAGGACCCGAGCCGGAATCAAGTACCAGGTGTCCTGGGTGATGACGTAGGCGGCGAAAAAGTCGATGGTATCCAGTGTGTAAGGCCGCCCCGAGCCGCTCTTGAGCTGGCAAGTATATCCTGTGCCTACGCGGAAGGAGGTGGATTTTGCCTGCACTCTTACGATGCGGCGGCCGAAATGGAGCGCGACATCGAAGGGCTGCGAATCTCCCCAGGGCTTCAGCACCTTGTATCCGTGGCGCATGGCATCGGCCATGAAGCGCAACTCGGCCCACTCGCCGCGCTCCTTGAAGCTCTCGAAGAACTTGAATTCGTCCATTCCGCTGCTTGTCCTCTGACTCGAGTACTCTGCGCAAAAGAAAAGGCGCGGCCCAGGGGCCGCGCCTCGTTTTCCTGAATTTTTACTCTATATATTCAGTATAGCAATTTGGAATGGGTGAATGAGTCACACTTCCTGGAATTATATCTGCGGTGCTTTGAGTGATTTAGGCCCGATCGTGTAGTTTCTGCCTATTGACAGGATTTCAGACATTTCCCGGTTCGGGAGGGATGGCAGCGCCTCCAGGGCGGCTCGACAGCGATGGTCACGGCTACGGCACGGCTTTCGTGGCTCTGTCTACAAGCTACAGAGATCCTTCGTCGGGAGTCCTCGGCTTCGCCGCGGACTCCGCTTCCTCAGGATGACAATGTCGTTGGGTTGCTGCTTCGTGAGTTGACTCAGGCCTGGAATTCACTCGCTTCGGGGAAGCGCAGGTTGCACTTGGCTAAGGCCAGGCCGAGGAGTTCCTCGATCTTGGTCTCCTCGCAGTTGCGGGACATGGCGAGTTCGCTGACCAGCAGGTAGCGGGCACGTTCGAGCATCTTCTTCTCGCGGAAGGAGAGAGGCTTGGCTTGGTGGAGCGCGATCAGGCTCTTAAGCACTCCTGCGACCTCGAACAGAGAGCCGGTGCGCATGCGGTCGGAGTTCTCCTTGAAGCGGTCTTTCCAGTCGGCCGTGGTGAGGTCTTCTCCGATGGAGAGGAAGTCGATGATCTTCTGCACCTCGCCGTTGCGCACCACGCGGCGAATGCCTACGCTGCCCACGTTGTTGCAGGGCACCATGACCTTGAGGCTGCTGGCCTTAATGTTGAGGAGATAGAACCTTTCCACCGTGGCGCCGATGGAACGGCTGCTGATTTGTTCGATCACACCCACACCGTGGTTGGGATAGACGACCTTGTCGCCGATGTGGAAATTCAGATCCGCACCACTCATAAAAGGCACCCGGGCAGGAGAAAGGGTCTAGTGGGGAAACAGCGTGTCTCTACTGTTTGGCATACTATGCCGAAATGGAACCAAAAGCAAGGATGGATGCGGGGTTGAGATGGCACGACCTTGTAAGTGACTGTGGCAAGAAGAGTTAGAGCGATGGTTTGCGGCCGGCTAGGCTGCCGCGTGGGAATCCGGTGATGGCGCTTATAATCGCGGCGTGAGCGGTCATGAAGGAAAGTCGGGTCGACCGGCCGGGCGGGTTCTGGGCCTGGACGTTGGGTCGAGAAGGATTGGGATCGCGGTTTCCGATCCGCTGGGAATTACGGCGCAGGGGCTGAACACTTTACAGCGTCGCAACAAGCGGCAGGACTTGGCGGCGCTGGAGCTGGTAATTCGCGAGTATGGGGTGCGGGAGATCGTCGTCGGTCTACCGCTGCGCATGAGTGGCGCCGAAGGGACACAATCGGACAAGATGCAGCTCTTCGCCGAAGATCTGCGCAAACGCTTCCGGCTGCCAGTGCACCTGTGTGACGAGCGACTAACCTCGGCCGAGGCGAACCGGCTTCTACGGGAGACGGAGCTATCGATCGAAAAGCGCGCGAAGGCAGTGGACCGGATGGCCGCGGTGTTGATTCTGCAGGGGTGGATGGAGGGGCGGGCTCGCTAGGAAGAGAATCCACCACGGAGACACGGAGGCACAGAGAAGAAAATTCTTAATATCCTAAATTTCTTTGCCTCTTAGGTCTTCTCCGTGACTCCGTGTCTCCGTGGTGGATTCTTGATCTACCCTGACACCAGCTCAGCGAACTTGCTGAGATCGATGTTGCCGCCACTGACGACGCAGCAGATCTTGCCATTGCCTGCTTTGCCGCTGAGTCCGGCCGCGACCGCGCACGCGGCTGCGCCCTCGCAGATGATGTGATTGCGGGCAGCGGCGATCGTCATGGCCCGGCGAGTTTCTTCGAGCGAGGTAATGATCGAGCCTGCCAGCAAGCGGCTGGCGAGCGTCCACATACTGGGCAGGACGGTCTTGCCGCCACAACCGTCGACAAAGCTGGTCTTCCAGCCGGGAAACTTCTGCGCGGAGCCTTTGACAAACGACAAGTGCAGAGGCGCAGCCGTCTCCGGTTCGGCGGCGAACACTTTCACGTCCGGCTTCAGAGCGGCCGTGGCGGATGCGATGCCGCAACTCAGACCGCCTCCGCCAAAACCAGCCACAATCGCGGTCACGTCCGGCAAATCTTCGAGGATTTCCAGACCGCAGGTGGCGTTGCCGGCGATGAAGTCGTCGTCGTCGAAGGGATGGACGAACACGCCGTGAAACGCCGGATGCCTGCGTTCGATGACTGCAGTCCAGCACTCGTCCATGGGCGCCTGGCGGATGCTGGCGCCCAGTCGCCGGATAGCGTCGAGCTTCGCGACCGGCGCGGTGTCCATCACCAGAACTTCGCAGCGGACTCCGGCAAGCTTGGCCGCCAGGGCCACGCCCTGCGCCGCATTGCCCGCGCTGATCGTCCATACGCCTCTTGCCCGGTCCTCTGGCTTTAATAAGGAGACGGCGTTGTAGGCGCCACGGATCTTGAACGAGCCGATCGGTTGGAGTGACTCGAGCTTGAGATATATCTCGGAGGGAGCGTCATCGTAGTACAGGCGGACCAGCGGCGTGCGAACCGCGGCCTGATAGACGCGCTGGCGAGCTGCCAGAATCGATTCCAGCGGGATGGTGCGGTGTCCCAGTTGGCCGTGTGTGGAGGAAGTTGCCATGATGGAAAACAGGAAGGATTGTACACTGCGCGCTAGTAGGTCCTGCCCGCTATTTTCCGCGCATGGCGCGGCGGTAGGAGGCGACATTCCTATCGTGCTCTTCCATCGTGCGGGCGAAGCGATGGTGGCCGGCGGCGTCAGCGACGAAATAGTAGTAATCAGATTGTGCCGGATGCATGGCCGCTTCGAGCGCGCTCTTGCCGGGATTGGCGATGGGCCCGGGCGGAAGTCCGGTGTGCGTGTAAGTGTTGTACGGCGAGTTGAAGCGCATGTCGTCGTGATGCAGCGCGCCGGTGTAGGCTCCGGCTAGCAGTTCCGCGTAGATAATGCTGGGATCGGCGTCGAGCGCAATTCTCTTCTCCAAACGGTTGTAGTAAACGCTGGCGACGAGCGGGCGTTCTTCAGCCACAGCCGTTTCTTTTTCTATGATCGACGCCATGGTAACGGTGCGATGGAGTTCCTCTGATGGCGTACTTTCTTGCGCTTGAATTAATCCAATCTGGTTTGCCACTTGGCGAAATTGTTTGACCATGGCCGCCGCCATTTCGTCCATAGTCATCATGCGGCTGAATTGGTAAGTGTCGGGAAAGAGGTAGCCCTCAAGGCAAGGCGCGTTAGGCGCGAAGTCTGCGATGAGCGCAGTATCCGATTGCGCAACCTTCAGGAAATCCTCCGCGGGCCCGAGTCCGGCAGTTTCGATGGCGCGGGCGATGTCGAACATGGTGAAACCTTCGGGGACCACTACGGTGCGGAAATAGACATCGCCGCGGGCCAGGCGATTGTGGACGTCGATCATATTCCGGGATTTGTCGAAGCGATACTCTCCGGCTTTCAACGATCGGCCGCGGTGCAGATAATGCCACAGAATGAAGGCTTGCTCGCTGCGGATAAGTCCGCTGGACTTCAGTTCGGCGGCGATGCGGCGGGTGGAATATCCCGGGCGCAACATAACAAATGTTTGCCCCGAAGGCTCAACTGGACTTAACACAGCCCAGGCGAACCAACCCGCGAATGCCATGGCGGCGATGAGGACGAGCCAGAAGATCTTGCGCACGATAGCGACAGTTTAGATGATGAGGGAAGGCGGGCGTAGCTGACTTTAGTAAGATTCTCGCCTCGTTGCCCAGCCAGAGTCGGCGAATGCAAAATCTTAGATCGCGGAGAAGAGCCGCTGCGTGCGCCGAGAGACTGCTTAGAGATTCCTCATGAAGCAGACTGAGACGCTGCAAGTGCCGGCTCTGGTTTTGCACCCTTTCCCATCGCTGTATACTCAAATGTTCGGGAGATCATCTAATCCTTCATGAGACGTTGCTCGCCCTTCTGGGCTTTGACTCTGCTGGCGGTGCTGCCCACTACGGGCTGTTTGTTCCGCACGCGACCGGTGGAAGAAACCTATTCCAAAGCTCCGCTTAAAGAATCCACGCAATCAGGATTGATCGACAGCCTCAACCAGCAGGCGGAGAAGATCCAGTCGCTGCAGGCGACCGTGGACATTGACACCTCCGTGGGCGGGGCGAAGAAAGGCCACGTCACCGACTACAAGGAGATTCGCGGCTACGTGCTGGCGCGGAAGCCAGCGATGCTGCACATGATTGGGCTGTTGCCGATCGTGCGCACGACGGCCTTCGACATGGTGAGCGACGGACGGGACTTCAAGCTGTGGATTCCGCCGCGGAACCGCTTTGTGGTGGGGAGCAATGAGGTGCAGGCGAAAAATGCGGACCAGCCCATGGAGAATATTCGGCCGCGAGACATCTATGAGGCGCTGCTGATTCCGCACATCGATGCTGAGCACGAGATTGCTGTGCTGGAAAATAGCGAAGAGATTTTGCATGATGCCAAGGGGCATCGCGTTCTGCAGGAAGACTACGAACTCATCGTCATCCGCAAGAAGGGCGAGAACGAGGGCGTGTTGTCACGCAAGATTGTTTTCAGCCGCACCGACCTGCAACCGCATCGCCAGTATATCTATGACGAGCAGGCCAATCTGGTGAGCGACGTCCGGTATGCGAGCTACAAGGAGTACGACGGCGTCAGCTTTCCATCGCGCATCGAGATTTACCGGCCGCAGGAGGAGTACGACATCACCCTTAACATGTTGAAGCTGGAGATCAACAAGGCGCTAAGGGACGATCAGTTTACGCTGGAGCAGCCGCCCGGGGCGGAGGTGGTGCATCTGGACAAGGCGCCGCAATCGAGTGCGGCCGTTCCGCCGGCGAGGGAGAAGTAGTCTGTACACGGGCCTGGGCAGTTCCGCGGTAATCCGTCATGATGAATAAAATGGTGGTCTCCAATCTGGTGCATCGCCCGATCCGCTCCCTGATCAGCATGGTGGCGATTGCGCTGGAAGTAGCGCTGATTCTGCTGATCGCGGGCCTGTGCTACGGCATCATGAACGATTCCAAAAACCGGACGGCGGGCATAGGTGCAGATGTGATTGTGCAGCCTCCGGGATCGTCGAACCTGGCCGGCATTAGCGGAGCACCAGTTCCGGTCAAGGTCGCCGATATCCTGCGCCGGATGCCGCATGTCAAAGTGGTGAGTCCGGTGATCTGGCAACTCTCGACCGCAGGCGCGCTGGAAGTGATTGACGGAATCGATCTTCCCAGCTTCGAAGCATTAGGTGGACCATTTCAGTATGTGGAGGGCGGACCGTTCCTGGGTCCGAATGACATTCTGGTGGACGATTACATTGCCCGGCAGAAGCACGTCAAGGTGGGCGACACGATGGAGGTTCTGAACAACAAATTTCGTGTTGCTGGGATCGTGGAGAACGGCCGGGGCGCACGCAAGTTTCTGCCTTTGGCCACGCTGCAGGATCTAGTCGGCGCCAAGGATAAGGCCTCGGTCTTTTACGTGAAACTCGACGACCCCGCCCACGCCGATGAGGTGGTGAAAGAAGTGAAGAGTCAGCCGGGCATGGAAAAATATTCGGTCCAGTCGACCGAGGAGTATCTCAGCATGATGACGCCGAGCCGGTTGCCGGGGTTTCGGCCATTCATCGGGGTGGTGATTGGGGTGAGCCTGATCATCGGCTTTCTGGTGATTTTCCAATCGATGTATGCGGCGGTGATGGAACGCACGCGCGAGATCGGGATATTGAAGGCGATGGGCGCGTCGAAGTTCTACATCGTGGACGTGATTATGCGTGAAACCGGATTGCTGGCTGTGGCTGGCATCGTGCTAGGTCTCCTGTTCAGTCTGGCAGCGAGCTGGGCCATTCGGCATCGCTTTCCGCTGGTACAGGTGGTGGTAAGTGCGGACTGGATTCTCCGAGCCGTGATTGTGGCGGTGCTGGGGGCAATCGCCGGGGCGCTGTATCCGGCTTTCAAGGCGGCGGGGAAGGATCCGATTGAGGCTTTGGCGTACGAGTGAGGAAAGGGAGCTTAGCTCCCATTAACCCTACCCCGTGACCCTCTAACTATTCCTTATTCTTCTGCCTCCGGTTTCGCTTCGATTCCCGCGCGGCTTAAGAGTCGCCGCAGTCCTCTTTCTCCCGCGGCGCCGCGTTGCTCGCCGGCGATGTTGCCGTCGCGGTCGATGATCACGTAGATCGGGTAACTTTGGGCGTTGTACATGGCGGAGAGGTTGGTGTCTTTCGTCAGCACGATCGGAACGGATCGAGGGTGCTCGGCCAGATATTTCTTCACTTTCTGATCGGGCTCGAGAACATCGACGGCGAGCACGATCAGGCCTTTGTCGGCGAACTCCTTGGCGATGTCATCGACCAGGGAGGCTTCGTTTTCGCAGTACTTGCACCAGGTGGTCCAAAACTCGAAGAGGACCACCTTGCCCTTTACCGACGCGTTGTTGAACTGGTCGCCGGTGGTGGTTTTGGCGTGGAAGCGCGGGGCGGGTTGGCCGGTTTCGTCGGCGGCGAAGGCGCCTATGGCAACGAACGCGACGGCGACGGGCACCAGATAGCGAAAAGCGAAAGACGGCGCTGCCATGGGGCGGAATGTTAGCACGGAAGTGGGAAGCGGCTAGCCGGAATTCTTAACTCTGCGTTGACAATTCCTTGCGCCCTCCGGTATCTTTAAAGCTTTGGGAAGTCTCGCGGTTGCCCGCCTGATGGTCTGGCGTCCTCGCCGGGGAATCAACGAGCGGTCTTCTTTGTAATTTCAATCGCGTTTCGCAATTTTTTTCATTCTGGGAGATTCCGATGTCAACCTATTTCCCCAAAGCGGGGGAAATTGTGCGCAAGTGGTACGTCGTGGATGCGGATGGTCAAACTCTGGGGCGCATGGCCTCGCAGGTGGCCCGCATCCTCATGGGCAAAGAGAACCCGCAGTACACGCCCTTTCTCGACACCGGCGATCACGTGATCGTCATTAATGCCGAGAAGGTGAGAACCACCGGCGTGAAGTCGGAGCAGAAGCAGTATCACCACTACACCGGTTACCCCGGCGGGCTGCGTACCGAAGATTACCGCAAGCGCCTGGCGCGCAAGCCGGAAAAGATCATTGAAGACGCGGTCCGGCGCATGCTGCCCAAGAACAAGCTGGCGGATCACATGCTGTCGAAGCTGAACGTTTACAGAGGCGACAAACATCCGCATGAGGCGCAGAAGCCGCAGGATTTGAAGTTGGAAGTAAGGGCGTAAGGCTCTTTTCAGGCGCCACGGGGTCGGAGAAGATTGAGATCCTTCGCTCCGCCTGAAGAACGGCTGCGCTCAGGATGGCAAGTTTGTTTTAGATTTCAAGAGATCAAGGGCTCGCTTCTGGGATTCAAGCTAGAAGCTAAGAGCTAGGAGCTAAGAGCTAGCATGGCAGAATTGGTCCAATACTACGGAACGGGACGTCGGAAGCGGGCGATTGCGCGGGTGTATCTGCGTCCGGGCAGCGGCGATTTCAAAGTGAACGGGCGCGCGTTCGAGGAATATTTCGTAACTCCGGCGCAGCGTTCGGCGGCAAAAGCGCCGTTGGCGTCCACTGAGACGGCGGCTTCGTTCAACATTATCGCCAGCGTTCTGGGCGGCGGAGTGCGCGGTCAGGCCGATGCGGTAAAGCTCGGTATCGCGCGCGCGCTGATGCAGTTCAACGCGGAACTGCGCGGCAAACTGAAGGCGGAAGGCATGGTCTCGCGTGACTCGCGCGGCAAAGAGCGCAAGAAGTACGGCCAGAAGGGCGCGCGCAAGCGCTTCCAGTTCTCGAAGAGATAGGTTTCAACGTTTCAAGGTTTCATGGTTTCAAAGTGTCATTGAAACCTTGAAACGTCTGAAACTTTGAAACGTTGAGTTTTTAGGTGTTCAATTCTTCCCGAGCCTCGCGGCACGGGGACGGGAATGGCAATCGGGAAGAAGTACCCAGTTGCTAGTACCCAGTTGCCAGTGTTTTTTGCTGGGTACTGGGTACTCGGTACTGAGAACGGGTTTCCTGATGCAGACTAATTAAGGAGGTTCATTGGCTACCATCACCATGAAGGAGTTGCTCGAAGCGGGGGTTCACTTCGGGCATCAGACGAAGCGCTGGAATCCCAAGATGAAGGAATACATCTTCGGAGAGCGCAATGGGATTTACATCATCGACTTGCAGAAGACGCTGAAGATGTTCAAAGAGGCGTCGAGATTCGTACAGGAGCTGGCGGCCGACGGCAAGATTGTGCTGTTTGTGGGAACTAAGCGCCAGGCGCAGGATGCGATTGCCGAAGAGGCCACCAAGTGCGGCGCGTTTTACATCAACCAGCGCTGGCTGGGCGGATTGCTCACCAACTGGGTCACGGTGCAGAAGTCGGTAAAGCGGCTGAAAGAGCTCGACGAAATGGCCACCGATGGCCGCTACGAGCTGCTGCCGAAGAAAGAAGTCATCAAGCTGGAGCGCGAGCGCAAGCACCTGCAGGCCAACCTGGCGGGCATCAAGAATATGAGCCGGTTGCCGGATGCGGTGTTCGTGATCGATTCCAACAAAGAGCAGATTGCGGTGCGCGAGGCGCGCAAGCTGGGTATTCCGGTGGTCGCGGTGGTGGATACGAATTGCGATCCCAGCGAAGTGGATTACGTGATTCCGGGCAACGACGACGCATTGCGCGCGATCCGGCTGTTTACTTCAAAGATTTCGGATTCGATCGCCGAGGGAGCGCAGTTGATGACCGATAAGCAGGTCGCCGACATGACTGCGGCGACGGAACAAGCGCAGGCTCGGGAAGCGCAACAGGCGGAAGATGCGGCGGCGGCGCTTGAACTTCATGCTCAGGCAGCTGCATCCGCGTCTGACTTGGCGGACATCGGCGAAGACATCAGCATGGAGGAAGTGCTCGGCCCGGGTACGCACAAGAAGCCGGTCGCGAACGAAGAGGCTGATATTCCCAAGGTGGAGAGCCAGACGGTTTAAAAACCGTCCTTGGTCGCTAGTCGTTGGTCGTTGGCGATGACAAAAACCGGGCATTTGACATCAGACCCGCGCGGGTCGTCCGGCGCGGGTCAACGTTTGTAGAAGCTAAGGTCTCAAAGTTTCAGAGGTTTCAGGGTTTCAAAGTTCACGCGGATGCCAAATTTTTGCCACCTTGAAACTCTGAAACCTTGCAACCTCGACATGAACCAGAATTTATAAGGACTCTCCACCAATGAGCACTACTATGGCAAACATTTCTGCAACGCAAGTGAAAGACCTCCGGGAGAAAACCGGAGCTCCCATGATGGATTGCAAACAGGCCCTGACCGAAGCCAAGGGCGATATGGAGCAGGCGGTCGTGATTCTTCGCAAGAAGGGCGTCTCGGTTGCGGCCAAAAAAGCCACGCGCGTGACCAGCGAAGGCGCGGTGACCAGCTACATTCACGCCGGCGGCAAAATCGGCGTGCTGGTCGAAGTGAACTGCGAAAGCGATTTCGTGGCCCGCACCGACGACTTCAAAGAGCTGGTCCACGATATCGCCATGCACATCGCGGCCAGCGATCCGCGCTATGTCCGAAAGGAAGACGTAACCCCGGCTGACTTCGCTCGGGAAAAAGACATTTATCTCGCCAAGGCCGTCGCCTCCGGCAAGCCACAGCATATTGCCGAGAAAATGGTCGCTGGCATGATGGAAAAGTTCTACGAGGAGGTTTGCCTCTTGGAGCAACCCTTCATCAAGGATCAGACCGTGTCGATCGCGCAGCTCATCGCGGCCAAGATCGGCAAACTGGGCGAGAACATCAGCGTGCGCCGCTTTGCACGCTTCAAAGTGGGCGATGCCAGCGAGACGGTCGCTACTACGAAGCCTAACGAACAGAAAGCAGAGTAATTTCCAGGCGCCTGCGGACGCCTTTTTTTGGCTCCAAGCGAAGGCGAGACGCCCTCGCGACAGCCGGCAGGACGCCGGCGCTACACTATGCAAGCCCCTGCCTTCAAACGCGTTCTGCTCAAGATTTCCGGAGAAGCTCTGGCTGCCAATCAGGGCTTTGGTGTCGACACCGCCCGCATCCACGAGGTCGCTGCGGAATTGGCCGACGTGCACAAGCTGGGCGTGCAGCTCGCCATCGTCGTCGGCGGCGGCAACTTCTTTCGTGGCGTAGCCGATCAGGCCCGGGACATGGACCGTGTTTCCGCCGATCACATGGGNNGTCTACACGCGCGTGCAAACCGCGATTGAGATGAACCAGGTGGCCGAGCCGTTCATTCGCCGCCGCGCCATCCGCCATCTGGAAAAAGGCCGTGTCGTAATCTTCGCGGGTGGAACGGGAAATCCGTATTTCTCCACCGACACAGCGGCGTCTTTGCGCGCCATGGAAATCAAAGCCGACGCCATTCTCAAGGCCACCAAGGTCGATGGCATCTACGACGCCGATCCCATGAAGGTAAAGGACGCCAAGAAATTCACCGACATTACCTACATGGACGTTCTCAAGCTCGGCCTGAAAGTGATGGATTCCACCGCCATCAGCCTGTGCAAAGACAATAACCTGCCCATCATCGTCTTCAACCTGAATCAGCACGGCAACATCCGGCGCGTAGTCAGCGGAGAGAAGATTGGATCAAGGGTTAGCGCATAAGAGCTTTCCCAGTGAACGCAAACCTCAAATAGCGGGAGGCAAGAACGTGGACTCTCTCGAAGGGCTACTGCACAAATGGGCGCAGCAGCCTCGTCATCAAGGGTGCTGTTTCATCCAGGACGGAATCATAGATCAAAAGCGATGGGCATCGGTAACGCCAAGGGTGCTTTTCCTTCTGAAGGAGGCACGTCATGAGGGGCCGGAACCCAGCCAAGACCTGCGGGCATTCATCAGAGAGAACGGGCCTTACGGTTTAACCCTCAAAAATGCAGCGTATTGGTCCTATGCAATTCACCACATCGCACTTGGCAGATTGCGGGGCTTTCCAGTTGGGAAGTCTGAGCTCGATGAAGCGGCAGAGCTATTCTTGTCCAGCGCAGTGGTAAATATCAAGAAGAGCAAGGGAACCGCTCGTTCGGTACCCGACGACCTTGCGCAATACGCGAAGGAAGACGGGGCCTTCATCAAGAGCCAAGTCGAGCTCATCGATGCGAACGTTGTTGTTTGCGGGTACACGTGGCCGTACGTGAAACACCTATGGCCTGAAGCTGAGGCTGGGGGTTACGACGGAGTCCACCGCGTCGGCCGAAAGGTTTTCGTTGACTTTTGGCATCCGGCCCAACAGATACCCTCCGACTTAAAGTACTATGCCCTCGCCTGCCTGCTTCAGAACTCGGATGCTCTCTCTGGGGAGGGATCACATTCGAGGTGATTTCCTTCCGATTGTGTTGACCTGGAGAAATCCGTGGCAGCGAAGTTGGGTTTATAATTCAGCGTTTTGATTCTTTAATATCCTACGGAGCTGACTGACATGGCCCCACCCACAATGGCCGCAATTCCTGGCCTCAAAGAAACTTACGTACAACTAAAAACCCGCATGGAGAAGGCCGTCGAAGACTTTCGCAAGGCGATGGCCGCCACGCGTACCGGGCGCGCTTCGGTTCACATGCTCGATAGCGTTACCGTCGATTATTACGGTTCGCAGATGCCGCTCAACCAGATCGCACAGGTGCACGCACCCGAGCCGCAGATGATCACCGTGCAGCCCTTTGATACGTCGCAGGTGGGGGCAATCGAAAAAGCCATTCGCACCGCGGAGCTCGGCTTGAATCCCATGAACGATGGCAAGCTGATCCGCGTGCCGGTGCCGGCTCTCACGCAGGAGCGCCGCCAGGACATGGTCAAACATCTGCACAAAGTGCTCGAAGAGCATCGAACGGCCGTGCGGAACATTCGCCGCGACGGCAACGATGCCATCAAGAAGGCGATGAAGGACAAGAAGATCACCGAGGACGACGAGAAGCGGTCGCTCGAGGAGATCCAGAAGCTTACCGACGACGAAATCAAGAAGATGGAAGAGATGAGCAAGGCGAAGGAAAAAGAAGTGCTGGAGATTAAGTAGAAGCGCTCGCCTTTGCATTCCATCGAGATCAGGGCATCCGAACCCGCGCGGATGCCCTTTGTGCTGCATGTGCCTCTGCCCTTTATAATCAAGCGAGTATGAAACAGGTCGTCCATGCCGCGTGTCCGCACGATTGCCCCGACGCTTGCGGAGTCCTGATCACGGTGGAAGATGGCCGCGCCACGAAGATTCAGGGCGATCCCGGGCATCCCGTGACGCAGGGATTTTTGTGCGCGAAAGTGGCTAAATATCTTGACCGGGTGTATTCGCCGGACCGCGTGCTGTATCCGATGCGGCGGATCGCAGCCAAGGGATCCGCCGGAAACGCGGTCGAGGACGTCCGCGCCACACCGACCTGGCAGCGCATTAGCTGGGATGAAGCGCTGGACGAGATCGCTTCTCGCTTTCGTAGGATTATCGCCGAATTCGGCAGCGAGGCCATTCTCCCCTATTTCTACGGCGGAACCTTGGGGGCGCTCAATGGCGGTTCCATGGATCGCCGTTTTTTCAGTCGCCTCGGCGCTTCGGAACTCGAGCGCACAATCTGTTCTTCCGCCGGCGAGGCCGGCATCGAATCCGTATTCGGCGTCAAGCTCGGCACCGAGCCCGAGCAGTTCATCCATTCCCGCTACATCATTGCCTGGGCTTCAAACATTCACGGGAACAATGTTCATCTGTGGCCCTACATCGTGGAGGCGCGGCGCAGGGGCGCGAAGCTGGTAGTCATCGACCCTTACCGCACGCGCACTGCGGCGTGCGCCGACTGGTATCTTCCCATCAATCCCGGCACCGACGCCGCGCTCGCTCTTGCCATGATGCATGTGATCATCGGCGAAGGACTGTACGATGCCGATTACGTTGCCAGGCACACCCTGGGATTCGACGAGCTGCGGGAAAAAGTAAAAGCCTATCCTCCGGAGCGCGCGGCCCAGTGGACAGGGATCGCAGCCGAAGACATCCGCAAGCTGGCGCGTGAGTATGCCACCGTGCGGCCTTCGGTCATTCGCGTGAACTACGGCGTGCAGCGCTCCGAGGGCGGTGGCATGGCGACCCGCGCCATTGCCATGCTGCCTTGCATCATCGGATCGCTGAAGGAAGTGGGTGGAGGAATTCACCTCTCCACAAGCGGCGCGTTCGAGCTGAACAAGGACGCATTGCGGCGGCCCGATCTTAGGCCCGTGGGATGCGAGCGTCCGGCGCGAATCGTAAACATGGTTCGTCTGGGCGAAGCGCTGAACACGCTGAACAACCCGCCGCTGCAGGCGTTGTTCGTATATAACTCAAATCCAGCGGCGGTTTGCCCCAATCACAATGAAGTGGTGCGCGGGCTCAAGCGTCCTGACTTGTTCACCGTTGTCCACGAACAGTTCCTTACCGATACCACCGACTATGCCGACATCGTGTTGCCGGCGACGACGTTCTTCGAACATAAGGATTTGCAGGCCGCGTATGGCCACTATTATCTGCAGGTGTCAGATCAGGCGATCGAGCCTCTGGGAGAGTGCCGCGCCAATGTCGAAGTTTTCCGGGCTCTGGCCGAGCGGATGGGATTCACTGATCCCTGTTTCGCGGAGAGTGTCGACCAGATGATCGATGGCGCGCTGGATTCGAAGAGTCCATTGCTGGAAGGAATCAGCCGGGAGCGCTTAGAGCGGGAACGGCAGGTGCGGCTGAATTTCAGTTGCCCGTTGCCCGTGGCCAGTGGCCAGTCAGAAGCGACGCATCGCGCCGACGGGCACCACTCCCACGCGCCGTTTCTTCCCTTCGCCAACGGCAACTTCCGCACTCCTTCCGGCAAGGCGGAGCTTTACAGCGAAGCCATGAAAGCGCTGGGGCTTGATCCCGTGGCCGAGTTCACGCCTCCGGTGGAATCGCGGCACGGAGGCCAGGGAAAAGCTTTCCCGCTGGAGTTCCTGGCGCGCAAGGCCGATAACTTCATGAATTCAACTTTCGCGAACCAGCCTTCTATTCAGGAGATGGAAGAACTCAATCTTCTGGAAATGCACTCCGCCGATGCCCGGGTGCGCGGTATTGCCAACGGAGACACGGTTAGGGTTTACAACCGGCGGGGAGAAATCCGGTTGAAAGCTCGCGTGGATGGCGCGGTTCAGCCGGGAGTGGTTTCCGCGAAGTTAAACTGGGCCAAGCTGGGTCCAGAATTCCGGAACGTTAACGTGCTCACCTCAGAAAAACTTTCTGATCTAGGCAACTCCGCCACGTTTTATTC
>PLIO01000075.1 GCA_003140075.1 Acidobacteriaceae bacterium | reverse complement strand
TGGCCTACGATTACTGGACCGCGCTGAAGACCGCTGAGAATGTTGTTGCGCGGCAGATGGCACAGGCCGCAGATCCTTCCCTGGTGCCGGGCACGCAAACTTTCCTCGACAGGGTCAGCGCGATCGTTAGCGCGCAGTCTCCGGAATTGTTGCAGCGGGGGCATGATCTGCTGGGCGCGCCACATCTGTTTGGAATGGAATTCGGTTTTAACCTTCCGGCCTTCACGATTGCGCTGATTATCACGGCGGTTCTAGTCATCGGGATCAAAGAAAGCGCGCGCTTCAACACAGCGATCGTCGTGATCAAGGTGTCGGTCGTACTCTTCGTGATCGCTCTGGGCGCCCACTACATCAACCGCAGCAACTGGGGCACGGACTGGCACTCCTACGCACCCAACGGCTTCGCCGGAATCGGGGCGGGTGCAGCGTACATATTCTTCGCCTACATCGGTTTCGATGCGGTCTCGACCACAGCGCAGGAAGCCAAGAATCCGCAGCGCGACTTGCCCATTGGCATGATCGCTTCGCTGGCGATCTGTACGGTGTTGTACATTGCCGTGGCCGGCGTGCTGACGGGGATGGTGCACTGGCAACAGATCAACATCGAGGCGCCAGTCGCCGTTGCATTCCTGGACCGGGGTCTAACCACGGCGGCGAACATCATTACGCTGGGGGCCCTGGCCGGGCTGACGAGCGTGATGCTGGTGATGTTACTCGGCCAAACCCGGGTGCTCTACGCGATGGCCAATGACGGTCTTTTGCCGAAGACGTTCTTCGCGGCTGTGCATCCAAAGTTCCGCACGCCGTGGAAGAATACGATTCTGGTGGGTCTGCTGGCGGCGGTCGTGGGCAGTGTCACGCCGATAGACCAGGTTGCGAAGATGGTGAACATCGGAACGCTGCTGGCGTTTGTGATTGTGTCAATCTCCGTGATGGTGTTGCGGTATACGAATCCCAGCCAGCCGCGGCCCTTCCGGACGCCGTGGGTGCCGCTGATTCCAATCCTGGGTGTGATCGCGAACGGATACATGATGCTCAAGCTGGGGATGTGGAACTGGATCCGGCTGGTCGTCTGGCTTGCAATCGGGTTGATTGTGTATTTCGCTTATAGCGTGAAGCACAGCCGGGTGCAGGCACTGCAGAAAGGCAGTGGCCAGTGATCGGTGGCCAGTGGCCAGAATGTTCGACGGGCCCTCCGCACGGCGCGGAGGGCCTTTTTGTTTTATAGTCAGTCGTTGGTCGTTTGTCGTTGGTCGTTCGCCAAGAGCTTGCGCTCAAACATTCCGGCGAACGACTAACGACTAACGACCAACGACCGCCATGAAGATAGTTTCCGCAGAGGAGATGCGAGCCATCGATCGCGCCACCAGCGAACGCTTCGGCGTGCCTTCGCTCACCCTTATGGAAAATGCAGGCGCTGCTGTCGCCGATTACGTGCTTTCCCATCACGCAGGGGCACAGTGCATCGCGGTCTTCTGCGGGAAGGGGAATAACGGCGGCGATGGCTTCGTGGCGGCGCGCCGGCTGCATCGGCAGGGGAAGAAGATTCAGGTGATCCTGCTGGCCGATCCCGGCGAACTGAAGGGCGATGCGGCGGCCATGTTTGGCAAGTTGCCGAGTTCAGCCCTCGCGGTGCATTCGAGCGATGAGCTGAAAAGCGAGCGGGCGCGGCTCTCGCTACAGGGAGACCTGTACCTGGACGCGGTGCTGGGCACTGGCTTCAAGCCTCCGGTGAGCGGACTCTACGCGGATGCGATCGCCATCATGAATGCCAGCAAGGTTCCGGTGATCGCGGTGGATATTCCTTCCGGGGCGGATGCCGACGCGATGGGCGCACAAGCCGGCAGCATCGCTCGGGCCGACGCAATCGTCACCTTCACGGTGCCGCGTCCGGCGCATGTTTTCGGGATGCTGACTGCCGGCCCTACCTTTGTGGCCGACATCGGCTCGCCGGAGGAAGCGATTGTTTCGGCGCTGCAACTGAATGTGATCACAGCGCGAGACTTGGGGCAGCTGATCGGTCCTCGTCCGGCCGAATCGAACAAAGGAAGCTACGGCAGCGTCTTGGTGGTGGGGGGATCGCTCGGCAAGGCAGGTGCGGCGGCGATGGCAGGGATCGCCGTATTGCGCGCGGGAGCGGGGCTTTCGACGGTGGCGACGCCGAAGTCGGTGTTGGGAACCGTCGCTGGATTTCATGCCGAGTTGATGACTGAGCCGTTGCCCGAGACGGATGCGGGCACGATCTCGACCACAGCGCTGGATCGAATCGCTGAATTGGCGAAAGGGAAGACGGCGCTCGCAATTGGGCCGGGGATTTCGCGCGATCCGCAGACTGCGCAACTGGTGCGGACTCTGGTTGCGAAACTTCAATTGCCGATGGTGGTGGATGCCGATGGCCTCAATGCATTTGAGGGGCGTACAGACGAATTGAATGGGAAGGGCCGGACGCTTGTAATTACTCCACATCCGGGAGAAATGGCGCGGCTGGCGGGATCGAGCATTGCCGAGGTGCAGAAGGATCGCCTGGGAGTGGCGCGAAAGTTCGCGCGCGAACACGAACTGGTCGTCGTGCTCAAGGGACATCGCACGCTTGTGGTGCAGCCGGGCGGTGATGCCTGGGTGAATACGACGGGCAATCCTGGAATGGCGACCGGCGGCACAGGAGATATTCTGACGGGGATGGTTGTGGGAATGATTGCCCAGCATCCGCGGGACGCCTTCGCAGCCGCGCTTGCGGCGGTGCATCTGCACGGGCTTGCCGGCGACGTGATGCGCGAGAGCCTGGGCGAGCATTCGCTGGTAGCTACGGATTTGCTGCGCGGACTAGCGGAGGCTTTCCGGCGCACGCAGCAAGCGGCGAAAGAAAAGCCAGTGTGCCTGAGCGGGTAGAGCGCACGAACAATCGGGCGTCATCTCGAAGCTGGCAGGTGAATGGTCCTACCCGAGGCCGCAGAAAGACGGGCGGCATCCAGTATCTCTGTTACGGTGAGATTGGTTTCGAGAGATGACAATCCGTCGGGTTTCACTCCGTCCCTCACCACTGCTCTGAGAAGAGAGAGTGAGTTGTCGTATGGGGCAGACAGCGGTTTGGCTGCGATTTGCTCTTCATTTCCGCCCTTGCGCCGCACGCGTATGTCATCCCGCTTCACCGTGATTACATATCCCGTCTGTCCATATATTTCCATATCTTTGCGGTCGAAAGGCCAATTCCAGGAGGCTTGCAGGATCGCCTGAGCCTTGGGATAGGTGAGGACGATGGTGGCCTCATCATCCACTCGCGGATAAATGTCGGGCTTGATCTGCTGGGTGACGGCTGTGACTGTTAGCGGGCGTTGCCCGTCCATTAACCAGGTCATGAGATCGGCCCCGTAGCATCCGAAGTCGAAGAGCGCGCCGCCGCCATTGAGTTTGGGGTCGGTAAGCCAACTCAGGAATTCCGGGCCGACACCGATTTCCTTGGGCCCGCTGTGGCCATCGTGAACCACGACTTTGCGCACTTCCCCCAGCGACTTGTCGCGCGCCAGGTCGTAGGCCGCGCGGTTGCTGGCGTACCACGTCGTTTCATAGTTGACGAGCACTTGAATCTTGCCCAGGCGCGCGGCTTTTTCGATGGCCAGTGCGTCTTCGAAACTGACCCCCAAAGGTTTTTCCATCATTACGTGAACACCGTGCCGGGCGCAGGTTTCCACCACCCGCCGATGGTCGTATGTGTTCGTGTAAACGAGGACAGCCTGCGGGTGCGTGCGCTCGATCATTTCTTCCAGACCAGGAAAAAGTAGGCTTTTGTCGAGGGTGTACCGCGTCGCGTACTGAGAAGCGAGCGACTGGTCCGGTTCCGCAATCCCCACAATCGAGATCTCTGGGTTGTGCAACGAATGTTCCAGGAATCCCTGGACATGCCCATGAACCAGGCCGACAATGGCGACGCGGAGAGGCGGCCTATCGCCGGCAGGCGCGGTCTGGCCTTGGACAGGTACGGTTGCGAAAAACGCAATCAATAAAGCGTAGACGAGAAAAGAGCGGCAATGCATAAACACTCCGTTAGCGGCGATTCGCGAAAATAGTTCTCTCGGGGATCGCGGCGAGAAATCTTTTGTCCGACAGGACATTGTATCAATGGTAAACATCGTGCTAAGTGCTCTCATCCCAGAGGCTTGAATGGCCGGAAACGGGCGCGCAGAGCGGGAATCCGGCCCTCTGCTTCCGTAACCTGTTACCGCCTCCGCCAGCGTGCGATAGTGCATTCAGCTTATGACCCACTTCCCCCAACCGCACCCATCGAGGCGCGCGGCCCGGGTCCAGCTAGGAGCTTCTGTCCTGGCTGCGATCCGTTTAGAAGACGGCCGGCGCACAAAAGCAAAACTCCAAACCATTTCAACGACCGGCGGATTGTTGCAACTGTCGGGTTCGCTGGCCAACGGCTCATTCGTAGAACTTGCATTCCAAACCCAATCGGGTCCGGTCCACGGCATGGCCGAGATCCTCAGTCCGCTGCGCAAGACAACGGCTGGCGTGCTGCAGCCGTTCCGCTTCATCGCGATCGAGGACGATGACCACCGCCGGTTGCGGACATCGCTCGACCACGTGGTGGACCGGAGCTTGCTGGGGCTGAAATCGTCGGCCTTTACCTTGCCGAAGACGATCTAGCGCTTCCCAGAAGGGCTCCCTGAGCGCGGGCGGCGCTTTCGATGCGGCGCTCGGCGCGCCGCTCTCGCTATACTGGTCGTGGTCTGTGCACGTTATGGCCACGACCGGAACGCGGGAGATGACGCGGGAGATCACCACACACTCGGCGGAGGAGACGATCGCCTTCGGGCGCACGCTGGCGGAACTGCTGGCGCCGCCCAAGCTGGTGCTGCTGCGTGGAGACCTCGGTGCGGGAAAAACCACGCTGGTCAAGGGAATCGCGGCCGCGTTCGAGGCGGCCGACGAAGAAGACGTGACCAGCCCCACCTTCACGCTGGTGCACGAATATCGTGGACCGCGCGCGAATCTGTATCACATTGATCTCTACCGCATCGATACGCCGCGAGAGTTGGAGACTCTTGGGCTGGACGATCTGCGCGCCGAGCCGAAGAGCATTTTGCTGATTGAGTGGGGAGAGAAGTTTCCGCGGTTTCTGCGAGAGAGGGACGTGGAGATCTCTCTGGAACGGGACGAGGAGAGCGGGCGAAGGATCAGGATAATCGGCTGAGCCTGATGCCAGTAGGGGTCGGTCGGTATGGCGAGTGTAACCGCCTATTAGTTCCAGTTGCCGGTTAGCTTGGAACTAATGACTGAATGCCCGTCATTGCGGTGATTGCGATTTCGCGGGCTTGGTGGCCGCGACGCGAGTCTCTTTTCCGCTCACAAACACCTTCATGGATCTCTCGCTTTCGCCCGACTCATCGGTGTATTCAAAGGAGTCCTTTGAAACAAACTTCATGATGTACCGGGTGTGATACGGCTTCCCGGCAAAAATGCTCTCCCCAAGCCAGGTCCATACGTCGCCGTTCACCGTACCAGT
>PLIO01000153.1 GCA_003140075.1 Acidobacteriaceae bacterium | reverse complement strand
CAGAAGTGGTCGATGCCGTTGTAATACACGGCCAGGAAGTCCCACGGCTCATTCTGCAGGATGTGAGTAGCCGCATTGTGAATCGAGCAGTTCTCCGAAAGGATCTTGGCGAATGAGCGCAGGCCCTTGTCTTTTTCCTGATCGATTTCCGCCGCGCGCGGAATCCAGGGAAGAATCGCCGCCTCCGTTACCTCCTGCGGATGCATGCGTAATTTGGCAAACATCTCCCGCATGCTCTCGGGATAAACCGCTCCCGGCGGCAGCGGCCACTCTTTTTCGACCGGCCCCACCGCGTAAGGAAAAAGATCGGAAACCGAAATGCCGTTGATCGGCTCCGCTGGATGCCCTGCGAACCATCCCAACACGTGAGTCTTGTATCCCCGCTGGGTGAGAATGTTCCACAGCGCTTTCACTTTGCGCGAAGTGCTGGTGACCGGCCGCACGCCGCCGGTTTGCGTGTCCGGCTCCATGAAGCCGAGGATTCCATGCTTGTCGGGCCGCTTGCCGGTGGCAATTGAGTTCCAAAGCATGGGAGAAAGAATGGGGCGTAAGGTCGCCAGGTTCCCCATCACGCCATGATTGACGAAGTCGTCCAGGGTAGGCATGAGCCCCTGGTCAAGGAGAGGATTAATCAGCTTCCAGTCGGCCGCGTCCCAGCCGATCAGCAGGACTTTTTTCGCGAGAGACTTGCCCATGCGGAGGTTTCACGATCTGGGGGAGATCATTACCGGAAGCAGAGTGTACTACACATCGTTGGCCAGAATCTTGTCTGGTCAGTCCATCTCTTCCTGTTCCTGTTCGCGCCGCCAGATAGACAAAGCTGGTACGCCGAGCGCCAACGTGCCCAGGGTTGCGAGTGAAGCGTCGGTTCCGGAGCTGGTAGGCGCCAGCGAGGCCGCATCTGTACCGGAGGTCTTTGCAGTAGTGATGGGCGCGTTCGCAGTCGTTTCGTAGGCGTACCCGGTTAAGAGTGCGGCCAGCGGCTTCTTCCCGCCCACGCTCAGCCGTGCCCATCCATAGTGAGTTTGACCATCGATCTGAAATTTCAAGCCGAGATAGCGGTTCTTGACGTTGGCCCACTGCCCTCCGAATTGGAATTCAGACCCAAGAAATGTAAAGAGCGAGGCCAGCAGATTTCCCGCGAACCTCCTGCCAATCCCGACAGGCTGGCCGGAGGGCATTGCTGCAGCTTTTCCTCCGAAACCGACCACTCCGTTGGCCGCCTGGGCCGGCTTCGCCACGATCACCGAGGTGCCTCCGGACGTGTCGTTGCTCTCTCGAAACGCGGCGCTGAGGAAAAAGTCGGTTGTGCCGTCGCCGTTGAGGTCAAGGGCGTAGCTGTGTACGCTGGTTACCGAGATCGTGACATTTGCGGGTGTATAGACAATCTCCGCATTCGCCGGCCGGCCCAAGGCCAGTAGCCCAACTCCGGTTGCGCCCGCGGCAATGGAGTACATGGAAAGCCGCTGATTGAAGCGTTCTGGAGACTTGAGGTCAGAGTTGCGAGTGGTGGAAGCGCGCTCCATACATCACCTGATTTTTCGCGGCATTTTGCTACGGAAACGATCCATTGTCAATGCGAATCCGAAGATTTCGCTTTCTTTTTACATCTGCATCGCCTTGCCCATCGATCCCGCCAGGCAAGTTGCAGGATCCTGCATACTGCCCTTAATTCATTGACCTTCGCGCACGCCATATAGCATAATTGCCGCCCGGAATCGTCGCATCATTTCCCCCCAATGTGGCGACGAAGGCGCAAGTTTTTCTTCGACTCTAGGGCCCCGAGTGCTGTTTGATTGATCCGTTCTATTCGCGGGAGATCACGAATGCGATTTCGATGCTCAGCTGTCCCGATACTGCTGTTCTCGCTCGCCCTGAGCGCAATCTGCGCGGCCCAGAATCTTCCCACGGCTCCCAAGCCGAAATCGAATGCTGACCCGTCCGGCAACGCAACAGGCTCGCCTGTAGAAGCTTCACCAGGCAATTGGTCGCAGTTGGCGAAATTGACGCCAACCCGGTCCGGCGAATTTTTCCACAGCGCTGCCGGCATCTCTGGCGATACCCTCGTCGTCTTCGGAGGAAACCCCAGCGACGCCAACGGCACGTTCGCCTTTATCTTTGTCAAGACGGCCGCGGGCTGGGGCAACACTCCGGTGGCTGAACTCCGCTTACCCTCTCCAGCAAATGCTTCATTCTCCTCGTTCGCGCTTGATGGCGACACGGCTGTGGCAGGGGTTACGGCTTCTTCTTCGCAGAGTGCCTCCGCCTATGTCTACAGCAAACCGCCCGGCGGCTGGACCACGATGAAGCCAACTGCGACGCTAACGCCCACCGACAGCGTAGATGGCGACTTCGGATTTTCCGTTTCCGTCAGTGGAGACGCGATCGTGGTCGGGGATAGGGGATACGGGTCGAACGCCGGTTCGGCGTACGTGTTCGTAAAACCCGCCGGTGGCTGGACCAATATGACGCAGACGGCAGAGCTCACGGCGTCAGACGGCATACTCAACGATGAATTGGGATACTCAGTCTCGATCAGCGGCACCACGATTGCCGCCGGCGCGCCGCAGCTATCCTCAGGCTCGGGTAAGGCTTACGTGTTTGTCGAGCCAGCCACCGGCTGGACCAATATGACCCAGACTGCCGAATTGACCGTTCCCGGCGCGGCGGACGGAGCCTTCCTCGGGCTCACCATCTCGGTGAACGGAGATGTCGTCGTTGCTGGAGCGCCATCCGAGTTCTTCCCGGGCGCTGCTTATCTGTTTCAGAAACCTTCCACCGGCTGGACCAATATGACCGAGACAGCTACTCTCTTGCCCGGAGATACTCTCCGGGGTCAGTACACCGGCTTCGGTTCCCCGGTCAGTGTTGGTGGAAAGATTGTTGCCGTGGGGGCCGGATATCGTGGCATACCGCCAAATCAGGAGGCGGGCGGGATCTACGTCTTTGCCGAGCCTGCGGGCGGCTGGCAGAACGCGACGAGCACCACGGTGGTTGTTCCGTCCGACAAGCACTACTTTGCATTCTTCTCCGGCGTAGTATCCACCGCGGGCAACGAGATGATTGGCTCCACTCATGAGTTTTACTCGAGGACGAGTGCCGCTTACGTTTTCGGCTTGCCCTAGCCGGAGCGGAAGCCTTGTGATCGCGAAATGAATTGTGCGCAGCCAAATTGATCGAGAGCGAGGACGACTATGATGAACCCGGATTCGAACGCCAAGCAGACTTTCCCGCGCGTGAAAACTCCCGCTGCGCTTCCTGAGCCGCTGACTCAGGGATTAAACGCGTATGCCATCGCGGCGGCAGCCGCTGGCGTTGCCGTACTCGCGTGCGCCCTGCCCGCCGAAGCCGCTCCTATTTGCAGAACTCTCTCCAATCAACTCTTCCTGACCAGCACGTTCCCCCTGAATCCAGCGGACCAGGCGGCCCCGCCCTTCAACATCGCGCAAAGCGCAACCTTCACCTTCATCTCGGTCACCGGCATCAGCCAGCCCTTCTTCTGGAACCGCGGCTTCTTCACTCCAAATTCGGCCGGAGCAAAGATAATCCTGGGCGACAAGAGCCTCCCTGCCGACGTAGCTTTCGGAGCCGAGATCGGGCCCAGCCAACAGTTCGGAAAACCTCCGTCGTACGGGATGCTGTTCACGTATGGCAAAGGACACCCCTATACCCGTTCTCAGGGTGGCGGCACCAAGCTCCATCACCTCGGCAATCTTAGCCTGGTGCAGGATAACTACATCGGCTTTCAATTCTCTGAATCCGGATCGCTGCACTACGGCTGGGCGCGGCTTACCGTGACCTTTCAGAAGAATGTAGGAAAAGGGAAGCACACCGTGATCCACGTCCTCGGCTACGGTTACGAGTCCACCCCCAACACCGCCATCGCCACGGGCAATTGCACCGCAGAGGAGCAATCCCAGAACAACATGCGCGGCGCTCCGTCTTCGGCTTCCGGAGGAGCTTCATTAGGCATGCTGGCATTGGGCCGCGCAGTCGGCGCGAAGTAGCGAAGGCTGCTCCAATCTTTTCTCTGGGTGTCACCCGATTGATTGGATTTGAGGCCAGTCCAGCATGCGCGCACCGCCAACCGCAATCCCGTCCGTGTATCATCGCCCCATGGACCCCTCGCCGGACCTGACGGCCTTCGTCCTCGCTGGTGGCAAGAGCACGCGCATGGGCGCGGACAAGGCCTTTGTGGGCTACGACGGCCGCACGCTGCTGGCCCGGGCTCTCGACCTCGCCCGCTCGGTCACTCCCGACGTACGCATCGTCGGAAGTTCTGAAAAGTTTGCGTCGTTCGCTCCCGTGGTGGAAGATATATTTCGTGATTGCGGACCCCTGGGCGGAATTCACGCTGCGTTGCGCGCGTCGCCGGTGGAGCTCAACTTGATGCTCGCCGTGGACACGCCCTTTGTTTCCTCATCGTTCTTGCAGTACTTGATCCGCCAGGCGCGCAGGGAGCTCGCGGCGGTCGTGGTTGTTCCACGCCTCAACACAGGCTGGCAGCCGCTCTGCGCTATGTACCGGCGGGAATTCGCCGACGCGGCCGAACTCACCCTGCGCGCCGGGAAAAACAAGATCGACCGCTTGTTCGACGTGGTTCGAACCCGCGTGATCGACCAACAAGAACTGGAAGCCGCCGGATTTTTCCCCGCTCTCTTTCGCAACCTGAACACTCCCCAAGAATTGGAGGCCGAACGTTGGTAGAGGTGCAGTTTGGTCGTTGTCATCCCGAGCAAGCGTTCTTTGGGCCGCGAGGGACCCAGGCGAGCCGCGCGAAGGAGCCTGCCCTGAGCCAGCCGAAGGGTAGCGTTCTTCGCGACCCAATAATCGCGCGTCCGGCTCGCTTCCTCACCTGACTTTCGAGACCAACCCATGCCCGACTCTGTCCAGCAACCCTACATCGAGTTCCGCGAAGTCTCCAAAGCCTTCGGAGAGAATCGCGTGCTCGATCGCGTCAGCTTCAACGTCATGCCCGGTGAGACCGTCTGCATTCTAGGCCGCAGCGGCGTCGGCAAATCGGTTTCGCTGGCACTGCTCATGGGTTTTCTGCACGCCGATTCCGGCCGCGTCACCGTCGCCGGCGAAGACGTCACGGATTTTTCCGAAGAGCAGATGGAAGCCATCCGCAAGAAAGTCACCATGGTCTTTCAAAACGGAGCGCTCTTCGATTCTCTTACCGTCGGCGAGAACGTAGCGTTCCCCCTGCGCGAAACCGGAGGCCTGTCCGAAGAGGAGATCTACCAGATCGTCGACGGGCTGCTGCACATGGTCGGCGTGCAGGAAATGCGCGACCTGCTGCCCTCCGATCTCTCCACGGGGATGAAGCGCTCGGTAGCCATCGCCCGCGCGCTGGCGGCGCGCCCGGAATGCATTCTCTACGACGAGCCCACCACCATGGTCGACCCCCTCATGGCGCAACTGCTCGGCGATCTCATCAAGCGCCTCAAGCTGCAACTGAATCTCACCAGCATCGTCGTCACCCACGACATGCGCCTGGCCCAAAAACTCGCCGACCGCCTCGTCTTCCTGTACGAAGGCAAGGCCATCTTTTTTGGCACCTATGCGGAGATGGAAAAATCCACCGAACCAATCGTGCGGGAGTTCCTCACCCTCGATGAACTGAAGATCGAAGCGTAGAACAAAGCCGCAGGTGAGCGAACTGCTCGGCACCGGAACGTAAGAGTGCGCGTCAGAATGCCCGGCATCCGACTGCGCTCGGAATCAGAATCGAGCAGGAAAGAAAACGGCGAGCGAGAATAGACCCCTCGCTCGCCGGGAACGATTGGAACTGCCAGCCTTCCGCTCTCAGAAAATGCTACTTTTTGCCGACGTGACCGCGTCCATCACGCACTTCATTGCCTTTGAAGTGATCGACCTTATCGAGATGCTTATTGGGATCGGGTTTCTCGCCACGGGCTGGCTTGGGGCCGTTATAGCCGTGCTCGGGATGGAAATGGTTATTTACGTGGCCGTGGAAGCCCGAAGGGCCGTGAAACCATGGGCCGGCGCCAATGAAGATGCCACCGGTAAACCACTCCGGGCCGTAGTAGCCGTAGGGAGCGCAGTCGTACGGTGCGGCGTCATAGTAGCCGTAGGGACATTCCGGGGCAACTCCGATGTCGACCTGTACCTGAGCCTGTGTTTTGGGGGTGGATACTGCGAAACAGATTGCGGCAACGGCGGCTAACGCAAAGCACTTAAGCGTCTTCATTTAATTTGCTCCTCAATGTGCTGTCTTGAACATCCGGGACAGTCATCTGCCTGCCCCTACGGTACCTAACCTAGCTAATCAGACCGGTCCGGTCTGAGCAATATGATACAGACAAGTAAGATTCAACTTTCCGGCAAAGGGTTTACGGCAAAAGCGGCCCACACAGACACGGAGACGGCAGGTGAATGAGTGAAGTTTTCTCAGTGACTCTGTGCCTCTGTGGTGAACAGACGCTCGTTCGCTAAGGCGCTGGCTGTTGCTGCGTCATGCAGTGCATGGTTCCGAGTCCCCAGACGAGGTCGCCGGAATAGATGGGAACAACTTCGCGCGTGGGGAAGAGAGTTGCCAGCGTGTTCAGAGCGATGCGGTCGTTGGGATCGTTGAAGACGGGCACGAGCGCGATGCCGTTGGCGATGTAGAAATTGGCGTAACTGGCGGGCAAGCGACGCTGCTCGAAGATGACGGGACCGGGCATCGGAAGCTCGACGATATTCAGCGGCTTGCCGGCTTGATCGCGGGCGGATTGCAGGCGGCGGAGATTATCGCGCAGCGGTTTGTGATTCACGTCTTTCGGATTGCTCTCGACCATGGTGACGACCGTGTCGGGGGCGACGAAGCGGGTGAGGTCGTCGACGTGGCCGTGCGTGTCGTCACCGAAGATGCCGCGGCCGAGCCAGATGGTGTGCGGCGCGCCGAGGTAATCGGCGAAGAGCTTCTCGTAGTCTTTGCGGCTCATGCCCGGATTGCGCTGCTGCACTTTGCTGAGCAGGCATTCTTCGGTGGTGAGGAGGGTGCCGCATCCGTTGACGTCGATGGAGCCGCCTTCGAGCACGATGTGCTTGCCGCGATGGTAGGGGGAGGTGAATTCAGCGCCGGCAGCGACGGCCATCTCGATGCCGATTTCGTTGTCGTGGCGCCAGTTGGAGTATTTGGCCCAGGCATTGAAGCGGAATTTCATGGCGGCGCGCGCAGGGGCTGATTTTGTCACATTCAAAAAGATGCAGCCGGAGTCGCGCAGCCAGCTGCGGTTGGTGGGCCAGCGATGGAAGCGCAGGTTTGCTGAAGGTGCGTTGGCACGGTCGAGCAGCTTGCGGGCTTGGCGCTCGGCCTTTGCATCGTTGACGACGAGTTCGACTCGCTCGTGGCGCGCCAGATTGCGGATGATCTCGGTATAGACCCACGGGATCGGTTCGAACTTGCCCGGCCAGTCGCCATGGTAGTGCGGCCATGCGAGCCAGGTGGCGGCGTGGGGCTCCCACTCGGCGGGCATGCGGTAGCCGGAAGCTGCCGGGGGGTCACTTAAAGTATCACTTGAATGCTTGGATCGGGGCATGAAGGTAGTTTATTGCACGGCATGATAAATCGAGAATTCGCTCCGAGACTACATTGAGTCTTGACGAATGGATTCCTGCTTTACTGCTCCATCTTCGTTCCCAACCCCGCATACAAATAGTTCTCTCCGTACGCCTTCTTCAATCGTGCAAACGCCGGCTCGCCAGTGCAATGTCCCGGCGCAATCCTCTGCACCTTCCACTTCGTCTTTAAGTTCTCCACCAGCACATCAATTTCTTCCACCGGCGCCGTCACCAGGTGCAATCCCCCGAACACAATCTCCGTCCTCGGATCGACCGCGCTGGCCGCTTCCAGAATCGCTTCAATCCCCGCGTGCGAGCATCCATCCACCAGCAGCAATCCATTCGGTCGTTTGATCGCCAGCGTCAATTCCGGCAGCTCCAGCGTCCCTTTCTTCTGCGAAACCGTTCGCACCAGAAAAATTCCCGGCGATACTTCCGTCAATTGATTCACCAGCACGAAATTCCCCGTGTCATACAGCTTGCCCGATGTGAAATGTTCCGGATCCGTTCCCCCGAAATACCGCATCTTGGCCGGCAAGCTCTCATCCGCCCGCAAATACGTCCGCGAAATCGGCACTCCCCCAAATCCATTCGCGCCATCCGCGGGCACGTAGACCGTAACGTTCGGATTCACCTTCAGCACATATCTCAACCCCGTCGCGTGGTCTGCGTGCCGGTGCGAGATCACCACAAAATCCAGCTTCGTCAGGTCGACGCCCAGCGCCTTCACGTTGTGTTCAAAAATCGCGGCATCGTTCCCCGTATCGAACAGAATTCGCTTGCCGTTGTGCTCCACCAAAGCGGAATATCCCCAATCCTTCGTCAGTTCCTTCGATTCCCCGAACGCGTCATAGAGGATCGTCACTTTATCCTGTGCCCCGCAGGGAACGGTCGCCACACACACCAGCAGAAACGTCAAAATCCTCAAAGCGTGGATTCGCAATGAACACCTCCAATGGGAATTTCAGAATTAGTATAACGAATCGGATGCGGAGAGCTGCCGTAATCGGGGCGTTAGCGCTCAAACCCCCCGCTCAACGGGCCAACGAGTGCTATGGCGATCTAGCATCAACCAAACCGCTATGGTGTTGGCTGGGTTCTTACGGAACGACCAGGGGCGGACGCAGCGAACACCCCTTCATTTGTTGGGAATGGTCACCGCTGGATTTCAATCAACAGCACCCATGCGTCCAGCATCGCGACGAGATAGGAAAGGCCGATTGCTGCGACCAGCCAGTACAGCCCTCCACCGGATCCAACAAGAAGGGATACTCCAGCGATCAGGTACGGCACGAGTGATAGTTGAGCGAAGATTAGATAAGCAACTTTTTGCCTGCCGCTGACATAGCTGTTTCCCCGCACAGCGGCTCGCTCCGACAAGGTTGTGGCTATCCAAAGAGTGAATCCAAGGCCGACAAGTTCTCCAGCCAGCGCACGAACAGGCTGGCCCGGCACCAGACAAACAGTGGACGTGACAAGGACGCCGATCAGGGTGAACAAAGCCTTGGCGGATCGAGCCACCAGGTGGGGCAACTCAACGATTTGCTTCAAGTTGATCGAGACGGCGACAAAGATCAGTCCCGTCAGCCCGGCCGAGGCCCCAATCTGAGCCGCGAAAAAAGTCGGCCACACCGCTGGGTTGTATTCAGTTCCCACATCTCCCTCCCGACATCTGCAACCTTCTGTGCTTTCCACAGATCAAACCGCCAGCCCTCGGAACCCTCCATAACCATTGAAAGCAGGCGATTACGCTCATTGACCCGATTTCACCGTCCATCGAGCAGACGATTGGAGATGGGTGCATACGCGTCGATTCTGCGGTCGCGGAGGAAGGGCCAGTTGCGCCGAATATCCTCAAGGGCTTTCAGATCGACATCGCCCATCAGGATTTCCTCGCGGTCGTGCGAGGCTTCGGCGAGGACGCGCCCAAACGGATCGCAGAAAAACGACGCGCCCCAGAATTCGAGTCCGTGGCCGGGGGCGGACTTGCCGCGCACGTTGCCGGTTTCAAATCCCACTCGATTCACCACCGCAACATAAACTCCGTTGGCGATGGCGTGCGCTCGCTGAATCGTCCGCCAAGCATCGTGCTGCGCCACGCCAAACTCGGCTTTCTCCGAGGGATGCCACCCAATCGCCGTGGGATAAAAGAGAATAGTTGCCCCTTGCAGCGCCGTAAGCCGCGCGCCTTCGGGAAACCATTGATCCCAGCAGACGAGTGTGCCCAGGCGGCCGACGCTGGTATCGAGGGCGCGGAAGCCGAGGTCGCCGGGCGTGAAGTAGAACTTTTCGTAGTAGAGCGGGTCGTCGGGGATGTGCATTTTGCGGTAGAGACCGCTGAGCGAGCCGTTGGAATCGAAGATGGCGGCGGTGTTGTGATAGATACCGGGTGCGCGCTTCTCGAACAGCGATGCGACAAGGACCACGCCATGCTGGCGAGCGGCGGCGGCGAGCTTCTCGCTGCTGTGGCCGGGAATGGGCTCGGCTAAGTCGAATAGGGAATGGTCCTCGCGCTGGCAGAAGTATTGCGTCTGGAAAAGTTCGGGGAGGCAGACGACTTGCGCGCCGCGTCCGGCGGCGTCGGCGACCCGTTCGAGAGCTTTGTGAAGATTTTGCTCGGGCTCCGGGCCGCAGGACATTTGCACCAGGGCTACGCGAAATTTGTCAGGGGGCACGGTCGGTCCTCGACGATCAATATAGCATTCTGAAGAAGGCTATCAGCCGTCAGCTATCAGGCTGTCAGCGAAACCCTTCTACGGGCGGGCTTTCAGGTGGATTTTGGGCGATGGGTGGCGAAGGCCCGGGCTAGGCGGGGGTTTCCGGCTACGAGGCCTTCGATCCGTTTGATGACGTCGGCGGAGGGCGCGGCGCGGAGGACGGCTTCGACGGCGGCTTCGGCTTGCAGCGATTCGGAGCGAACCAGGTCGAGCAGAAATTCGAGGGCGGCATCCTGGCGCGTAAATGCGATAGCCGTGAGAAGGACGGAACGAAACTCCGGGTCGTGCTCCTCGGCGAAACGCTCGCGCAGAGCGTTGAAGCCCTCGGGGGAGTGCGTCTCGGCAATGGCCAATGCCGCGTCTGGGGCGGACTCGCTGGCGGAATCAAGGAAGCGGCTGATCCAGGAAATCGCGCTCACCCCTTCGATGCGCAGGATGCCGCTGTAACATGCGCCCAGGACTTCGGGTTCTTCGTTTGAGTCCTGGAGTGGATTCCCGGAATTTGGATTCGAGCCGAGAACCGCTCTCAGGCGCAGCAAGAGCGCGGAAGACGACGATCCCACCTGCTCGATGGCACGAGCAACCTCCAGGCGCACGCCTCTATCATTATCGGCGAACAAATCGACCAGGTGCGCCAGCAAGTCCGCCTCGGGCACGCTGCGGCATTGCACCAGCGCCAGAGCGCAGGTGGCGCGCAGCGTTCCGGCGGAATCGGAAGCGCCTCCGTAGGAGGGTTCGGGCTGGATATGCTTCATGCCACGAAGAAACACGGCAGCGTCCTGATGCTCGAAAGCGGCGAGGGCGCGGCTGATGGCGTTCTTGGCCCAACATTGGGGATCGGTCTTGACTGGGTCTTCGAAGAAGCGGTCGAAGGCGAGGAGCAACTCGGGAGTCAGTTGACTGAGATTGAAGCCGCGAATCAGATCGGTGGCCTTGGCGGCGATAAAGTTGTTGCGGTGCGCCAAGGCTTTGCGCAGGGGTTCGACGCATGCTTCGGGCGGAAGTTGGCGCAGCGCGTCCAGGGCGGCGAGTTGTTCTTCGAACCTGCGCTTGCCGGTCATAGGGGCAGTGTAACGCCGAGACGGCGTGGTTACAGCTCGCGCCTGCATTCAATTCTCAGACGTCACAATGGCCGCTGGTTCATGGCATCCTCTCCTACAGTTCCTGTAAAGTAATTGGTCGGGAGATTTTCGGGTCGAGCTGGGAGGCATCATCTTGAAACAAGGCAATCATAGCGGCGGGCATTCTGCGGGAAAGACTCACGGCAGTGTGGGCCACGAGGGGGAAGGAAAAGATCGTCATCTGCATAATCCGATTGAGGACCGGCTGATTCCGCTGGAGCCGCTGGATCTGGCGAAAGTGAAGTCGATTGACGATCTGGTGCGGGCCATGTCGAAGACGGCTTTCACCGGGCGGCAGCTAGGCGAGGCTGCCGACGTGCTGGAGGCGATGGCACGCGACGAAGAATGTTTTGTGGTGATGACGCTGTCGGGCGCGATGACCGTGGCGAAGCAGGGACTGATCGTGACGGAGTTGATCGATCGCGGGATAGTGAATGCGGTGGTCTCAACCGGCGCGCTGATGGCGCACGGGCTGGTGGAGGCTACGGGGCGCGCGCACTTCCGGCACAATCCGGAGGTGTCTGACGAAGAACTCTACGAGCAGGGCTACAACCGCGTGTACGACACGCTGGAGCCGGAGCAGAACCTGGATGACGTGGAAGAAGTGATGTCAGCCGTGCTGGAGGGCTGGGACCACAACGAAACCATGTGCTCGTACAAGCTGAATCACGCCATCGGAGCGTACTTGGCGAAAAACGCTAAGGATCGCGGGATTCTGAAATCGGCGCATGAGATGGGCGTGCCGGTATTCGTGCCGGCCTTCAGCGATTCGGAGATGGGATTAGATACTGCCCTGAATAATCGGCTGAGGGAATCGACCGGCAGGCACAAGATCCGGTTTGATCCCTTTGAGGATCTGGAGCACTTTGCCGCGACCTTGCTGCGGCAGAAAAAGCTGGGCATTCTGACCATCGGCGGCGGCGTGCCACGGAACTGGTCGCAGCAGTTTGGTCCGTTCTGCGAATTGCGGCACCGGCGGCTAGGGGAGAATGTTCCGTTGAAGCGGTATCACTACGGGCTGCGGATTTGTCCGGAGCCGGTTTATTGGGGAGGGTTGTCGGGCAGTCCTTATAGCGAGGCGGTGTCGTGGGGCAAGTTTGTGCCTCCGGCGGAGGGCGGAAGGTTTGGCGAAGTATTTGTAGATGCCACCGTGGGGTTGCCCCTGATTGTCGCGGCGGTGTTTGAGCGGCTGGATAAGAAGGGAAGTAAGGCCAGCAAAGGGAAAACGGCGACGGCGAGGAAGTAAGCTTTCGTGGCGTTTTATGCGCTGCGGCCCGATAAACCTGGGCCGCCGGACCCTTCGGCTTTGCTCAGGGCAGGCAGCCGCGGGCGGCTGTCCCCACATGGCTTGTGATGACTTCCGCTAGGCTTCGGTTTCTGGGGACGACGTATCGCGGCTCTTGCGGTAGAGCGGAGCCAGGATGCTGTTCTCCAGCACTTGCGATTCTGCCTCCACCCAGTCTTGCAGGGCGCGGCCTTCGGCCTGGCCGCGCTGGTCGTAAAGATGCTGCGCGTGCAGGCGAATCTTCCTCTCGAGCAACTCGGTCATGAGTGCTTGCTGTTTTTGTCTACGGGTATCGTGGTCCAAAACTACTCCTTGGGTCTAAATAAGTGTTTCCCTAACAGTTTCTATGATACGGGAAGGCTGTTAACGGAAGGTTACATACGGCAGGGCTAGGGGTTACTAAAGAATTATTATAGCACGAGAGCGGAGAAGCCCGGAGCATGGAAGCTTTGGGGTCGGACTCCGCTTTTTTTCATGCAACGATCTTAATCGGCGCTATCATGACAGCCGCGGAACGGTTTTGGAGGTACCTTATGCCCGACCCGCAGGTTGAGTCCCTGGACGACTACGAACGCCGCATGTTCGGGATGCTGAACAAAGAACTGGCTGAGCAGAGTGTCCATCAAAGCAGTTCACCGCTCAACTCGACCGGATGCATGCAGCTTGGCAGCCGGTTCCAGCCCAAACTTTCGCGGGGTACGCGGCATACTTACGGCGGTGGGTGGATTATTGCGACCGATTCAGGCCCGCCGCGGACTGGCTGACTGCTCGCATCCGCCCCGCACTGGCCACTCGAATTGCCGCCATTCGGGCAGATTGCGCGACTGCGGCCGCCGGTTATGAACAGATGGCGCAGAGTGCTTCCGCAACAGCCACCGGCAGGTGGAAGGCACAAACCGACGCTAACCGCGAGGCATTCGAGGCACTGGTCAAGATGAATCGGGATTTACAAGCCACATTCGATGCGTCGAACGAAGCGTGGCTCAAGAATTTTCGCGGTTAATCGAGCCGGGAAATGCCGAGGTTACTGCTTCGGCCGATCGGCCTCATTTGGCGGATTTGACAGATGTCAGCATCTCGCGCCGAAGGATTGCATTGATCCGGGACTGGTAGCCCTTGCCCTGCGCCTTAAGCCAATCCAGCACATCTGCATCGACGCGTGCTGTGATTTGGCGCTTGCGCGGGCGATAGAAGTGGCCGCGCCTGGCATTCTTCCACTGTTCCTCGGTCATCTCGGGGATGTCGCTGGTGTCGATCTCACTGTCGGGACGGGCTGCTAGGGCCTTCAACTTCGCCCGATCCCCTTTCGTCAACGGGGGCAGAGTTTCCAATGTGTAGCTAACCATTTTCGTCTTCATAGCGTCGTCTCTCTTTGCGGGTAGCACGTCGAGCTGAGATGATGCGAATTACCTCGACCGCTGCGCCTTGATCGCGTTCTTCTATGACGGTATGGGCCACAGCGAGCAGGACTAAGCCGTCGGCCAGTCCTAGGGACAGCCAACGCGGTTCTCCATCCTCAATGCGGTCCTGTACTGACACATACAGCGGATCGAGGAAATACCGCGTATGCTTCTTCAAAGCTCACGCCGTGCTTGCGCCGGTTGGAGAGGTTCTTGGCCTCGTCCCACTCGAACCGCAGACCTTCCACTCATTATAATTATAAATTTGTAGTTATACAACACAGGACGATTGCTCTAAGGCAGGGCCGGCCGCGCCCGCAGGGGCGGTGGTAGTTTCTGCGCTAATCAAAAATCAACACCGCCGACGCAATCACGGTAGTCCAGAGGCCGCGTTTGTCGCCTACTGCCGATTGGGTGACGTTGGCGGTGCGCACGATCTTGTTCGACAGCCGGTAAATCTGTTTTTTCTCGTCCCAGGACCGGTCGGGATCGAACTCGACGTTCAGCGTAGTGGCCAGCATTTCGGCGGCTAATTCTTCAGCGTATTCGCCGGCGGCGTCTTCGGTCTCACCAAAGGAGTGGTGCTCGCTGAGATAGCCGTAGGTGTTTTTGTCGGCGGGGATGGCGACGCCGATGGAGGAGGCGAGCAGGCGGTGGGCTTCATGCGTGGAGTTTTCGGCGACGACGGCGAAGACGACTTCGCCGGGGCTGAGATATTTCACGCCCTCTTTGCGAGCCAGCATCTTGCAGTTAGGAGGGAAGATGGAGGAGACGCGGACCAGATTCTGCGCGGCGATTCCGGCGTCGCGCAAGGCCAACTCGAAGGACGTCAACCGCTCGCGGTGCTTCCCGACTCCTTTGGTGAAGAACATCCGCTTGGGAACCATATCTTTGCCCAACGCTGTAACCTCCGGCCCGCAAATTTATGAGATGGAGAATGCACAATTTAACACAATGGTTTGTAAAGGAAATATGAATTTCGCGGCAGGACGAAAAAAGCGGGAGCCGCTGGCGCGGTTCCCGCTCTGTGCCCGGTCCATTTCTTGGGGAGGGCGCCGGGCAAAACGGGACTACTGTATCACAATGCCGGGCAGGTTGCGCAAGAGGGTTCTTGAAATTCGTTTTTTGGAACATCCGGCAGGGCCTGCCCCGCGGGCTGCAGGGTCATTTCGCGGCAACCGCGGCAACCGAAGTGACCGCGATTGTGTCGCCATCGAGGGTACCGGTCACGGCGGCTTGCTTGCCAGCCTGCTGGTCGAGCGTGGCCAAAGCAGCTTTGTCGGAGGTATCCAGAGTGTAAATCTTGTCGCCGACGATCAGAGCGTACTTGGAGCCGTGCGCCACGCAGGCGCGGGTGCATTCCGCCGCCGGCTCGTCTTCCATGTGCTTCCGTCCGCACATGGAGTCCCCGACCTCGCCGGTGAAGGTCTGCTTGCCGGCAGCCAGTGCGTCAAGATTCAGAAATGCCACGGTTAAGACGAACGCTGCCATCGTTGCGAACCACTTCGACTTAGGATTCATTCAGTATTCTCCTTAGGCCGGATCGACCTGCTTCCCGCGAAGGCCGCCGGGGCGGCGACGCTACAAATCTAGTCTATCGCTGATAGATGATCGCGGACCGGGAAAATGACAAGGCTCTAGCAGGCTGCGGAAAAATTTATTCCGGCCGAAGGCGAACCTCAGGCGCTAGCGCCGAAGCATTTTTAGCAGCTTAACGGCACCCTTCGACTTCGCTCAGGGCAGGCTGGAACTCGTGCCCTTCCCAAAACCGCCGCAAATCGAGTTTTTCCGCAAAATGCCCGGCTCACCGCGTGGCCTTCGCGGTATATTGCAGATCTACATCAACGGTTTTGTCGCGGGCGATGGCGGTCACGTGGGTGGAAACGTCCCAATCAATGGTGACCGGGAGCAGCTTTCTCGCTTGCGGCAGAAACTGCTGCAGGTAAGTAGCGTCGTAAACGTCGCCGGGCCGGAGCTTCCAAACGGCGCGCAGCCTGGCCTCCAGATTATTGTCGATGCCGCGAAACGCCAACTCGCCCATGCGGTAGACAAAACCTTCGATGACATCAAGGTGATAATCGATCGTTCCCGCCGCGTTATCGAATTCGGCGTCTGCCTTGATAGTGGCCAGGATATATCCGTGCGAACTATAGAGTGCTTGGACGGCTCGCAGGTCGTCCTCGAGCCGAACGGTGTTGGCCGGTTGCCCGGTTTTGAGATGAATGAGTCGCTGCAGTGCATCGGTCGGAATTGCCTGGTTGCCAGTCCACTCCCAGCTGGCGAGCTTGTACGGGATGCCGGGAGTAATGGGGAAGGTGACATCTACAAGGGTCTCCTCGTGTTTGCTCTCGTTGGCTTCCGCAGCACTGGGCTTGACGACCTTCAGTTGCGGGGTCGCGCAGGCGGCCTTGAGGTAGCCGCGCTCACGATAGACGGGGAGCAAAGCGCGATCGACAAACGACTCCAAAAGAGTGTGGGAGTATTCGCGGCCGGAAATCTTTTCCGCGGCAGTCTGCAGCAGTGGCAATTCGCCGGCTGCGGCGCCGGTGAACGTGACGTGGTGGACTCGGATGGTGACGTTGGAGACGCCATAGTCGATCGACTGCAACTTGCCGTTCGCATCGGACGTCCGCACATAGTCAACGTGGCCGGGGATGGCGTTTTCCACGAGTAAGGCCTGGAGAACATCGGACACCTGGTCGGGCAGGCGTCCGTTGCTTGGCAACTCTCCATTGAAAAGGGGGATGTGTTCGTGAACCTTCTGCCGCAGATCCTCGGCTGCGAACCAGACGAAGTCGGTGAAGCGGATGGGAACAAACTTGTCGGTGTCAGTGACCTGAAAGGTGAGCTTGGTGCCTCCAGCCGAGTAGGAGTAGGTGAAGGAGATGCTATCGAAGGCGCCGCTCTCGCCGAGTTGGCGGGCGGCTCGGCGGAAATCCTCATCGCCGGCAGTAGTGCCGACCGGCAGTCCGCTGGCGGCGGCGATTTCGTCGGAAGTGAAGCGCTTGCTGCCGGTGACTCTCACCTCGATGAGCTTCCTTGCGGAGGCTGGTATGGGCCGGGATGCGCTGCCGTTGGTGGGCGTGGTTTGAGCGGCGGCTGGGCAAAGCAGGCTGAGGCAGACAGCGGTGAAGCCGAGGAAAGCAAGCCGGAGGCGCGTGAAAAGCATTCGGAGAAGTGTCGTCATCTGCCGAGCGTGACTATCCGTGTCGTGCTGGACTTATGTTACGGCAGTTGTTGAGCCGCGAGCTACTGGCTAAATGCGAACGGAGCCTCAGGCAAGGTCGGGAGCGGTGCTCCGCAAAAAACGGAACGCTGCGGACTACGGCTTCAGCTGCTTCTCGATCGCCGAAACCACTTCTTTCGAATCCGGAGTGACGGCGGGTTCGAAACGCTGGAGGACGTTGCCGTTGCGGTCGATCAGGAACTTGGTGAAGTTCCACTTGATGTCGCCGGTGATGCCGGGTGCGGTATCTTTGGTCAGATAGGCGTAGAGCGGGGACTGGTCGGGGCCTTTGACGGAAATCTTCGCGTACATGGGGAAAGTTACGCTGTACTTGCGTGTGCAGAAGGTCTTGATCTCTTCGTTGGTGCCGGGCTCCTGGGCGCCGAAATTGTTGGCGGGGAAACCGAGGATGACGAATCCCTGGTCTCTATACTTTTCGTAAGTCGCCTCCAGCGCGCTGTATTGGGGAGTATAGCCGCATTGGCTGGCCACATTGACCACGAGAACCACCTTGCCCTTGTAGTCGGCGAGCGGCGCGGGCTTGCCATCGATAGAGTTCAAGGTAAAGCTGTAGATGCCGGAGGCGGCGAAGAGTGTTCCAGCCATAATCAGCAGGGCTCCAAACAAAAGATAACCACAAAGTTTAATCGGCAACTGCAGATAAGGAAATCTCATCGATCACTCCTGACGGGGTCCAGACGCCAGTCGGCTTTAAAAAGCGGCACATCACGCGGATGAAATCGCTGGAGTTGAGAATAGCGGGAGCTGAGGGAATGTGCAATCGCGCAAATGTAAAATCTGTGTCTCTGAGCCCGCCCGGAACAAAAAAGACGACTCTGTAAAGCGGCGAACCGCACCTACATTCAGGCCGGGCTACATTCAGGCTGGGACCCTTCAAGCCTGCCAGCTCAGACAGTGGGACTGAGGGTTGTCTGTCTGGCCGCCTGCTTCACCATTCTGCTAACCAGCCTCATCGTCCTGGGCGCCTCGGAGGGCCGGAGTGACTCGTGGTCAGTTGCCTCCTTGAGGCCTTCCTCGATGGCGTCGACAGCCAGGTAAGAGTGCTCGAGAACGGCAAGCAGGTACTTCTGAGCGATAGGCCTGTCGGCGGGATGTATGAGATCCCACCACCGACGGATGGATTCCTGGACGTCAGCCTCCGATTTTTCACCAACAACCAAGGCATCAATCAGCCGGTAAACCTTGCTCTTTATCGCCTGATACGACACAGACACTTCTTGGGGCATGTGCGCTCCGGGCTTCTAGTATGAATGACTTAGCAATTCTCCAGCCAAACGCTAAGGTGCTTATGCTGCAAGTCCTTGCAGACTTCCGGGCCCCGCCAGCGATTCTATGGATGGAATAAATCAGAATTCCGGATATGAATTCTGGAAGTACGGAGCGCTCTAAACCTCCGTACGGTGCGCTTGACGGCGGACAACCTAGTCATCAGAATCCCACCGGGTCCCCGCCGTTGGGTTACAATGTTGCGCTCCTACGGACCCGTCGGCGGACGATTCCGTCTTCTCGCAGGGCGCGATGACGAGAATGGTAGGCGTGTTGCACAGACCGTAGATTCCCAGGCAAAACCTATTCTTGGAGGCTGGATGAAAACGTTGGCGTGGATTCTTGCATTTCCTGTACTGGTTTCGATTTTGGCCGGAGCGCAGAGCGCACCGCCTGTGAACGCTGCGCAGGGGAACGCAGGCGAGGAACGAATGTTCTTTCCGCGCGATATGTTTTGGGGATGGGGGCAATTGGACCTTGCGCCTCCGCACAACGAAATTGATCCCAACCTGTGCGCCGGCAACGCGGGGCAGTACGGCGGCGTGAACGCACCCTGCAGCATGTTTGCGCGCTACATGCTCTCCGGAATGCTAGAGGTTCGGCCCTTTGGACGGGGCGAGTTGCGGCGTTTCATGGTGTTCGGCGCGCCGTCGTTCCTGTTTGGCAAGACTATCCCGCAAACTCTTTATACGTGGTCGCCGGATGCGATTGGCGTCGAGCATTCCTGGGGAGGCGCAGTCTATATCGGAAAGGGATTCGAGTTTCGCGTGACCCAGCACTTCCTTTTCGATCGACTCGGCGCGCGCGACACCAACCTTGGCCCGGCCGATCTGGGCAATAACGGACCCTGGGGACGTTACATGACCGTGGGCGTGCGTAAATCCTTTGGGACGAGACGATGGTGACAAAACGCCTGCCGGAATGGGATGAGCCAGGGCGAAGCGGAATTATGTTAGTGCTCGTGTTTCGCAGATTCTTTATAATCAAAGGTTTTCTGCAACGACGCGAAACTCATTAGGGAGGCAGTCGATGGCGGGGTCTTATAACGGCGTGGCAGTACCGTCCGATGGAAAGAAGATCGGCTATGCAGGCGGAAAGTACGAGGTGCCGGAGAATCCAATCGTTCCATTTATTGAAGGCGACGGAACCGGGCGCGACATCTGGAAAGCGTCGCTGCGAGTGTTCGACGCGGCGGTCGAGAAGGTGTACAAAGGCAAGCGTCGCGTCAGGTGGTACGAGGTTTTCGCCGGCGAGAAGGCCAAGGCAAAATTCGATACCTGGCTTCCCGATGACACCGTCGACGCCATTCGCGAATTTCGGGTTGCGATCAAAGGACCGCTGACCACGCCGGTCGGCGGCGGCATTCGTTCTCTCAATGTGGCGCTGCGGCAGATTCTGGATCTATACGGCTGCGTGCGGCCGGTGAAGTACTACAAGGGTGTGCCCTCACCGGTGAAGCATCCGGAGCGCATGGACCTGGTCATCTTTCGCGAGAACACGGAGGACGTGTACATCGGCATCGAATGGGAAGAGGGAACTGCCGAGTGCGCGAAGCTGATCGAATTTATCAACAAGGATATGCTGAAGAGTGGCAAGAAGCAGATAAGGTTGGATTCTGGCGTCGGCATCAAGCCGATCTCGATAACCGGAACCAAGCGCCTGGTGCGCATGGCGATTCTTCATGCGATCGAGACCGGGCGCAAGAGCGTGACGCTGGTGCATAAGGGCAACATCCAGAAGTTTACCGAGGGTGCGTTTCGCAAGTGGGGATACGAACTCGCGACCGAAGAATTTCGCGACAAAGTAATCACCGAGCGCGAGAGTTGGATCGTCGACAACAAAGACAAGAATCCGACTCTGACGGTTGCGCGGAATGCGGAACTGGTGGAACCGGGAATGGAATTCGCTCCGCCCGCATTCCGGCAGGCTGTCGAACAGGAAGTGAAAGAGGTGCTCGACCGCATCTACGCCACGCACGGAAACGGCCAATGGAAGAAGAAAATAATGATTAACGACCGGATTGCCGATTCTATCTTCCAGCAGGTGGTCACGCGAGCGGACGAATACTCCGTGCTGGCCACGCCAAACCTGAACGGAGACTACATTTCGGACGCTTGCGCGGCGCAGGTGGGCGGGTTGGGGATTGCTCCGGGTGCAAACATTGGCGATGGCTACGCCATCTTCGAAGCGACGCACGGCACGGCTCCGAAGTACGCGGATAAAGATGTGATCAATCCCGGCTCGGTGATGCTCTCGGGGGTGATGATGTTCCGCTTTCTGGGATGGAGCGAAGCCGCCGAGCTGATCGAAGGCGGCTTGGAGAAGACCATTCTGCAGAAGAAAGTTACGTACGATTTCGAGCGCCTGATGGAAGGCGCGACCAAAGTAAAAACCAGCCAGTTCGCCGACGTCATCATCGAGAATATGGGCGCGAGCGTACCGGCGCTGGCTTGATTTGCTGGATGCCCGCACGGTACGAGAAAATGGCTGACCCGGTTGAGATTCGGGCTCTTAACGAGGCAGACCCGGAAACGATATCGTCTTCGTTTCAAATACTGGGGTTCTGCAAACCCCCGGCTCAATATCGCCGGTATCTGGCGGAGCAGGCGTCGGGAAGTCGTACCTGCCTGGTTGCCACGACCGACAAGCAATTTGCCGGGTACTTAACGGTCAACTGGATGCCGGCATATCTCCCGTTCGCGGATTCGAAGATTCCAGAGATCCAGGATTTGAATGTGCTTCCCGCATTTCGCAGGAGAGGAATTGCCACGCAGTTGCTGGATCGAGCCGAAGGAGAAATTGCGCTGAGGTGTGGCGCTGTCGGGATCAGTGTAGGGTTGCATCCCGGCTACAACCAGGCGCAGCGGCTTTATGTAAAGCGCGGATATATACCGGACGGCCGCGGAGTTACCTATCGATACCAGTGCGTGAAAGAAGGAATGCAGATTTTGCTGGACGACCATCTTCTGTTGCATCTCACAAAGCATTTGGTCCGCTCTTAGAAAGGAAATCATGCGAAAGAAAGTCACCATCGTAGGCTCAGGCAACGTAGGCGCGACCGCGGCTCATTGGATCGCTTCGAAGGAACTGGCCGACGTCGTTCTCATTGACATCGTTGAAGGCGTGCCGCAAGGCAAGGGCTTGGATTTGCTCGAAGCCATGCCGATCGAGAAGCGCGACTCTTATATCACCGGCACCAACGACTACAAAGACACGGCGAATTCCGACATCGTCGTCATCACCGCCGGCATCCCGCGCAAGCCCGGCATGAGCCGCGA
>PLIO01000237.1 GCA_003140075.1 Acidobacteriaceae bacterium | reverse complement strand
TGATCGCTGATGGATTCCATGGCACGGAGCGTCATGCGGCGCTTTCTCATACGCGCCTCATTGATGGTGATCTGAAGAAGCCAGGTGCTGAACCTGGCCTCGCCGCGAAACTGCGAAAGGTGGCGGAAGGCCTTGAGGATCGAGTCCTGTGCGATATCTTCGGCATCGGCTTCATTTCTTACAATCGAAAGCGCGGTCGCATACACGCGTCTCTCGTACGGTTGAATCAGGCGATAGAACAAATCATGTTCGCCGCTCTNNTTTACTCGGAAAGATATTCCGGATCTTTCTTCCACCCGGTAAGCATGGAAACGAAATTCTGCCAGCCGTGTAGCGCGACCATCACCAGGTGGCCGAGGATGAACAGGGCTATCGCAATCATGATTAAGAAGTGCCACAGCCTCGCCCAATGGAAACCGCCCATCAGCCATGCCAGTCCGGAGAGTTGCACCGGTTTCCAGATGGCAAAACCGGTGACCACGGAAAGCACTCCTAAAATCATGACTGTGGTGTATGCCTGTTTCTGTAAGGCGTTATAGGTTTCGCGCTGCTGCGGCTTCGGACCGAAGAAAAAATACCGGCGCACCATCGGCCACACGCCCGCGAANNGTCTGCGGCACCTTGCTGCCAAAGCTGGGGAAGGCACGGAAGATCTGCAAACCACTGCCGATTAATACAAAGAGCGAGATCGTGTTGGCCCAATGACAGAGACGCACGATGTATGGGTGTTCATAAACAGCAGTCGTCGTGCCACTTTTTTCCTCTTCGATTCGAATGGTTTTGGTTTTCAATGCGGCCTCATCTTCAAATCGAATAGAATTCGGAGTATCCCTGATCTTCCCAGTAGCCTACTTTCGATAAAACATTGGTGACTGTGAGCGTCGTAAGATATTTCGCTTGCTTGTAGCCAATTTTGGTCGGCATGCGCAGCCGTAAGGGTGCACCATGCTTCCGCGTTAACGGCTGGTCATACATCTCGTAGCACATGAGCGACTGCGGATGCAGCGCGGTGGCCATGTCCACCGATTCGTAGTAGCTGTCGGCACACTCAACCGTGATGAAGCGGGCGTGCGGATCAGCGCCCACCATGGCCAGAAAATCTGCGAGCCTGGCGCCGCCGAAACGGCCGATGACATCCCAACCTTCCACGCAGATGTGCCGCGTATTCTGAGCAAATTTCGGCAGGGCCTTTATGGCTGCCAGATTGTAAGTACCTGGCTTCTGGACTTCTCCGCTGACCGCAAGGGACCAGCGGTCGAGGTCCACTTCGGGGTCGTCCACGTCAAATGTGTTGACGTAAAACTTGTCCAGGGGTGTGAGGTCACTCGCCTTAAACGTGGGCGCAAGGTGATGGGAACGGAAACACTTGTCCGACATCCAGTCGCTAAACGCCAGTCCTTTTTTTAGCAGCGGCTCTTGAAACTTAGGCACGGCAAAAGCGCCGAGGGCCGCCAACGGCAGCAGTTTGAGCAATTCACGGCGGCTAGCGGCTTTAAACTCTCGCTTGTCAGTAGGTAATGCCATGCGATTTATCGAAGTGTTTGGTGAATTTTAATAGCGGATCACTCGCAGCTGACCTAGTGTCCGACATGCGGTTTGAGGTCATCGGAACTCATCAGCTCGACGCCATCTGGGTGTTTCTTGTTCTTGAACATCTACTTGCCATCTTTTTCGGCGATGCAGCCGGTAATCGTCATCTGTTTGACCTCTGACTTTTTCATGAAGGAATCGCCGGTCATGGCGGTCTGTCCGAACAATGAGGCCGAACACGCCAGCATAAGCACGGTCATACAATACATGCCAATTTTCATATTGTTCCTCTTGAATTAATAAGCTGATCGAATATCGATGCCGTCGTTTTTTGATACGAATGGCCTGATGCTGCCAAACCATAGTAGAGTTGACTATCGAGGTGGCAAGAAGTTTCAACAAAGGACTAGAGACTGCGTGTTTTCAATTAGTTACGGTTGGGATTTCGCTGTCACGGCCCAGTTCTCGATTGGAACAGGCGGTCCGCCGGTCTAGCCACGTTGGGCTAGAACGATTGTGAGAAACCGGGTCTCCAGGAATTCCCCCAGCTTTTTAGGGAAAGACGCTAAGGGCGCTCCTTCGATCCCTTCGCCATCTCGGGAGCAGACCACTGGTACAACGTTGGCGCACACCGCGTTCGGGCACTTCAAAATGACCTGGCACAGCGGGCATTCCGGCCCGGCTATTTACGATCGGTGGGCGCGGGCTGGACCAGTTGGGCTGTTGAGAGCTTTATGGACGAGGTCGCCCACGAGGCCGGCATCGATCCGGTGGCGTTCCGGCTGAGCTTGCTTGACGGCGCCGGTGGCAACGCCGGGTCGGCACCGAACTCCGTAGGCGGGGCGCATCGGCAGGCCGCGGTGCTCTCCCGCTGCGCGCAGAAAGCCGGGTGGGGCAGTACCATGCCGAAAGATGTGGGGCTCGGCATTGCCTCCACTTTCGGGCAGGAACGCTCAATGCCGACCTGGATCGCCTGTGCTGCTCGCGTGCGGGTGGACCGCTCAAACGGGCACGTCGCAGTAGAGAAGCTAACCTTGGTCGTCGATGCTGGAACCGTCATTCATCTGGATAGCGCCGCAGCTCAGGCGGAGGGGGCTGCTTTGTGGGGTCTTTCGACCGCTCTGTACGAGGGAACCGAGTTCGTCAAAGGCCAACCGAAGGACACGAATCTCGATAGCTACAGAGTGCTCCGAATGGGACAAATCCCGGAACTCGAAATCGAATTTATTCCCAGTGCAGAAATGCCAGTTGGACTGGGCGAGCCCGCGACTACCGCTGTTGCCCCGGCGATTGGAAACGCGATCTTTGCCGCTTCAGGTGTGCGTCTTCGAGATTTGCCAATTCGTCCAGAAGCGGTGCGACAAGCTCTCGCCCATCAGGCTTGACTCGTGGGTGATGTTGGACTGGCTTCCCACTCATGTGCGCACTGCGTTGATCTACACGACCGAGACCTTTGCACTGGAGAGATCATCCACAGAGCAGTCTGAGGAGTTCGCTTAGGCTGTCATCGAACGATCGAACAACTGATTCTGAAATCAGTCGTTTTGGCGGAAAGAGGCCGCGATGTCTCCCAGTTTGAGTGAAGCTTGTGTGGAGGAATGGAGGAAAGCCGGGGGGAAAGCTATCCTACGCACGGAAAAAGCGAATGCGTGGTTGCTTCTCTGCTGGGGAGTCGGTGACAGGGCAGCGTTCTAACCAACTGAACTACGTCCCCACTTGCCAAATCAACGATATGCAGAATCGCCAGTGTTTATGCGGCCTTGCGCGATTTGCATAAAATGCCTCGATTGCCCAGAGCGACCCAGATTGTCTCCCATCGGGCAGAAACCGCCAATAAACCGCCAATAAATTATGGGCGATTCCAGCGCCTCTTCGCCGCCGAGAACACCCTGGATCGCTAGTTGCACGACGAGCCAGATCGAAAACAATCTCGGCGAAACCACCAACAGGTATTGAGCAATCTTCAGCACAGAAACATCCTAACAGCTTCTACTGACATTGGGAAAGGCCCGCAACGGCGGAATTATAACCAGACGGAATAAGACACGATCAAGAAGTCATTGGACGACACCACCTCCGGCCCGATAGGGTGACCAACACATCAGCCCAATTTCAGGTCACTCCCGGAGGTTCTCATGTCGCATTCGGTTCCTCATTCGACTCGGTCTACCCAACAGACTCATCGGCCGATTCGCTTCCCATTCCCGAAACTCTCAATTCTCGGATTTCTTCTGATCGTGCCCCTTGCAGCTCACGCTCAGGGGAGTCCCTTCGACACCGGTTTCACCTCCCTACAAACACTCTTCACTGGCACCGTGGCCAAGGTCGCGAGCCTGATCGCCATCGTGATCGGCGGCTATGGCTTCGCGCACGGTGAACCGGGCGCGAAGAAGGCGCTCGCCGGAGTCGCCGCAGGGACTGGCATAGCTGTCATGGCCGCGAATGTCCTCAGTTGGCTCTGGGGCGTGTAGCGGCCCGCAGCCACCTTTGATTCTCTGGCCCCGTCATTCTCCAAACGAGGAAATCCGTGTCGGACAAACCGCAGCAAAAGCAGCGCACAAATCGAGTGTTCAAAAGCCTGCACAAGCCGCTCACTTATCTGGGCGTAGAGCGCACGCTTTTCTACTTCGTGTGTGTCGGAGCGGTGGGGGCTTTCAATCTCTTCAATTCCATCCTCGCCGGCATCGCCGTTTTCGTCGGCGGCTTTGCCTTCGGCCATTGGGTAACGAATAGTGATCCGGCGTTCCTTCGCATCCTGGCCAAGTCCGAACGGTACAAGCTGCGCTACGACGCTGCCAAGCAGCAAGTGCCCCGTGTGGAGGTGGTCTGATGTTGCGGCTCGATAAGGTTATCAAGCCCTGGAAGGAGAGCGCAGCTCTAAATGATTACATCAACCTCTACGGCTTTTGGAACGAGACGACGTTCCTGACCAAGAGCGGCGATGTGGGCATGGTTTTAAGCGTTCCCGGAGTGGATTACGAGAGTCTTGATCGCTCGGAGCAGGAATACGCGGTTAAGCGATTGGAAGCCTCGCTCAAGGCGTTCGGACCCGGCTTCCATGTCTACCAATACCTCTTCAAATCCAACTGCCCCAACATTCCGTTTGCCGAGTACGACGACCCCGTCGTGGCAGCGGCAATCGATCAGCGCAGGAAGTTTTTTGACGCGAAGCGTGAGCGCCTCTATCAGGTTGAAATCTTCTATTGCATTGTGCTGGAAGGGAGCCGGTCAAAGACCGGCATCGGTGCGGCTCTCGCTCGACTCTTTCGCGACCCCGCTGGCGCGATGGAAGAACTCAGAACTCAGTTCATCAGCAACAGCATGAAGACGCTATTGCGCTCGCAAATCGAGCACGATGTTTGCCGGCTCGAACAACAGGTCCAGGCGTTTGCTCGGCAGCTCGCGGACTTCATGCAAATCGAGATTCTGAATCAGCAAGCTCAGTTCAAGTTTTTACGTCGCCTGTTGAACTATGACGATTGGCGCGTAGCGGGCAAACCGCAGTCCACGCAGTTTCTCGACTATCAGGTGGTCAACTCCGACATCGAAGCCGAGCGCGACCATCTCCGCGTCGGGGACCACTTCGTGCGTGTGCTGACGATGAAGGAGGCCATCACCGAAACGCGGCCGCTGGTGCTCGACGCACTGCTCAAGATTCCTGCCAATTTTTATGTCGTCACAGAGTGGACGCCGCTTTCTACGGATAAAGCCCGTAAAGAGGTAAACAAACGGCGCCGCCATTTCAATATGTCGAAAACGGGATTCGTCTCTCAGATGGGTAATGACACCACGAAAACGAACCCGCGCGACGTGCTGGTAGACGAATCGAAGCAGGCTGACATCGAGAATCTCGGCGATTGTCTTCGAGCCCTCGGTGACGGTCAAGCGTTGGGCGACTTCTCGCTGACAATCGTGCTGTACGGTCAGTCGCAAGCGGAACTCGATCCGCTCGTTGCCCAATTCACGGGGGTCTTCACCAACGCGGACGGTAATCTGTTTGCGGAAACCTACAATCAACTGAACGCATATTTCGCCACTGTGCCGGGGAACTATGCAGTGAACCTCCGCAAGCTGTATCTGTTGAATACGAACTACGCGGACCTATCTTTCTTGTTTACGATCCTCCCCGGTGAAAAGACAAACGCGCATCTCGGGACCGAATACTTGGCGGCGCTTGAAAGCGATAATCAGACACCGTATTTCCTCAACCTGCATAACGGTGAAGTTGCCCATACTCTAATTCTGGGGATGACGGGGAGTGGGAAGTCCTATTTTTGTAATTTTGTGTTGCAGAACGCGCAGAAGTACTCGCCGTTGACGTTCATCTTCGACATCGGCGGCAGCTTCCAGTCGCTCACCACGATCTTCGGCGGATCTTACCTCAATGTGGGTCAGGAGGCGCAAGATTTCACGATCAATCCGTTCTCGCTCCCCCGGACAAAAGAGAACCTGCAATTTCTCTTCAGCTTCTTCCGCGTGCTTATTGAGGGCAATGAGCAGCGCTACCGAATCGACTTCAAAGAAGAACGCCGTCTATGGGATGCAATTGAGCGCATCTACGTGCTGGAGCCGAATCAGCGGACGATCTCAAACTTTGGCAACATCATCGGCGAGCTAAAAGAACGCTTGCATCGCTGGACTCGTGGCGGACAATACGGCTTCCTGTTCGATAACGCCGAGGACACCCTTTCGTTCTCGCGCTTTCAGACCTTCAACTTCCACGGCTGGAATGACGCCCCCGAGGTGTTGGAACCACTGCTGTTTTACGTTTTGCACCGTGCGTCGAACGAGATTGCCGACCCGAAAAGGCTCGCCACCTTCAAAACCTTTCTGCTCGACGAAGCGTGGCTGTTCATCAAGAACGAGACCATCCGCAATTACGTCGTTCAGGCGCAGAAGACCTGGCGCAAGCACAACGCGGCCATGATCCTGGCGACACAGTCCATCAAAGAGCTTGAAGAGTCCGGAATGCTGGCGATTGTAGCCGAGAGCTGCCCCACCAAGATCTTTCTGGCAAACCCGGAGATGAACCGCGAAGTCTACCGCGAGGCATTCCATTTGAACGACACGGAGTTAGACCTCATTGCAGGCCTCGTTCCTCCCGGCCAGATGCTCATTCGTAAGGCTCAAAGCTCGAAGAAAGTTCAATTGAACGTCGATTCAGTCTCGCACTGGATGGCAACTAACAATGCCCGCGACAACTTGAAGAAGCGCGACTATTTCGACCGCTTCGGTATTGCCGACGGGCTTCGCCGTCTGGCGGAAGATCATCCATTCCAGCCGCGTGCGCTGGCCGTATCCACGTCCACTACGAATCGATAAGGAGAAAATGCTATGCGCTATCTGAAATACGCCATCCACTGCCTTTTGCTTGCCTCTTCTGTCGTTGGCACTTCAGCGCAGGAGTCCGCGCGCACGGTGCAGTATCACTCGCA
>PLIO01000127.1 GCA_003140075.1 Acidobacteriaceae bacterium | reverse complement strand
GTCTCGGTGATGATCGGCGGCGGCATGCTGTACATCGATGACAAGGCGCGCGGAGTGCATGAAGGCTATCTGGTTACGCCCATTACCAAGCTCGAACTGGTGCTGGGGCTTAACCTGGCGGGCGCGATCAAGGCGGTGATGACGGGCGTGATCATTTGCGTGATTGGGGCGCTGATTTCCGGGGTGAGTACGATTTTCAATCCGGTCACTATGCTTGGACTGCTGGTGATGATTGTGCTTACATCGCTGGCCTTCAACACCATGATGTTCCTGCTGATGGTGCGCATCGATGACCCGCTGGTGCCACGGGCGATGTTTGGCATTCTGAATACGCTGCTGTTCTTTCCCAGCGGCGCAATCTATCCCATCCAGGCTTTCCCGCCGTGGTTGAAGGCGATCGCCAGGGTCGACCCTTTTACTTACGCCGTGGATGGTTTCAAGTGCTTATTGCTGAAAGAGACGACTCTGACGGCGGTCGGAGGTGACATGCTGTACCTGACGATCTTTGCCGCGGCCACGCTCGCGATTGCGATTCCGCTGTTCAAGCGCACGCTGTGAAGAATCGGGTAATCTGGCGATCGGGTGATCGGGTCATATAAAGATCACCCGATGATCCGATCATAGATCACCCGATTTCTTTTCTGGAACTTTTGACTTACCCGCCGCGTCCGTTATCCTAGAGAGCGATGACCCTACTGGACGCAAAAGAATACCATCCGGAAAAAGAGCGCAGGAACAAAGCTCGGATTGTTTCCGCAGTTGTTCTTGTTCTGGTGTTGATTGTCGTAGGCTGGTGGAACCGTTTCTGGCCGGAGGAACGAATCGCCGGCAAGTTTTTCTCTTCGTTGCAGAGGCAAGATTTCGAAGCGGCCTACGGGATCTACTACGCCGATCCCGGATGGAAACAGCATGCGCAGAGTCATGCGCAATATCCCTTCAACGAATTCTGGCAGGATTGGGGACCCGGCGGCCAATGGGGTGTGATCAAGAGCTATAAGATTTACGGCGCCAGCAATTGTCCGGGCGGTGGAACCGGAGTAGTTGTTGATGTGACCGTGAACGATCGCGCGCAGCACGCTCAGTTGTACGTGGATAAATCGGATAAGACAATCAGCACGCCGCCCTGCGATCTGGAATTCCGCTAGAGCCTAACTTGCGAACTGCTCCAGCGTTTTGGTAAGCGATGCCTCGTCGCCCACATTCGAGCAGGGCTTCGACCGGTCGATCTGCCGCATCAGGCCGCAAAGAACCTTACCCGGCCCGATTTCCACGAAGGTTTGCACGCCCTGCGCGATCAGCAGACGCATGCTCTGCTCCCACTTCACCGAGCCGGTTACCTGGGCGACCAGCGTGTCTCGCGCTCGCACTTCGTCACCAATCAAGGATGCCTCAACGTTGCAGACCACGGGATACACGGGTTTCTGCATCTTCAGCTTGTTCAAGTCTCCTTCAAGACGGTCCTGTGCGGGCTTCATCAGCGAACAGTGGAAGGGTGCGCTCACCGGCAGCAGCTTCGCGCGTTTCGCTCCCCGCTCGTCGGCCAGCTTCGCCCCGCGCTCTACCGCCCCCGTGTTGCCGGAGATCACAATCTGCTCCGGCGAATTAATGTTCGCGGGGGCACAGACCTCGTCTTGCGCCGCCTCCTGGCAAACCGCAACAACTTTTTCCAAGTCCATACCTAGGATTGCCGCCATTGCTCCCACGCCCACGGGAACCGCTTCCTGCATATACTTGCCGCGATTGCGCACGGTTCGCACAGCATCGGCAAAGCTGATCGTCCCCGACGCAACGTGCGCCGAATACTCACCCAGACTGTGGCCTGCTACAAAAGTTGGCTTGGGGATGCGGCCCTCAAGTACTCGGAGTGCCGCGATCGACACCGTGAGAATCGCGGGCTGAGTGATCTCGGTCAGACGCAGTTGGTCTTCTGGGCCTTCAAAACACAGTTGCGACAATTTGTAGCCCAGCACTTCGTCAGCTTCTTCAAACGTTTGCCGCGCGATGGGATATTTCCCGGCGAGTTCCTTGCCCATGCCAACGACCTGCGAGCCCTGGCCGGGGAAGATGAATGCGATCTTTGTCGTGGCGGCGCTGGCTGCGTCTCGTGATTCCGTCATGATTTTCGGAAAGCTAGTGAACCGGAGCGACTACGGCTTCCGCCACTGCAGGCCGAAGCGCAGCCAGTCCCTGCTCGATCGACTGATTGATGTGCCGCTCTGCGAACTCCGCTGCCACGCGCACTGCATTCTTGATGGCGTTCGCGTTGGATGAGCCGTGCGTGATAATACATACACCCTTCAACCCCAACAGGGGTGCGCCGCCGTATTCGGTGTGGTCGATGCGCTTCTTGAAGTGGGCGAATGCGCTGCGCGACAGCATAGCGCCGACCTGGCTGGTGATCGTCGCCCTCAGCGATTCCTTCAGCGCGGTGCGCACCAGATTGGCAACTCCTTCCGAAATCTTAAGCGCAACATTGCCCACGAAACCGTCCGCTACGACGACCTCGACGTGGCCATTAAACAGGTCGCGGCCTTCAACGTTGCCCACAAAATTCAAAGGCAGCCGCTTTAGGACCTGGAACGATTTGCGCGTCAACTCGTTGCCCTTGTTTTCCTCTTCGCCGATGGAGAGCAATCCCACGCGCGGCCGTTTGCCGGCGGAAAAACTAGAGCGGGGCATGGTGTGGCCAAACATCGACCGGAAATAAATCTCGCCCATGACCGCGAACTGTTCAAGATTGTGCGGCTTGCAATCCACGTTCGCGCCCACGTCGAGCAAAATCGCGGCGGTACCTGGAGCCGTGGGAAAAACCGCCGCCAAGGCAGGACGGTCCACGCCGTGCAACGCGCCTAGCACCATCTTGGCCGTAGCCATCGCGGCGCCAGTATTGCCGGCGGTGACAAAGCCCGCCGCTCGTCCTTCGCGAACCAGCCGCAGTCCTACTCGCATGGAGGAGTCGCGCTTGGCGCGCACCGCCTGCACGGCCTTATCCTGCATGGTGATGAATTCGCTGGCGTGGACGACTTCAATGGGCAGCCGCGATGCCGCCGGGTGACGCTCCAGTTCCGCTTTGACCGTGGCTTCCGGACCAATCAACAGCACACGCATGCCGTAGTTGCGCGCAGCATGAATCGCGCCTTCGATTTCGGGCTTGGGCGCCCGGTCCGAACCCATCGCATCCAGCGCGATCACGCTAGGCATGGTGACAGCGAGCTAGCTGGCTTCCTTTACTTCGAGAACCTCGCGGCCCTTGTAGTAGCCGCACTTGGCGCAAGCGCGATGCGGCATCTTCTTCTCGTGGCAGTTCGGACACTCGGAGAGAGAGTGGCTCTTCAGGGCATCGTGCGCCCGCCGGGTCGAAGTGCGCTTCTGCGAATGACGTCGTTTTGGATTTGGCATGGTCTAAGAATTCCTCTCACCGAGGCCCACCGGCCTCGCATGAATCAATTTGGTTGTCATCCTGAACAAGCGTTCTTTGCGCCGTGAAGGATCTGGGCGAGCCGCGCGAAGCATCGCGTTCTTTGCGATGCGTTAATCGCGCGTTTGGCTCGCTTCCTTATCATCTTAATGCGCCAGCTTGCTGCGGATTTCCTTTAGCGCGGCCCACCGCGGTTCTTCCCGCGTTACTGCGCACGCGCACTGGCCCTCGTTCAGATTCTGGCCGCATTGCGGACACAACCCCTTGCAATCTTCCCGGCACGTAAGCTTCAAGGGGACGGCCAGCAGGATCTGCTCGCGGACAACATCATCGAGCAGAAGCCCTTCGCCTTCATAATAGCTGATCTCGGCCTCCGCATCGGTCACCGAGATCTCGTCCCGTCCCGCGTCCGAGCCCTGAGGACGATATAACAGGTCGAACTCCCGCTTTACGTCCTGCGTGATCGGCTCCAGACACCGCGCACAGCTCGATTCCAGGCTGGTCGTGAGCCGGCCCTTCACGCGAATGTCTTGTATGATCTTGTGCTTGCCGTGATGCTCTTCGACCAGATCCGCCCGCCCGCTGCTTTTGATCGGAGAAATCTGGCGGTAATCCGATCCCAGGTCGATCACGCCTGGTTCGAACCTCTCCGCAAACTCCACGGGATGAAGTTCTAACTCTTTGATCTCGAAGAACATCGGAAACCTCCGCGCCCCGTCCAATCGCCGCCCTAGGCCCGCGGAAGCACGCCAAGAAGGCGCAAGTACCGCAAGGAGCAACTTAAAGGATAAAGGCGTGAGAAAGTAGTGTCAAGGCAGGAGGGAGAGAGGCAGTGTCTTAACTCCGTGTTGATGAAAGTTGGGGCCGAACAATCGGCCCTGCGGCCCCAACCTGCTAGGCGACCTATCGTGATTTTAGAGCTGCCAGTTCCCGCTCTAGTTTGCAGACTCTCTTGAGGAGATCGTCGGTAGCTGCATACTGAGCGCTGAATTTAGAGTCATGCTCTCGCAGCTTTGTGGCGATTTTCTCGGAAGAATCAAGCGGTTCTTCGTTCATCATGTGTGTGCCCTCCTTAAAAAGAAAAAAGGCTCAACGGGAATTGAGCCTTTTTCTAGTGATTTTTGGTTGCTTTTAGATACAGTTTCGCCGTGTCTATTTTACACCTGAGACGGCATAGTGAAAAAGAAAACTACCCAGCATTCCAAAGAGATTCTTCGTTCAACTTCGCCTCCGCCCTTGGAGTTGCGCGCTTTCAGTCATGCACGGCGGCTAGCTTCTTCCGTATCAGTCGCCGTAGCCACTCCTCTTCCAGAATGCGCGGATGAGAGGCTCTTGCAGTGGATTCGTCGCGTGGCATCAGTTTCCAGCAGTACGGCGGACCAGCGGTCTCGCGAACCTCTGGCTCAAGAGTCATCTCCCATTCCGTCTGAATGTAGCCAGTCCCCAACAGGAAGTCTAGCGGAGCACGACACTCGTCGCGCACCACTTTGAGCCTGATACGAAAGACCTGATCGTTCTGTTTGAGCGACACCATCAGTTCGTTGGATCGGATGTGCGATTCGGTTTTCTCGGTGTTCGGTTTGAGACCGAGCCGCGAGGCTTCTTCTTCGATGATCCGCAAAATCGCGTTCGTAGCTTCTTCTGTGGTTTGAAATTTCATCTAATTACCCAGATTGCGGCAGTTCTATGGCGAAAAGACAAGAGGCTCAAGGCGTATCGGCTAGCTCAAATAGAGCAACCTGTGTGTCGTCTGGGTACACAAAGATGAGAGCCGAGAGGCGTCGAGGAACGCCCGGAACATCGGCGGACGGGAAAGCGCGGTTGTCGGCATACTTAAACTTAATGACATCTCTTAGGCCGAAAGAAAGAGATGCGCTGTCCAGTCCCTTACCTTCCGTGATCTGCACTACTCCATCAACAGGCCGGGACGCAAATCCACGGACGGTTACCGATACATCACCGCGTCCCCAGAACACAGCTTGCACATTGGCAGATTCAGTAATCAGCTTTTGTAGGAGGTCGTTGGCGTCCTGTGCTGAAATGTCGGCGGCTGTCCCCGGGGAGGGCATGTTTCTTCTCCTTGTCAGACTATACGGAGTCCTTGAAGCGAAGTATTGGGCTGAGGCCCTCGGGTTGAAACACAGCAAATCATACGCGCACTTGGCTGGCATTCTGTACGGAGAGCAATTCTCCAATCGACCAAACGTGATCCGCCAAACCCGCTTCCATCGCGGGTGTAACTCGAAGGCTTGAACGCACGCGACACTTATTGTAGTAAGCAAAGCGCAACGCAACGGCAGCTTTCAAATGCGACAGCTTCTTGCTGAATGCATTCGTGAGTCGGGTAAACCGTCGCATCGCCATTCTCATGGTCAA
>PLIO01000206.1:30559-33561 GCA_003140075.1 Acidobacteriaceae bacterium | reverse complement strand
GTCGTTTTTGAATTTCTTCGGAAGAGATTCTAGACAAAGCTGTCTCTGATCTTTGGCCGCCAGAGAAACAGCAATAGTGCACCGGCGATAATGAGACCCGTTCCACCTCGCAGCGAGTCGCCTCTAACACAGTTAACGAGATCCCCCACAACCTGCGTGGCGATGATTACAACTGCGAGTTTCCATCCCCAAGGGCGGCGTCGGAACCACCCGATTCCTGCCGTGGTGAGGGCCCCGCTGAGCAGGAGGAACAGAACCCCAACGACACGGCCCATAGGCACGAGCCGCTTGTACGCCATCTGATTGAGAACCCACAGGCGATCAAGCGGTGTCCCTCGCCAAAGGAGAGTGATTGCGGCGAGACCTGCCATCACCGCTCCAAAGAACAAGAAAATGCCTATCGCATTGAATCCTCGCGCCTTACGCCCGACACCGGACCTCATGCGCTGAATATATGCCGACGCAGCAGATCATGACCAATCAATCCGCAAAAACGAGCGCGGCGGCGCGAGAACTGAAGCGGGGGATCGTAAAAGCAAACGGCATTGGTGCGGTTCACATTTGGAGGTCACTCCTGATGTGCACCAAAACGAAAGCGTCTCCGACTCTGAGTCGTGAGACGCTCGTTCGAACAGCCCTCCCCCGAAGTCTGCTCAGTCACAGGCTAGCCTCTATGCGGGTTGGGAGGAATAGCTCCGACGTGCCACTTGCCAACCAGTTGCAGATGAAGGAACCTCACTCAATCACGATGTCCAATGAATGTTCAGCGGACAGCTATTCCTGGGAGGAATAGCTGCGAAGAATTAGAGTGATTGGGTGGATAGGTTGAAGAAGCCTGGCAAGCGCGATTGTCGGATTCCAGACACCGTGTCCGCGAGTGGACACGACGCCTGCGATATACTCTTGCGGAGAGCTATTTTCTCCTGTATCGCCAATTGTTTACCCTAGAGTGTGCGGTCACAGTAGGCGAGTCGCGAATTATTTTGTAATTGCAGTCGAGGTTGCGGATGGCGACCGAGAACGAATCAGCGGATCGAAGGCTCGAACTGCTTGCCCAAACTTTTGAGACTTTAGCGCTTTGTGCGAACGAGTTAAGGGCCGCCCGCGCAAGATTCGAACCCTCAGCGCTGGATATGGCACTAAATTTTATTGGTGCGAGATTTTTCTTTGCCACTCCAGAGAAGGAAAAATGGCAGGAAGATCAGTATCGACACTGGATTCAGGATGCACCCATTGCGTGCCAGAAGCTAATTGAGATATCGCGCGGTCGTACAATTACAAGGCGTGACGTAGCTCTTATGTTCAAGGCGCCTCCACCAGACTAGACACATGGCATCAGAAGATTCAGCCACTTCATATCGGCAAGGAATCGTCTGGGTTGTCGGCATGTCGGCCGCCGCCGCGGGCGGTGCCTTCCTCCACTATGAGCAGGCGCGCGGTCTGTCGCTGATCGCAAAATCCACTTTCCTTCTTTTGGTGTTGCTATTTTTGGTGGCTGTCTGGTCGGGCGTAAATTGCCTTTTTTGGCTCTTTGCTAAAGTATCCGGGGAAGAAAAACTTAAGAAACTTGAGGAAGATCACGCGCAGGATAGGATAGCGGTCGCAGATTATGCGTTAAAGCAGATTGAAACGCAGACCGATCTGGATAAGGCCAAAAGCTGGCGTACCGGGTATCACTACATCATGCTCTGGGCCTTTGCCCCAGCGGTGCTGCTCTCGGTTGTGCTCTTGGCCTTCGGGACTTTCTCAGCAACGGGTCCGGTCGAAAAAAAAGAGCAGAGTACGCTGGAAGATAGGCTTGTGAACCAGACTCGTTCAAAGACGTGGCCCACTCGTTTCGTCGTTGTGCAATCTGCGATTCATCAAACGGTTCACGGTAAGGAAGCCCATACATTTCTCCTCGATCAGGAAAAAGGCGCCTTGTGGATAATGACGTGTGCCAAGCACGGAACAGTTGAATTTCATAGGGTGCAAACAATCAATATGAGCGGCGATCCGGAGGACCCGTCGAAGTAGACAGCCAATTTCACGTCTTGATCGGCACTTAGCTAATTCTGGTCATGCCAGACTTACGCGAACAGATGTTTTGGCGACAACAATTTGACGCCACTCGTCACTTTCCTTGAAAAGTGCAGACGTGGTTCGCTCACTTTATGTTGGGGATTGTTCCTGAGTCACCTGCAAACCGGAAACTGACCCGCGACGCCGGAGTCGGTGGGCCTTGACCGATGGGAGGGGCGGATGTCAAACTGTTGTCGGCAGAATCGGAGAGAAAGCGCTCCGGCGCGGTTTTCTCTCCTGCGCGCATTCGCCGTACAATAAACGTACAATGGAAGCGGGATTGTGGGGCATTTGGGCCTTTAGGCCGGATGCAGAATCAGTAAGTTACGTGTTATCAACGTGATGCAGTAGTTCAAATCCCCCCTTCCGCACCATAAAATTATTTAAGACCAATTATTTAGAAGCATCTTTGGGCATCGTACAATAATCCTGCAATGCTTCCACCTCCCCTCCTAAGTTATCCTTACTCTGTGCCGCTGCACATGCCAGCTGATTAGCAGAGTTTCATCAGGACCAAGAATGGAGTCCAAAGCGCTGGCGCTGCAATTTGCGGGTTTGTTCGGAGCACAACCTACTATCTTTAGCGCCCCCGGCCGCGTCAATTTAATCGGGGAGCACACCGATTACAACGAGGGCTTTGTCATGCCCTGCGCCATCGGCCTTCGCACTCGCGTGGCCGCTTCTCGCCGTCCCGACCGCAAATTGCGCATTCAGTCCCAGCAGTTCCCCCAGTCCTTCGAATTTTTCCTGGACAACCTGCCGCAGCACGCTACTGGCACCTGGTGTGACTATGTGTTGGGGATTGCGGCCGTCTTGCAGCAGAGAGGATGCGCTCTGCCCGCCGCAAATCTGCTCGTGGAGAGTGAGATTCCGATTGGCGCGGGACTCAGCTCTTCGGCGGGAATCGAAGTGGCCAGCGCGCTTGCGTTCACCGGCCTCAA
>PLIO01000206.1:0-30553 GCA_003140075.1 Acidobacteriaceae bacterium | reverse complement strand
ATGGTGGTCTGTAACACCATGATCAAACATGAGCACGCCAGCGGCGAATACAACCGGCGCCGCGAGGAATGCGAGCAAGGTGTGAGAATCCTGGCAAAGTGGTATCCGGAAATACGCGCGCTCCGCGATCTTTCGCTGGATCGACTCACCCGCCACTCCCAGGAAGTTCCTGAGAAAATCTACCGGCGATGCCGTCATGTGGTGGAGGAGAATGAACGGGTGCGCGATGGCGCGCGCCGCCTCCGGGCCGCCGATCTGAAGGGTTTTGGAGAGCTGATGCGAGAATCGCACCGCAGTCTTCGCGACCAGTACGAAGTCAGTTGCCGCGAACTCGACATCATGGTCGAGATCGCCGAAGGCCTCCCAGGCTACTACGGTGGACGCATGACCGGAGGGGGATTTGGTGGATCGACGATCAATTTGGTCGAGGCCGCGGATGCTTCCACCTTCGCCGATCAAATTGTAGATCGATACCGACAGGCGACCGGAATCGCGCCGGCTGTCTACATCTGTTCGGCGGCCGACGGCGCAAAGCGTGATCTCGACGAGGCGGCGTAGCGCCAGCACTTCGAATCATTGCGGTAGTGGCTCAGTTTGAAAAGCTTGTCATTCCGAAGCGCAGTTTTATCGCGCGAGGAATCTGCTTCGGTTCGTCCAACAGCAGATTCCTCACCGGCAAAAAACGCCGGTTCGGAATGACAAAATTCAACTTGAGCCGGTACTTCGAATCATGGCCGCACCCTTGACCAACAGGAGGTGCAGATGTCAAACTGTTAGCTGGAAACTGAAGACATCCGGGTGCGGCTTCTCCGCTCCATTACACATACCGAATCGTTAGGACCTTTAGAATTTCATGATTATTCTTGTCACCATCATTCACGTGATTGTTTGTCTGTTTCTGATTGTGGTTGTTCTGCTGCAAAGCGGTAAGGCCGGCGACATCTCGGCCGCCTTTGGCGGGCAGGGTAGTCAGGCGGCGTTCGGTCCGCGCGGCGCGGCCACCACACTCTCGAGAGCGACCACCATTTCGGCCGTTCTGTTCATGTTGACCTCGGTGACGCTTTCCATCAACGCCATTAAGCGTGGTGGGCCGAGTTCCGTGCTGCAAGGCGTAAAGTCGGCCCCCGTCAAGACGCAGCCGGCCACACCGGCGCCCGCTCCGGCAAACCCTACCCAGAAGTAAGAGTCCGTTCCAGCTTCGTCCAGAAGACAAACCAGAGCCTTGGCCCTACAGCTTTCCTCGCTCCGGCCTCAGGGTTTTGGTTGAATTGTATTTCCCTCATGCGGGTGCTACCATCCGATTGTCGGCACTTATAGCCGGGAGGTATCTGCTATGTCGGGTAACGAAAACAGCAGTAGCAATAGTTTCGTATGGTTCCTGGCGGGATTGGGCATAGGCGGTTTGGTGGGAGTTCTGTACGCGCCGCGCTCCGGCAGCGAAACCCGCGAGGAACTCCGCGCGCGCGCCGAGCAGGGCCGCGACTACGTCCGTACTCGCGCCCGTGAGGCCCGCGAACAGGCTTCAGATTGGGTGGATCGCGGCCGCGATGTGGTAAATCAGCAGAAAGATCAGTTCCGCGCCGCCTACGAAGCCGGACGACAGGCTTATCAAGAAGCGACTACGGAGACTGGCGCGCCCAAGAACCTTTAATCCTCTTGCAGCCGGCGGCGAGCTTTGGACCGCTCTCAAGAGATAGTTCTTATGGAAAACCTTACTCCACTCTTCATTGCGCTGACCGGAGCCGCCGTGGCTCTGCAGGCAGGCGTTCTTGTGGCCATCTATCTGAGCATGCGCAAGACCAGCGCCCGCATGGAAGCGCTGGCCGTTGAAGTTAAGACGAAGGCCGTGCCTACGCTCGAGACGGCACAGGCCATACTTACCGAACTCCGTCCCAAACTCACCGTGATTGCCGACAATCTCACGGAGACTACACACTCGGTGCGCTCGCAAGTGGAACGCATGGATGCCACGGTGAATGACGTGGTGGACCGCGCGCGCCTGCAGATCATCCGCGCCGACGAATTGCTCAGCCGTACCCTCGATCGCGTGGAAGAAACTTCCGAGATGGTGCACAACACCGTAATCTCGCCGGTGCGCCAATTTTCCGGCTTGATTCAGGGAGTGACCGCCGGCATCGAGTTCCTGCTCGGCCACCGCGTCCGCAGAAATGGTGGCAGCCGCGAAGGACGGCGCCCCGTGCCGCAGGACGAGATGTTCATCTGATTCATTGTCGATTGCCGATTGTTGATTGCCGATTTAAGAACGATCCGCAGCCGGTGATTGCCTTTCAGTCAGCAATCAAGAATCATCAATCAAGAATTTCACTCCCATGCGCTATCTGGTTCGAGCCCGAATTAAGCCCGGCCGCGAGGCCGATCTACTAAGAGCCATTGATAACGAAACCCTGGGCCACGGCTCGGTTGCAGAAGGCGAATACCTGCGCAACATGAAAGACGCACAGCTCTGCGCCGACCGGACCGTGCGCTGGGTGGAGGTCTGCTACTGCCCTACTCCGCTGCAGGAAGAACGCCCTTACTGGGAGCAATACTTCGATCTCACAAAAGTGCAGGACGCGCACGACCGCCGCAAATGCCGCGACGAGAACGGTTCCGAGCCGTGGGCCTGCGGCGACTGCGATTGCACGGCGCGATTGGAGCAGAAGCTGAAAGCGTCCGGCGCGCCCTTCCTGGATTCGCTCTGCGACAGGAAACGCCGGGCTGCCGCTTCCGAAGGTTCTGCCGCCACCACACACCCTGGTCCGTCGTCCGAGCGAGCCTCGGCTCAGGGTAGACGATGAGCAATATTCAATCCGCCCCCTTGAAAACTGACCGCAGCAAGGCGCCGGTTTTTGTCATTGGTTGCAGCCGGTCGGGTACCACGCTGCTTTACCATATGCTCCTGTCGTCGGGAAATTTTGCTATTTACCGCATGGAGTCGATGATCTTCACCCTGCTCGAACCTCGGTTTCGCCCGCTGACCAATCCGCTCAACAAGCGTAGGATGCTCGATGCCTGGTACGGCACTCGTCTTTATGGCCGTTCTGGCCTCGAACCCTCGGAGATTGAGCCGCGCATCATGGCGGAGTGCCAAAACGGCGGGGATTTCCTGCGCATCGTCATGGAGCAGATGTGTCGCAAGCAGGGCGTCGAACGCTGGGCGGAAACCACCCCGGAGCACTTGCTGTACATACCCCGAATCAAAGAAACCATCCCTAACGCGCTCATCGTTCACGTAATCCGCGATGGTCGAGATGTGGCCCTGTCGTGGGAGAAGCTTCACCAAATCCGCCCCTTCCCGTGGGACCGAAAACGGCCCGCCATGGCTGCCGCAATTTACTGGGAGTGGATTGTGAACAAGGGGCGAGAGGCTGGCCGAAAGCTAGGCGGGGACTATATCGAGGTGCATTACGAAGATCTGGTTCGCAAGCCAGCCGAGGTTCTCAAGAATCTGGAGCCTTTCATCGAACACGATCTGGATTACGAGCGCATCACTCAAGTTGCAATTGGTTCGGTGGCCGCACCCAATACCGCATTCAAAGACGAGCAACGCAGCCCGATCGGCCGGTGGAAGAACGACCTTCCTCAGGAGGAGTTGGCGACTCTCGAAGGGCTGGTGGGCCGCACCCTGGAATCACTGCAGTATGAGCTCGCCACGAAGGCATCCAGCCGCTCCGATCTGGCGAGAATGCGCGCAGCGTACCGATTGTATTTCGAGAGCAAGCAATACTTGAAAACCAGAACCCCTGCCGGAAGATGGTTCGTGACCCGCGATCTGTCCTGGGTGTAGAAGACCGCCGGGAGCAGTCCCGCCTCGCGACACGGAGACCTCCACAATCCAACCTGCAGTAATCTGTCTATCCCCAACCTCCTGCCCCCCGCCTGGACCTAACGCTCTGGATGAAGAAACCGGCCTTATGTATCTGACAAAATGAATTTGCTTGACAACTGCGGAATGTGACAGTAATGTGAATGTAATGTTACAATAATAGTATGTCAATTGAATTACTCGACATTAACCTTAGCCTGAGGTCTTGATTCCCCGCTGAGGTCAGCCAATAAGGAGCCTCGTCACGAATGGGAAAGCTAATACTGGTGCGCCACGGCAAAACCGTTCTCAACTCGCTGGACAACACGGAAAGACTGCGCGGCTGGATGGACATACCTCTGAACGAAGAGGGTTTGCAGGAAGCCGAACAGACCGCTCAAAGGCTGGCGCAATACCCCGTGGCACACATTTACTGCTCCGATCTTCACCGGGCACGGCAGACTGCGGATGCAGTAGTCAAAGCGACCTTGGCGCCGATCACTCACACTTCCGACCTGCGCCCATGGAATCTCGGCACTTTGGCGGGGCAGCGTGTCAAAGACATTCTCCCCATACTCCAACAGCTCGAACTTGATCCCTCCATGCCCGCGCCCGGAGGCGAGTCCTTTCTTCAATTCTGCGATCGCTATTCGCGGAAGCTTCAGGAACTGCTGGTCATCGCGGACCGCTCCACGGAGTGCACCGTGGCCGTAACTCATGTGCGCAATCTGCTGGCCGCCCCTGCTCTTCTTGCCGGCGGGCCGAGAGGCCACATCCCAGTTAGCGGCGGTCCCAGGACCGGGTCGCTGGTTTGGGTGGAAAAGAACGGCAAAGGCTGGATTCTCCGTGTGGATGAAGCTCCAGAGCCTGTCCAAGCGGCAGGCACGCCTCCAAGTGCTTCACAAGTTTTTCGGATCCGCGCGAGTTAATTCCTCATTAGTCCTCAGTTGTCAGTTGGAGCCCCGTACCGAAGCGAAATGGCTCCGAGCCGCGGGCGAGCGCGAGAACCTGAAATGAGAAAAGGTTAGCCGTCTTGTTCTTCACGAGAACTCCTATCGCGTGATCGCGAACACTTCGCCATTGAGTTCCTGGCCCCCACCCGAGGTTGTCCCGTACAGATGTCCGCCTGTGGGGTAGGCGCCAAGGCACGCAACCACGGCCACTAGCGCTGCTCGCGCAAGGAGCACAGCGCCCGCAAAGCGCACAGTAGATGATCCCCACAGTTTCATAGCAACTCCTACGGTGTAATTTCGAAAACCGTGCCGCTGTTTGTCGCCCCGCCGGAGACGGTGGTGCCATAAAGGTTTCCCGCCGAGTCAAGAATCAGGCCGCCGTAGGCGTCGGCTCCGTCTCCCTCAAAGTAGCCTGCAAAACTATGAACGATGCTCTCGGTCCAGCCCCCGCCGGAATTCGGCGAAAGCTCGTAAACCGTGCCGCCCGCGGAGGTCCCGCCGGTCGTCGTGGTGCCATACAGGTTGCCTAACGAATCGAAGATCACTCCCGATTGCGGCAGTGCGCCATCGCCATCGCTATTGCTGAATTGGTGAAGCATGGCTTCACTCCAGCTTCCACCGGCGGAGGGCGACAGCTCGAAAACCGTGCCACAGCCAAAGATCTGGCGGTTGGACCTGCAGTCCTTATTCTTGATACCTCCGGCTAACGTAGTGCCGTAAAGGTTCCCGGCGGAGTCGAAGATGAGCGGCGCGCTGGGGATCGCTCCATCGGCTGTGCCGCCCGCGAACGAATACAGCACGGTCTCTTTCCAGCCGCCGCCCGAGAGCGGTTGCAGCTCGAAAACCGCACCACAGCCGCTTGGTTGATTGTTTTCGGTGAAACAGTTCGAACTGCTGCTCCCGCCGGCCTCGGTGGTTCCGTAAAAGTTTCCGGCTGCATCCATCACCAAAGCCGCGCCAGGATGGGAACCATCGTTAGGATACCCGGCGAAGTTATAGATGGTGGTGAGCTTCCATTTGCCGTTGCCCCGCGGAGTGAACTCGATCACCGCACCGTGTCCGCTCGGCCCGCCATTCAACACCGTGCCGTAGAGATTTCCTGACTTATCGAAAATCAGGCTGCCGGTCGGATTCGAAAGCGCGCTGCTGAAAGTGGCCAGGTTCGCCTCATGCCATGGCAGCGTGGGGCTAGGTGCCAATTCAAAGATCGAGCCATACGCTTCGTTGGTGATTCCGGTGTAACCCGCCGCGCCGTAAAGATTGCCCGCCCCGTCAATCACCAGACTCGAAGGAAATGCGTCGCTGGGTGTGTCGGCGTCCGAAGCAAAGCTGTAGAGCAAACTTTCCTGCCAGCCTTGACCGGCCGGGGCAAGCTTAAACACGGAACCCAGGTTCTGGAGCCCTCCAATGTCGGTGGTGCCGTACAGGTTCCCTGCCCCGTCGAACGTCAGACCCGCATAAGGATAGCTGCCGTCACTCAGAGGAAAACCGTAGAGCGTCGTCAACTCCCATTTGCCCGCTTTCGACTGAAGCTCAAAGATCGAGCCGGCGGTTACAGAACTGCCACCCAGAAAAGTACCGCCATAAAGCTGTCCCTGCGGCCCAAGGAGCACATCGGTGGGACTGCCTCCATCTCCCTGCTCGTGGAAGGTCCACAATGTGGTCTCGGTCCAGCTTCCATTCGAATTCGGGCTCAGTTCGAAAACCGAGCCGCAGCACGGGCCGCCCTCAGATAAGCTGCCATAGAGGTTCCCCGCACTGTCAAAGATCAGATCCCCGGCGTCGAAACCAATATTCTTGAAGGCGTAAAGGGTTTGCTCCGTCCATTGGCCGCCGCTTCCCTTCTTCAGCTCGAATGCCGTGCCGGATCCGGATCCGCCACTTCCACCAACCTGAGTCGTGCCGTAAAGATTTCCCGCCCCATCAAAGATCACTTCCGAATCGGGCTCGGCGCCGTCGCTGCCGCCGGTAAAATCGTAGAGCACGCTCTCCGTCCACACTCCGCCTGCAGCCGGCACGAATTCAAATACCAGTCCATGGTTGTTGGTGCCGCCCTGCGATGCCGTGCCATAGACGTTTCCCGCCTGATCGAGATTGAGCCGCCCCCCGGGCCTGCCGCCATCGGCGCCGCTCGTGAACACGTGTATGACGTTCTGGGTCCAGACCCCGCCGCTGTTGGTGAGTTGAAATATGGACCCGTAGTTTGTCGAACCACAGCAATCGTCGGCGTCCGTAGTGCCGTAGAAATTGCCCGCCTGGTCCTCCGCCAGGCCGCCGCTCAGGTATCCGTTGTTCGTGTTGGGAAAGCTGAAGAGAACGCTCTCCTGCCACGCCCCGTGCGCCGCCGGCGTGAGTTCGAACAAAGTACCCGAACTGTTCGCGCCCCCTCCAATGGTCAGGCCAAACAGATTTCCGTTCCCGTCGAGCAGAATCGCGATGGGACCTCCGCCATCGCTGCCGCCGGTAAAGTTGTAAAGCACAGTCTCGTTGAGCAGTCCCTGGGAATTGGGAGTGAACTTCACAATCACACCGTCGGCATGCGTGCCTCCTCGGGCGACCACATACAAATTACCCGCGCCATCGGAAATTACGCAGGACGGTTCCACGCCGTGTGCGTCCGGCGTGAAGGAGTGCAGGATGGTTTCCGTGGAAGCCGCAAGGCTCACGCTCAGAGCGGTTACCAGCACGACCAGCGTAATCGCGAAGGAAAGGCGTTTCATGGGTCAGTCCTCAGGGAGAAATGCGAACCGGCGGCCGGGGGTAGCCGCGTGGGCGAAGTATACTCCGAGGTCCATAGCGAACTCCACCGCCAGGCGTATAAAAGCCTGAGGTGAAGCCGTGGGCCGCGACCGGGGGCCCGCCCCTTTGAGTTGCCGACGCCATTAATACTGTGGGTGCCCCGCTCTTGCGCTTTTTGCAAGGGCCTGCCCTAAGCGCAGTCGAAGGGGCTGTGCCGGGGTGCCTGGGAACCGCGCGGATAACAGGCTCGGGAAGGGCGCGGCTTCAGCCGTGCCGTAAAGAGCCACGAAAGCCGCGGGCTTTAGCCCCTGGGATCGCCCTGCCACGAGATCGCGCGTACCCGAAAACCCTTGAGGTGCGCCCCTTTCAGTGCTAATCTGCGCAACTGGTACGCCGGATGCCCCACCCGTTGCATTTCACGGGTGGGCTGCGATGCCGATGGCCTCAGGAGACTTCGCTGAAATGCAACTCCGCCCTCTGTGTCTTGTCGATAGCGACCGGATCGTCTTCGCCATGGGTAATGTCGGAAGCTGCCACGAACCAGCCTGACAAGTGAAAAAAAGGGGCGCGAACGCGCCCCGCGATTCGGCGCAGCCTAGTCTCACGGCCTAAGCGTGCCCAGCGCGCTGCATGACGCCGGCCCGGTCGTCATATCGGCCTCAAGCGCCGCGTAGGCGTTCATGTTGTTATAGCTGTTTCCGTTGTACACCGTTGTTCCATCCTCCACGTCCTCCGTTGTGGGGCAGAAGACTCCATTCACGGAAAGATTCTCTACCTCCCCGGACGTCGGTGTGAACTGCGCATAGAAGAGCTCACCCTGAGACATTGAGTTGTTCAAGCTGACGTTTAAATCCGTGACATTTTCACACAGCCATGCCGAGATAGCCGTGTTGGGATAGTTGATACTAGGTCCCGGTCCCCCGCCTTGGGCGGAGCCGCCGACAATACTCATCTGCTGCCATTGCGAGTTGAAGGTCGTCGTGCCGCCCACTGTGTTGTTCGCGCAGGCAGGGCCGGTGGCCCCGGACCATAGGTTCACCGAGGTCGCATCGCCGCCCACATACTCGTCGGAGTAGTCTATCGCCGGACTCTGAGTCCAGGATGCGGCATTGCAGCCAATCTGGGATCCACCGTCGCAGATGTAGGTCTTGTTGTTGTTCTGCCCCGACGAGTTTACCTCGCAGCCCAGATCAACCCGGCTGTAAACCGGTCCATTCTCTAGAACGGCCTTGTCTATATAGCCTGAGGCCCAGGACGCGGTTCCGCCGGCACCGGCGTTATACCAAGTTAGAGCGTACCCGACGGCACCGGCACCGCCGCTATCGGCATGCACGCACATGCCGCCGCCGGTGCTGCTCCATACCCCTTGGCCTGTGCTAGGGTAGTTCCCGTTCCGAATATAGTTCAGAAACGTAGCCGGGCGGCACGCGGCGAACAAAAAGCTGGGGTTGGAGGTGAGATTCAGCGGATAGGCTTCCTCCCACGGGGTTCCACTAGTCGTGTAGTCCAATCCAAGCGAAAAGACTGCAATAATTTGCACGGGTACAGACATTATTTTCTACGGTGCCCAGGGTAGTGTCCTAATTTGAATTTCTCACGCGTTGAGACTGGCATGAATCGTGCTCCGAATCCACTCTGAGACGTTTTGGTCTGCTGCCTTTGCTTTGGCTGCGATAGCCTTTAGATCATCCAGCGCGAAGCGAACGGGCACGATCCTACCCTTCGCTTCGCCCTTCGGCAGCTTAGGCCGTCCGATTTTAGCTTTCTTCTGTGCCAAGGCTTCTATACTCCTGTATGAGTGCCGCTCTAACCGCTGCTGCTGCCGACGTAATCGGTGCTATGTGCAGAACCGCTACGCTTGATTCCTTTGGGTGTTCTCCATCGTGCGCCCAAGCGTAGGCCCTTTGCGCTGTGGGATGCCCTGCTAGGTCGAATACCTCAACAATCCCCTCCCAAACCGTCGCACCCTTGAACGTCTCTTTCACTGGCACGCTTTCAACGTGCGTAGCTTCAGCACCGTGCAGCCGCCGAATCACATCGCGCAATTCTTCTAAATATGTCACTCAATACTTCCCAAACAGCAGCTTTTCGAGCGCCATCTTGCGGATTTGCCACAATTCCTTTTCTTCCCCATCAACTTCGAGCTTGCACTCTCCTTTGTCGCTAATCGTCACATCTGCTCCAAACATAATCTTTCCTTGGTCGTTAAACACGGCAATGCCTGTGTCGGTTAGCCCAAACTTGACAGCACTGTGAATACTGCCTTCCCCGTCAACACTGACGTGGAAAGCATTGCTACCCGGTATAAACGAGAACTTATAGCGCGCCTTCTGTATCTGGGTAAGATTCGCCTCACACTCCGCCACATCACCTTCTACCTGTGATTTCAGTTTCTCGAATACCTGGCCGGGGGAACATTCGCGTCTCGCTGCAACCCAATTGAAATCTTCCATATTTTTTCCTTTCATGCGGCAGCCTCTACCAGATCGCCCACGCTCCAGAAGTCCCGCTCTACTCCCGCTGCCATCGCCGGGGTGCAGCGTAGCGTGTTGTGGCGCTTTACAAAATTGTAGTAAGCGAAGTGCAGCCCGACCGCTGCCTCAAAGTTCTCCAGTTTCTTGCTAAATGCCAGCGTTAGGCGGGTCAAGCGCCGCATGTGTAGCCGGGTGGTCGCATTCAGGCGTTCGACATGGCTAGTCGAAACCAGTTCCATCTCTGGGTTGCCAGTAATCGGCCTACGGTAGGCTGAGGCGAAGTGCGGGGCACTGTACTTCCGTTCTGGATGCTGTGCGGCATCGTGAGCGTAGACTTTCACGCATTGGCCGTAATCCACATCGGAACCGAATGCGAGTTCCATAGCCTCAACGTATAGGTGCATCGCATCGCTCGAAACCTGTACCCGATGCCGCATCCGTCTGGCAACGTCTTGGACAAACTCAGTAGTAGTGGCGTGGGTGCGCTTCCCAACCTTGAATGACGGCACCAGTTTGGTTTCGGAATCAATCGCGCAGAACGTCCAAACGTCGCCAAGTGTCGGATTGTCGTCCACTGAGCAATGCCGCTCTTTCTTGCCGATAAATCCCCATAGCTCATCGAACTGTAGGTAGTTGCAGTCCAAGTCCTGCATCTTGGAATCCATCAGCTTCGTGCAGCCCTGACCAACCTTGACGCCTAGCCGCATGATCGTATCGCGGTGCACTCCGGTAATCCTCTCAATCGAGCGAATGCTGGAACCTTCGGCCAAGGCTGCGATTATCGCGGTTTGCTTTTCGGCGCTGAGTACGTTTGCCATGAGACTAACTGTATTACATAAACGATAGGCTGTCAAGTGTTTTTGTGATACAATTTGTCCGTTATGAAGTGGCTGATACTTGCAATTGTCATCCTTGCCCAACAGCCAGCGAAAGTGCCAGAAGGCCAAGGGAGTGCCGAAGGCAAAGGTGCCCAAGTCAGTAAGCAGGGCGACCGAGGAGACAACCAAAGCCAAATACCCAAGCAGCCGCCACTTTCTTCTACCGATAACCAACATCCAACCGCCGAAATTCAAACCGCCGCACCCAACACCAATAGCGATGTAGAGATACAGGGGAAAATCAAGACTTTCACAGGACTTTTGGTGTTTGTCGGATTCCTGCAATTCTTCGCGCTCATAGGTCAGGTGGTCATCTATTTCCGACAGGCGAAGATCATGGCGCGTCAAGCTCACGAGGCGAAGCGGTCGCGCGGCTACATGCGACTCCAGTGGAAGGCTATGGGCATACAGGCTGGGATCATGGAGCAGCAACGAGCGACCATGAAAGAGCAACTCTCCCAAATGATAGCCAGTGGAAAGCAGACCGATGACTTGATTAAAGAGGCAATCAGTCAAACCCAAAATATGGATGGGCAACTCGAACAGATGCAAACCCAAACGCGGCTGTCCCTTCGTCCTTTCGTGGGTCTTGACGAAGGCCATGAAGCCATTCAAACTACGGCGTTGGATATTGACGAATCCGGCAACGCACGCCTTACGTATGTCATCCGGGCTAAGAACTACAGCAATGTTCCGGCCACCAATGTTTGGGCTGCGGCCAATCTTGTCGTGGCGGATGACATGAATACGGTCTACGAGTGGCAGGGCTATGCGTGTGATGATGCGATGATCGGCAAGCCTGACATCGGTCAAATACTCTTTCCGGGACGCGATAGGGTATTCACCTCTATGCTCGCCACTGCGAAAACTATCAAGAAGCATGAAGGTAGCCGCCTGCAAGTATGGCTGACCGGAGGCATCGGATACCGTGACCAGTTTGGGTATCTTTATAGAACCAAATTCATGTTTATGCTTCGCGACGGCGCTGGCCACGTCGTCGTTTTTGACCCTCCGAGGCAATCGACTCAAATAGCAGGACGCTTCATCGCAACCGGGGGTGCCATTGATGCTGGCGAGATACCCAAGTACAACTATGGCCAAGGCCCCTACGCCAAAAACCCAACTTAGGACACTGCCGTGCCCAGCGAACATTTGAATGGCACCGCCTTCGGTGTTACCTTGGTTAGCAGTGCTTCGGTTTTCGGCCCTTGGAGGTTTCCGTGTTCTCTAGAGGCGTTGCGTCCGGCCTAGCCCTGCTGGCGTCCTACGCTGTGGCGCTCACCCCGTTGGCTCTGGCCCAGTTCGAAACGCGCTCTGGCTTCCCTGTAGGGAAGGACGTGGCCCCTTGGTCGCTCACGGTTGGCGATTTCAACCAGGATGGCGACCTAGATCTGGCCGTTGTAACGCACTTGCGCGGGGTGGGCAGCATCGACATTCTCCTGGGCAATGGTGACGGTACCTTTCGACGGGGCATCAGCTACGGGGTAGACGTTACTTTTAGCGCGGCGGCGGCGAGCCTCCGGGGAAATGGAATCCTCGACCTCGTTGTCGGAGGGGCCAACGACGACGTCTATGTCCTGCTCGGCAACGGCGATGGGACTTTCCAAGCTCCCGTGCCGTACCCAGCGTCAGCCGAGTCCCTGATGGTCGTCTTGGGGGACTTCACCGGCCACGGCAAAATCGATGTACTCGACCTCGAGGCGACCAGCACCCAGGGAGTCGTCTGCAATTGCGTCGAAGTCCTGCCCGGAAACGGAGATGGAACGTTCGGGGCGCCAATCGCTACTGCCGTCCCTTATGATATCGATGGTTTCGCGATGGCCGCCGGAGACTTTAGTGACGATGGGAGACTCGACGTAGCCGTCGCCGGCGGGTTTGGGTCGGCGGATCAGGTGGACATTCTTCTCGGAAACGGCAACGGCACTTTCAGCGACAACGGATATTACGAGGTGTCGGCGGAGCCCGGATCAGTCGCCAGCGGCCCCTTTACGGCCAATAGGAAGGATCTCGACTTGGCCGTGGCCAACACCTTGGGGAGCAGTCTAAGCGTGCTGTTGGGCAATGGCGACGGCACATTCCAGCAGTCGGTGTACTACGACACGGCCTTCCCCACTTGTGTAGTCGCTCAGGACTTCGACGGCGATGGCAAGTTGGATCTGGCAACGTCCAACTCTGGCGTTCCACCGCAGTACCCGCCTGGCGTCAGCGTCTTTAACGGCAATGGCGATGGCACCTTTCAGCCGTCGACTTTCTACCCGGCCGGCGAACAGCTCAACTACCTCGCTACCGGCGACTTCAATGGCGACGGCAAGCCCGACCTTGTGCTCGTGGACCTGGACGGCGAAGTCGTGATCACACTGCTCAACACCGGCGTCGTCAGCTTCTCGCCCACCACGCCGATGAATTTCAAGAAGCAACCTGTCGGCACGACCAGCGCCTCGCAGACTGTCACCCTCACCAACACCGGCACGACGGAGTTGAAGATTCAGTCAATGAAAGCCAGCGCCGCCTTCGCTACGACCTCGTCGTGCGGCACAAGAGTTGCGCCTGGCGCGCACTGCACCATCAGCGCAACATTTTCTCCCAAAGCGAAAGGCGCGAATCAGGGCACGATCACCATCATCGACAACGCCTCCTCGAAGCCGCAGGTCATCGAACTCCTCGGCACCGGCACCTAGAGATTTCCCACAGCCGACTTGTGACATCTGACCTTGCGCCCGCCTCCAAAGCGAGCGATCATGGTCGAGGCCGTGACGGTTGGCACAAGCCAACTCGCCGCGCCCTCAAGTCCTTTGTTGTCTAGATTTTAGTACCTAAGTTCTTTGACATCCGGATTTTGCGGGGAATGACCGCGCTAACGCGATGATTCCAGAGATTTTGCAAAAAAGGGGGGGGAGGGGGGTACCCCCGAGTTCAAGTCTGCAGCACACGCCCGCACGCACACCGCAACGAACCTCACTCCAGAAATCTTTTCGTCAGGATATTCACAGCCGAAGGGTGGCAGGACTTGCGGCAATCAACGCTGGCGTCGATTTCGCGTCCATTCTAGACTCTGGAAAGGTCCCCGATCGCCTTAACCATGGCAAAAACCTACAAGCTGACGTTGGACACGATTCTGGATGCGGCCCGAACCACGGTGGCGGCGGTAGCGTCCCTGCTGCTGGCCAGCCTTCTGAAGCTTCCCGAGTCCTACTGGGCGCCGATTTCCGCGATCGTGATTATTCAGTCCACGCTCAATGCCAAAGACGTGGCGTGGCAGCGCTTTGCCGGCACTGCCCTGGGCGCGGTGCTGGGAGCTTTGATCGCCACATTTCTCCCCTCCAACGCGCTGGTGTACGCGGCGGCGATTTTCGTGTGCGGAGCGCTCTGCGCACTACTTCGATTGCGCACCGCTTACCGCTTTGCGGCGATTACGCTGAGCATCATTCTATTGATCGCGCACCAGAGCCCCGCGTGGATCGTGGCCGCGCATCGCTTCGTGGAAGTGTCGGTGGGAATCGCGGTGGCGCTCGTCGTGGCTCAGCTGTGGCCCGGCCGCGCGTGAGTGCTCTTATCATCTCTATGCTCTATTAATCCAGAGCTGGGAAATCGAGAGCTAGGTAATCCAGGCTCCGCCGACGACGATGTCGTCATCGTAAAACACGGCAGCCTGCCCGGGAGTGATGGCGCGCTGCGGCTGATCGAAGGTGACAAGAACTTCGTCGTCGCCGATCTTCTCGAGCAGAGCTGGAGCAGCTTCGTGCCGGTGACGAATCTTTACGGAAATACGCATCGGCTCGCGCAGGTCGTCCAAAGAGATGAGGTTAACGCGCCGTCCGCGGAGCGTTCGCGAATAGAGATGCTCATCGCTGCCGACCACGACTTGCTTGTCGGCGCCGTTAATCTGGATCACGTAGAGCGGAGATCCGGTCGCAACGCCGAGGCCCTTGCGCTGGCCGACGGTGAAGTTGTGAATGCCACTGTGTTCGCCGATCACTTCCCCGCTCGCGGTTACCAGTTCGCCCGCGGTGTCGGGCAAAGCTTCGCCGCTCTCGGCAAGATAGGCGTCGATGAAGCGCTTGTAGTCGCCGCCGGGAACAAAGCAGATCTCCTGCGAGTCGGGCTTCTCGGCGAGGGCGAGGCCTTGCTTGCGGGCGAGCTCGCGCACCTCGGGCTTGGTCATGCCGCCAAGCGGAAACAGCGTGCGGCTGAGCTGCTCCTGGGTGAGGCCGAAGAGGAAATAAGTCTGATCCTTGCTGCGATCGGCGGGACGCTTGAGCAGCCAGCGTCCGCGAGAGTCGTCATACTCCACGCGAGCATAGTGGCCGGTGGCGACGCAGTCGGCTCCGATCTGCTGCGCGACCACGAGTAGCTGATCGAACTTCAGATGATTATTGCAAAGGCTGCACGGGATCGGCGTGCGCCCGGAAAGGTACTCCGCGACGAATGGCCGCACCACGTCGCGCTCGAAGCGCTCTTCGTGATTGACCACGTAATAAGGAATGCCCAGGTGCTCGGCAACGCGGCGTGCGTCGTAGACGTCGTCGAGGGAGCAGCAGCGTCCGGTTACCTGTTCGGGCATGCCCTCGTGTCCCGCGAGCCGGCGCTGGTTCCAGAGTTGCATGGTCAGGCCGACGAGGTTGTGCCCCTCGGCGCGCAGCATGGCCGCGACGGCGGAGGAATCAACTCCGCCCGACATGGCTACGGCAATAGTCTTGGTGTTAGTCATTAGCAATTAGCTGCTAGCCGATGAGCGCCTGGGTCTGTTACAGCAAGTGCTTCCGTCTTGCGGACCGCGTCGGCGAACGGCGTCCCGTACTCGCACCCGCTGATCCTTGCGAGTGCAGTACGGCCAGCAGCAATAAAGATTGCTCCGCTCCCCATTCCGGAACTTGAAATCGCCCCGTGGCGAAATAATCCCCACCACGTAATGCCTGCAATCGGGGCAGCGAAGCAGGATGAGTCCTCTTTTTCGAGCTCGCGCTTGGATTTCGGCAATTCGTTTCTGTGCCGCGTTAGGCATGAACTCTTTTATACGCCTTTACACGCCGGCGACAACTCCCTCAACCGCGCAACCGTCTCCGGCACCAACGCCAGCGCAATGTCGGTGTCTTCGTCTGTATTCTGCTTGCCCAGGCTAAAGCGAATGCTGGCTCGCGCCCGATCGGCTCGCAGGCCCATCGCGATAAGCACATGCGACGGCTCGATCGCGCCCGACGAGCACGCGGCTCCGGTAGAAACCGCAAGACCCTTGAGATCAAGGGAGATCAGTATCGACTCACCCTCAATGTGATCAAAATAAATGTTCGCGGTATTCGGCACCCGCGGCGCACCGTCGCCGTTCACGCCGGCAGCTTCCACCTGGGCGAGAATTCCCTTCTGCAGGCGGTCCCGCAAGGCAGACATTTTCTCGTGGTCGCCTCGCTTGAATCCTTGCATGGCCAACTCCGCAGCTTTGCCCAGGCCGACGATTCCCGGAACATTCTCGGTTCCGGCGCGGCGCGAGCGTTCATGGCGTCCGCCATAAAATAGCGGATGAAGATGCGTTCCTTTGCGAACGTAGAGCGCACCCACACCTTGCGGCGCATGGATTTTGTGGCCGGAAATCGAAAGTGCATCACATCCAATCCGCTGCACATCGATCGGAACTTTGCCCGCGGCCTGCACTGCGTCGGTATGAAAATAGACCTCAGCCTCGGCGGCAATCGTTCCAATCTCCTCGACGGGCTGCAGCACTCCGGTTTCATTGTTGGCCGTCATGATCGAAATCAGCTTTGTGTTTGGCCGCAACGCCCGCCGAACCTCGTCGGGATTAACCAGGCTTCGGCTATCGACCGGGACATAGGTCACTTCACAGCCGGTTTCCTCCGAATGCTTGCAGGCATGCAGGACGGCATGGTGCTCGATGGTGGAAGTAATGATGTGGTCGCCCGGGCTGGTGAGCCCTGCAATCGCCAGGTTGTCGCCCTCGGTTCCGCCACTGGTGAAGACGATTTCCGCAGCCTGGCATCCCAACAACGACGCTACCGAATCGCGGGCTCGCTCCACGGCAGATCGAGTCTCCTGTCCGTGGTGGTGGATCGAGGAGGCATTGCCAAAGTGCTCGCCAAAATACGGGCGCATGGCTTCGAACACTTCCGGAAGAACCGGCGTGGTGGCGTTATTGTCGAGGTAAACTCGGCGCAGCATCCCTACCATTCTACCCGCTTTCTCTTGGAATGCTCCGGTGGAAACATTTGCGACTAGGCGTAAAGATAGGCTCGAAAATCGCGAGGGCAAGCTTTACGGCGCGGCTAAAAGCCGCGCCCTTTCAAAACGGAAGAGCACCGGGCGATCAGCGTTTTTCGATCGCCACGTAACGGTTGGGGTAGTCCGGTCCGAGATACTCTGCGCGGGGGCGGATCAGGCGGTTGTCGTCGAGCTGCTCGATAACATGGGCGGCCCAGCCGCTGATTCGCGATACTGCAAACACAAGGGTAAATAGATCTTCGTCGATACCCAAGACATGGTAGGTGGAAGCGGAATAGAAGTCCACGTTAGCGTTCAGTTTCTTTTCCGCTCTGACGAAGTCCTCGATTTTTTCAGACATCTCATACCACTGCGGCTGCCCGCTGGAGTGGCAGAGATCGCGCGACATGGCGCGCAGATGCGTGGCCCGCGGGTCTTCCGTGTGATACACGCGATGGCCAAAGCCGGGAATCTTCTTCTTCTGGGCCAGCATGTTGCGAATGTAATCGACTGGGTCCGCCTTCTCGTTGTCAATCGACTCCAGAATGCGGAACACCGCCTCATTCGCTCCGCCGTGCAGGGGTCCCTTCAGAGCGCCGATGGCCGAAGTTATTGCGGAATGCATGTCCGACAAGGTTGCGGCAGTCACACGCGCGGCAAATGTGGACGCATTGAGCTCGTGATCCGCATGCAGGATCAAGGCAATATCGAGCGCGCGCTCGGCCGTGGCAGAAGGCTTGGAACCGGTCAATTGCGACAGAAAATTGGCGGAGTGTGAAAGTGAGCGGTCAGGCTCGACGAGAGGCTTGTCCTTGCGAATGCGGTCGTAGGCGGCGACGATCATCGCAATTTGCGAAGTCAAGCGAATGGCTTTTCGAACATTGGCATCATGGTCGTTATTCTTCTCGTCCGCATCGTAAAAGGCCAGCGCTGAAACCGCAGTGCGCAGCACGTCCATCGGCAACGCTGCTCGGGGCGCATTGCGGATGAACTGAATAATGGCCGGATCAAGATGACGCTCCTGGGCCAGCCGCTGCTGCAGATTCTTCAGCTCGCTGCGATTCGGCAAATGACCGAACCAAAGCAGGTAGCAGGTTTCTTCAAAAGTGGAATGGTCGGCTAGTTCGTGAATGTCGATGCCGCGATAGGCAAGAACACCACGATCCCCATCGATGTAACAAATGCTGGAGTTGGTGGCAACAATGCCTTCCAGCCCCTTGGGGGCATGAGTACCGGTCACGCTGGACATAGTCTCTCGCTCAATTAGAGTGATTACCCGTTGCCCGAGCCGCGCGAGGGGGTTGCGCGGGAATGCAACTGTCCTTCTTTTATACCCCAAGAAGCGTTTAGGTTCCAAGCCGCCACGGTGACTTCGGTTTGCTCCTGGAAAATGAATTGCCTGCGCTTTTGCTTCCGGAGCTATCTTTGCCAGCCGATTCTGTCGCGGAGTATAGTGAGTGGTTCGTTCATAGCTTGCGGCGAAACCCTGAATCGCCGGTCATAATCCCGTGGAGGAATGTCATGAAACGCTTTTTGTCGATCTGCCTTGCCCTGTCCTTTGTCTTTTCCAGCGTGGCTTCTGCCGATGAGGGCATGTGGCTTTACAACGAACCACCGAAGGAAAAGATCAGGGCCAAATACGGTTTCGAGCTGACCCAGCAGTGGCTCGATCACGTGAGGCTCTCTTCGGTGCGGTTTAACAATGGAGGGTCCGGCTCGTTCGTCTCCGCTGACGGCCTGACTTTTACGAACCACCACGTTGGCGCCGGGTGCGTGCAGCAACTTTCGAGTGAAGGTCACGATTACATCAAGACCGGCTTCTACGCCAAGACTCAGGCGGAGGAGGCAAAGTGCCCCAATCTCGAACTCAACCAACTGGTTGGGATCGAAGACGTAACCGACAAGGTCAACGCCGGGTTGAAGCCGGAAATGTCGGCTGCCGACGCGGGGCAGGCGCAGCGCGCCGCCATGTCGCAAATCGAGAAGGAGTGCACGACAGCCACAGGACTGCGCTGCGATGTGGTCACGTTTTACTCCGGTCAGGTTTACAACCTGTATAAATACAAGAAGTATACCGACGTCCGCCTGGTCTTCGCGCCCGAGTTTGACGCGGCATTCTTTGGCGGCGACCCCGATAACTTCACGTATCCCCGGTACGATCTCGACATCACCTTCTTCCGCGTTTACGAAAAAGGGCAACCTGCGCACCTTGAGCACTATCTACACTGGTCGCGCTCCGGCGTGAAAGATGGTGATTTGATCTTTGTTTCCGGTCACCCCGGCGCTACCAACCGTCAACAGACAATGGCGCAACTGGATTTCACGCGCGACGTGGCTTATCCCAGGACGTTGGCTACGCTGAAGCGGCGAATCGAGTTGCTGCAGGAGTTCAGCAAGCAGTCGGAAGAGAATGCCCGCATCGCCAAGGAAGATATTTTTGGACTGCAAAATTCGCAGAAGGCGCTAACCGGCTATGAGTCTGGGTTGCTCGATAAATCGATTATGGACGCCAAGGCCGCCGACGAGGCGAAGCTGCAAACTTCGTACAAGGCGAACGCGCAGAATGCTGGAACGCCTAATCCCTGGGATGAGATTGCACAGGCCATGAAGCTGCAACGCGAGATCTATCCCCAACTCACCTACCTGGAACGTCTACGTGGATTTGCTTTTGGAGGCGGGCTGCCGCAAACAGCGCGCGTACTGGTGCGCGCAGCCGAAGAGAAACCGAAACCAAACGCGGACCGGCTGCGCGAGTTTCGCGATTCCGCGTTGCCTTCGCTGGAGCAGCAGTTGTTCTCCACGGCGCCGGTGTACAAGAGCCTCGAAACTGTTCTGCTGGCGGATGCTCTGGCTGAGATGCAAGACACCCTGGGCAGGGACAACCCCGACGTACAGAAGGTTCTCAATGGCAAGACTCCGGCCGACGCGGCTAAAGACATGATCGCCGGCACCAAACTAGACGATGTCGCGGTCCGCAAGCAGCTCTACGAGGGCGGCCAGGCTGCGATCGCGGCCAGTAACGATCCTCTCATCGTGGCCATGCGAGCGGTCGAGCCTGATGCTCTCATTGCCCGCAAGCAGTTCGACGACAAGATTGACTCGGTGGTGCGACGTGATGGAACGCTTATCGCGAAAGCCCGCTTTGACCGGAGCGGCTTCGCCCAGCCTCCGGATGCGACCTTCACACTCCGCCTGAGCTATGGTGCCGTGAAAGGTTACGAGGAAAACGGAAAGCATATTCCTTACTTCACGACCGTGGGCGGCGCCTTTGAGCACGCCACAGAACACGGGAATCAGCCCCCGTACAAGCTGCCGGAAAGCTGGATGAACGCGAAATCGAAGCTGAATCTAAAGACTCCGTTGAACTTCGTTTCGACTGCCGACATCATCGGTGGCAATTCCGGTTCGCCCACGGTTAACAAAGAGGGTGAAGTCGTCGGCATTATTTTCGATGGCAACATAGAGTCGTTACCGGGAAACTTCGCCTACAGCGATGTGGAGAGCAGGGCCGTGTCTGTGGACTCGCGCGGAATTCAGGAAGCGTTGCGCAACATCTATGGAGCTGACGCCCTGGCGGACGAATTGTTGGGATCCAAAGGTGAGGCCGCGAAGGCTGGCAAATAGAAGACTGCGGGATCATAGGCCCGCGTTTCTGGGCTGGCTTATCCATGTGCCTTGTTGCGGACTTCAAGACGGGAACACGATCGGATTGTGGAAGCCGAAATAGCGATTCAGGCGGGCCAGATACTCAATGCAGTCTTGCTCAGGATCTGTTGTTGGACTTCCCGGTCCAGGGCGAGCGTGCGAAATTCATCGAGATTCTTCTTGATATCCGTCACGCCCGGACCCGGCCAATCTGTGCCGAACAAAGTCTTGTGCGCGATCTCAACGAGGCGGGGGAAATAGTTGAGCAAGGTCTTGGGCGGGATGCCGCTAATGTCGAGATAGACGTTGAGATGGCGGCGGATGAGGAAGAAAGCGGTCTGCATCCAGAGCGGACGGCCACCATGGGCGAGCAGAATTTTCAGCTTGGGAAAATCGACAGCTACATCGTCCACATAAATGGGATCGGCGTACTTGTTGCGAGCGCCGGGAAAGATCGACGTTCCCGTGTGAAACATCACCGGCACACCGTTGGCCTCGGCAGCGCGGTAAATGATTTCGAGTTCCTTCACACCGTTCAGGTAGTCGTTGGGAAACAGAAGCTGATGCGGAGGATGGATCTTGATCATTCGGATTCCCAACCGCAGAATCTGCTCCATGTCGGCAAGAACGTTGGTGGTATGGCGCGGATGCAGGCTGCCACACGAGAGTAACCGCTTGGGATCTTCCCGGACGTAATCGGCGATGAACTGGTTCACACCATTAGTGAAGCCTATCACTTCCGGCGCAACGTAGTTGATTAGCACAGCGCGATCGATACCGCAGGCGTCGAGGTAATTCAGAAATGCTTTGGGCGAGCGGCAGAACTCGGCGATTTGCTCGAAGTTCGACCGATTCTTTTTCATGAGTTCCAACGCCGGAGGCTTGAACATTTCCATCGGCTGGATGTGAATGTGGCAGTCAGTGATCATGAAAGATTAGTGGTCAGGAGCCTTAGTACGTCGGCACGGTCGCATCTACCCGCCGCGACCAGGCGTCGATGCCGCCGCGCATGGACTGGGCCTTCTCGAAGCCCTGCTGCCGCAGCCAAGCGGTCACATTCAGCGAACGCACGCCGTGATGGCAGACCACTACGATGTGATCCTCGGGATCGAGTTCCTGATGGGCGCGAGAAGGCACGTCACCCATGGGAAGCAATTTCGCTTTTTCCAGCCGCGCTGTTTCGAATTCCCAGGGCTCCCGCACATCGAGCAGCGTGAAGACCTCGCCCTGATCGAGTTTCGCTTTCACTTCTTCGGGAGTGATCTCGTAGTCCATTTTTCCACGTGGTCGATGGCGGCAGCTACTTTCCTGTCCACTTCGGTTCGCGCTTCTCCACAAAAGCCCGGACGCCTTCCTGCACGTCCGCCGTTTTCATCAGCTCTTCCAGATAAATCTTCTCCGCGCGCGCCAAGCCTTTATCAAAATGCATGGCGTCCCATGCGTAGAAAGCCTTCTTGGTCACCGCCAACGCCGCGGGACTCAGCCTGAGCAGTTCCTGCATTGTTCGATTGACCGTGGCGTCTAGTTCTTCGTCGCGAACGGCGCGATTCGCCAGCCCCATGTCCGCCGCCTCGTTGCCGCTAATCGTCCGCCCGGTCAGAATCAGCTCCGCGACCCGCTTCTGTCCCACCAGTGCGGCGAGAGCCGTGCATGCCACCGGCGGATAGCAACCCAGCTTGATTTCTGGAAATCCCCATTGCGCCGACGCAGTCGTATACACCACGTCGCAAACCATCGCCAGTTCCGCGCCGCCACCCAGGCAATGCCCATCCACGGCGGCGATCGTGACTTTCTTGCTGGCGACCAAGGCCCGAATCACGGCGTGGAACTTGCTCAGCATCTCTTCGACTTTGTCGGGAGTGTGCGCGGCTACATCAACTCCCGCAGAAAAATGTTTATCCGCGCCGCTCAGGACGATGACAGAAACATCCGAGCGCGATTCGATTTCAGCTAGCGCCTGCGCTAACTCCTCCATCATCGGAATGTCGATGACGTTCAGCGGCGGATGGCGTAATACCATCCGCGCTTCCGGAGGCTTGATGTCTACCGCCAGCCGTGTAAGTTTCGATTCCACTAGTGTGCAGACCATGATTTGCTCTGTCTCTTCGCGTGTCTTGTGGCGAAAAGACTTTGACTTAAAGATTGATTGCCGACTTCCTTACCTCGCCGATGCTCGCCAGCGGATCGCGTGCGCCGGTTTTCTCTGCAATCCATTTCTTCTCCGTGCCGATGATTTCCAACAGTAGTTTCTTGTCGGCGGCCGACGGCATGTACTCTTTCACGTGTTCGTCGTAAGCGCGGTCGTCGAGTGCCTCGCCGGTCTGCGCGTGAAACTTCTGTCCCGCCCAACGGCCGATCTCGCGATTGAACTTGATATGCGGTGCATAGAGCTTCGGCTGGCCCGGCTTCAGAGCGCCATTGAAGCGCTCGATGAGACCCGCCACCTCGTCGCGATAAAGGTTCCGGTTGTAATCGTTCAGATCGTCGAGGTCCGGAGCGTGCTCGTTCTTAGGCTCGTCGTAACGGCCCTTCACGCCCCACACGTAGGCCCAGTGCGCCGAGGACGAATGGTCGGTGCCGAAGAGGTCGTAAGAGCTCGATATCCACTTGTTGAGATATTTCTGAATCAGCCAGCCCGGAATCACTCCAGCTTCCACGATGCGCCGCAGGCCGTCGTTGCCCGTGCCCATGTGAAATGCTTCTTCGCGCAGCATGTAGGACATGGAACGTCCAAGCGGAGCGAAGGCGGAATACTTCAGCATCTGCAACTGAAATTTTCCGTCGCGATCGACGAAGTCAGTGTAGGTGAAAAAGTCCATCCAGTTGTCAACATCTACATTGAACGCACCGAGCAGCCGCTTGTTCTCGAAGGCGCGGCGCTCGAGCATCTTCTGCGCCTCCACTTTACCCGAATAGCCGAAATGATCGACGAGCAGCGCGCACATCTGCCAGCCGTGGCGCATTTCTTCGATCATCACACGCGTGATGGCGCGGCGATCCCAGTCGGTGGGCGCGTTCTCCAGCAGGTTGCGCTGCTGCTCGACGCTGGCGAACTCGGTGTCGCCTTGATAGACGATCATGTTCATCAGAGCGTCGCGCATCTGCTGCGTGGGAATCTGGCGGAGGTTCTCCCACTTGCGGCGGCCCTTGTAGGAACCGAATTCGATCTCTTCCGTGTCGATCGCGCCATAGAGCGTATCGAAGTGGAAGGCTTCGATGTCCTTGGTGTTGACGCCGATGTCTTTGCGCCAGTCGTTGAACATGCCTTCCCAATCGCTGAAGGTTCCGATTTTTGCTACTTTGCCTGGCATAGATATTTCCTCAATCATTACTGCGTATCAGACTGGCAGTTAGCAGTTAGCAATTAGCCATTGGCAGTTAGCTTTTGACTCGTCGCGTGCACTCAGACTTTCATTGCGTCCAGGGCTAATTGCTAACTGCCAACTGCTACTTGCTTGTTTCCTACTTCGCCTTGAAAACCGCTGGTCGCTTCTCCACGTACGCGGCCAGGCCTTCTTTTGCATCTTCGCTCTGAAAGAGAATTTGCTGGTTCTCGCGCTCGACCGCCAGCGCTGACTCCATGGGAATCTCCCAGCCGGTCTGCACCGCGCGTTTGATGCGGCCTACGGCCTTGGCGGCTTTGTTTGGAGGGCAGAACTGTTTGGCATACTCCATCATGTTTTCCATGAAGCCGTCGCGCTCGTAGATGTCGTTGATGATGCCCAGCTCTTGCGCCTCTTCGAATGAAAACGTGTTGCCGGTGACCATCAACTCGATCGCCTTGCTCTTGCCCACCAGACGGGAGAGCCGCTGCGTGCCGCCGGTGCCGGGAAGGACTCCGAGATTCACTTCCGGCAGACCGATCTTGCCCGCGTCTTTGCGTGCGATGCGGATGTCGGCGGCCATCGCAATCTCCAGTCCTCCGCCCACGCAGTGTCCGTTGATAGCAGCAATCACTAGCTTGGGTGTGTGCTCCAGCCGCAGTAACATTTCATTGGCGTGAAGGCAGAAGTAATACTTGAAGGTCGGATCGACGCTCGATAACATCTTGATGTTCGCGCCCGCCGAAAAAAACTTGTCGCCGGCGCCGGTGAGCAGAATCACGTAGACGTCATTCTCCATGCGGGCGCGGAGAATCGCCTCATCGAGCTGGCGGTTCATTTCGTAGGTATAGGTATTGGCCGGCGGATCGCACATCTCGATCACGGCTATGCCGCCATCGGTGCGGTAGTTGACAAGCTGCCTGGTGGTTTCGCCGGTCGCCGGCTGCATTGTGGTCGCCATGTTGTGACTCCTTAAATTTCCCAGTCTTAAACCAGTCTTTGCATTTCAGAACTCAATCTCATCTTAGTCCAACAAATTGTTAGTGCCTATCTCCGGCTTTTACCGCCGGACATCACGCCGCACAAAAAGATGTCTCCCATCTCGCGTGCCAGGTGCTCCGCGTCGGCATCGACCCGCGAATTGTGCCAGGTATAGATCCAATTCATCATGCCGAACAGACTGAGTACCGCGATGCGCGTGGGAAATTCTAACTTCCGATCGCCCTTCAACTCATCCAGCAGGCTAACGCAGATGCGGTAGTATTCGCGCTTGATAGCCGCCAACTCCGAAGCAAACCCATTTTTCAGAGCCTCCGCTTCGTGCGAGAGCACCTTCATGGCCGACTGATTTGCCAGGAAATATTCGAGATGATTGAGAATAAAAATCCGCACCCGCTGCTCCGGATCGCCGACACCTTCAAGCCGGGCCTTCAGCCGGTGCACGATGGTGGTGAAAGTATGTTTCTGAATCAGAAACAGCAACCGCTCTTTGGACTCGAAGTAGTAGTACAGTCCGGCGAGAGACATTCCGCTGGCGCGCGAAAGATCGCGCATCGAGGCGCCTTCGTATCCCTTCTTGCAGAAGACATCGGTGGCGTGGGTGAGGATTTCCGCCAGGCGCCGGTCAAAGCGAGTAGCTGGCGGAGGAGCGGCGCGATGCCGCTGCGCGGAGACTCGCGCTGATGGTGATGGACTCCCCATAAGTTTCGAAGGCCACTATTCGAACGTTCGTTCGAAACTAAGTATATGCAATTGTGATCCTGATCACAAGTTCTTGGGAATCTCTCTTGATGGACTAACCCGTTTCTTGCTCCCCGCCGCCGCGTGAGCCTGAGCGAGCCACGCCAGCGCATCGCGCAGATCCGCTGTCGAGGTCAGCTCGAAGGTACACCAGCGCGCCTTCTGCATCTCGGCTGAACCAACGCGGGGATCCTGCTGCAACCGGGCCCGGACTCGTAATCGAGGAGATTCCAGCTTGAAGGCCAGCGAATTCGGCGTCTCCATGGCCCGAGTGCGAGGGAGAAGCGCGAAGATTCGGTCCCGCCGGTACAGGGCGGCAAGGCCGAAGAACGCGCGTGTCGTGACCTGCGGCCAGCCAGCCACTTCGGTCGCCAGGGCGGCCGACCAGGCTTTCGTTTCTCCGGAAGCTTTTGGAAGCTTAGGACGAGTACCTTTTAGGCGTGTTGGGTCTGGCATCCTTCAGTTCCTTGCGTCCGCCAGCAACCGCTCCACTTCGCCCTTAGAATCGCCGGTCAGCGGCAGCAGCGGCAGGCGCGCCGGGCCGCCAAAATATCCGTTGAAGTCCATGCCGTACTTCACGCCGGGAATGCCAAGCTCACCCACGACGCGTTGCGCGGCGCCAGCAATGCGCTCCTGCTTCAGCCTCGCCAACCCGGCATCCCCCTCTTTCCACGCCGCGTAAATCTCGTAGCACGAGGTTGGGGCTACGCATGCGAACGCCAGAATCGCCCCTACCGCTCCAGCGTCCAGCGAAGGATGCAGTTTGTTGGCGGCTCCGACCAATATCTGGAATCCCGCCTCTTTCTGCCGCGCTTTCATTTTGCCGATTGTCGTGACTGCCGACGACGAGAGTTTGCTCGACGCCGACCCCGCCAATGCCGCCACCTGCAGCAGTTCCCCGCCGTCTCTGCTCGACCCAACGGTCGCGGCTGCGAGCATTCGCGGCGTAACCGCCTCAAACGTCTCGGTGACCGTGGTGCTACGCAGGATGTGGCGCGTGCCTTCCACCATCTTGCGCACCTTTTCCACGTCGCCGCTCGATTCCTTGATCCCGATCAAGTTCGGGTGACCTGACAACTCGATCACAAGTTCCGCGGGAATGTCGTAACCGGTGGCCTGCGGAAAGTTGTAGATGATCACCGGCAGCGGTGAGCGGTCGGCGACGGTGCGGTAAAACGCCAGAATGTTCGCCGGCTGCATCTGTTTCTTGTAGTAATGCGGCGTGCGCACCATGGCAATGTCGTAGCCGAGTTCGGCGGCGTATTCGGTAAGCCGCAGCGTCTCAATGGCCGACTCGATCCCTGTACCAGCGATCAGCACTTTGTTCGGCGCGGCCGCCTCACGCGCGGACTTCAGCACATCGCGCCGCTCCTGGTCGGAAAGCAGGATCGCCTCGCCAGTCGAGCCGAGCACGACGATACCGGCACATGGAGTGCGCGAATAACGCTCAACATTGCTCTCGAGCTTCTTGAAGTACACGTTGCCGTCAGGATAGAACGGCGTGGTGATGGGAGGGAAAATACCGTGAAGTAGCATAGCAAGTTCAGCGTATCACTTTTTAGGCGGGCTCAGCAGCGGGATGGCTTCTCGCTTGTTCCGGCGGTAGACGCGAAAATCTTCGTCGACCGTAATGACCGTGTGACGCGGGTAGAGTTCGCTCATCCGAATCAGGCAGAGATCGGCGAGGTCGGGCTTTCGATCGGCGTAGCGCGTGGCCAGATCGAGCAGATGTTCCAGATGGCCGGCGAAATCGAATGCCAAGCGGAGCATTCCGTTCTGCAACATCTCCAGCAGCAACTTGCTGGAACGCACCTGAAAAGCAGTTTCAGACACAACCGACTCGCAGGTCAGCGCAGGCCATTCGATGTCTTCGGCAAGTTCCAGCGCCCAGGCGTGATGCTCGTCGTGGACTTCGAGCAGGGCCACCAGAAAGCCGGTGTCTGCGATGGCATTCATTTGCGCGAGTATCCCTTGCGCGACGAGAGATCCGGTGGACCGTCTTTAAGAATGCCGGCGTACTTTCTCCAAGCCTGATTTATCTCAGGCTCAAGTGCGGCTTCCAGCGACTCCCGGACTACCCGACCCATGGGGAGTCCCGTGCGGCGCGACTTCTCGCGCAGCCGCTCCAGCAGTTCTTCCGGCAGGCGAACTGTAAGTGTATTACTCATATGGAAGAATTGTAACACAAGGTGAAGGGGACAGCGAGAGCAGTCTAGCGTTCACCCCTTGCGGTCGCGCGCTCCGCGTGCAACTGTTGTAGCGCACGTATGTTCAGTTCCCCGCGCTGGAGCGCCGCGATCCCCTCCGCAGCCGCGCGTGCAGCCGAAAGCGTGGTGATCGTGGGAATACGCGCCATTACGGCCGCACGCCGGATCGCCTTCTCGTCGAACCACGGCTCGATGCCGGTGGGCGTGTTCACGATGAGATGAATGCGCTGGCCCTTGATAAAATCCACCACATTCGGACGGCCTTCTTTCACCTTGTAGACGCGTTCGACCTTCATCCCGGCCGCTTCGATCACGTCGCCTGTACCGGAGGTTGCCACCAACTTGAAGCCCATATCTACAAACTTGCGCGCGACCTCGGCAACGTGGCGCTTATCATGGTCCGTCACGCTGATGAACACCGTCCCTTGCGTCGGCAGCTTTTGGCCTGCGGCCAGCTGCGCCTTCGCGAAAGCCTCGCCAAAGCTGTCGCCCACGCCCATCACTTCCCCGGTGGATTTCATTTCCGGTCCAAGTACTGTGTCAACACCGGGAAACTTGTTCCACGGGAATACCGGAGACTTCACGTAGTAGCAGCTTCCGGTATCGAGATCGGCGCGGCGGTCGATATTCTCCGGCAGAAACTCGCGCAGCTTGCGGCCGGTCATCAGCCGCGCGGCGATCTTCGCCATCGGCACGCCGGTGGCCTTTGAAACATAGGGGACGGTGCGCGAAGCCCGCGGGTTCACTTCCAGAACATAGACCTTGCCGCCACGCTCTCCGTTGTCTGAGCCGCCGTTGCCGCGCGGGATGGCGAACTGGATGTTCATCAGCCCCACCACTTTCAACGCCCGCGCCAGTTTGAAAGTGTAGTCGCGCATGCGGTCCATGAGCGGCTGTGGAATATCCACTGCCGGCAGCACGCACGAGGAATCACCGGAGTGAATGCCGGCCTCCTCGATGTGCTGCATGATGCCGCCGATCACAACGTCTTCGCCGTCGGAGAGCGCATCCACGTCGACTTCAATTGCATCTTCGAGGAAGTGATCAATCAGCACCGGGCGGTCGTGGGAATATTCGACCGCCTCTTTCATATATCGCACTACGGATTCCTCGTCGTAGGCGATCACCATGGCGCGCCCGCCCAGCACGTAGGAAGGCCGCACGACCACGGGATATCCGACGCGCCTTGCGCCTTCCACGGCCTCTTCGAGCGACGTTGCCATAACTCCCGCAGCCTGGGGAATTTGCAGTTCTTCCAGCAGCTTGTTGAAGTGCTTGCGATCTTCGGCTAGATCGATCGACTCCGGGGACGTGCCGATAATGTTTACGCCTGCGGCCTTCAGCGGCAAAGCCAGGTTCAGCGGGGTCTGTCCGCCGAACTGCACGATCACGCCCACCGGCGCACCTTTGGAGGTTTCGTGCTGATAAATAGCCAGCACATCCTCGAGCGTCAGCGGCTCGAAGTAGAGCCGGTCGCTGGTGTCGTAATCGGTCGAAACGGTCTCAGGATTGCAGTTGATCATGATCGTCTCGTAGCCGTCTTCGTGCAGCGCAAACGAAGCGTGGCAGCAGCAGTAATCGAACTCAATTCCCTGCCCGATGCGGTTGGGCCCGCTGCCCAGGATAATGATCTTCTTCTTATCGGTCGGCGCGGCTTCGTCTTCGTCCTCATACGTCGAGTAAAGATATGGCGTGAAGCTTTCGAATTCCGCCGCGCAAGTGTCCACACGCTTGTAGACGGGAAGCACCCCGTGTTTCTTGCGCAAATGCCGAACCTTTTCCTGACCCTCCAGCCGCCAGACGCTGGCTAATCGTCCGTCAGAAAACCCCATGCGCTTGGCCTCGCGCAGCACTTCCGTCGGAATCGACTCGATTGGATGTTTCTCCAGCTCAAGCTGCATATCGTTAATTTCTTTGAGCTGGTAGAGGAACCACGGATCCATCGAGGTCATTTTTGCGACCTGCTTTACCGTGTGTCCCTGCCGCAATGCATACTGCACATACGCCAGGCGCTCGGGATGCGGCGTTACCAGGCGTTGCGTCAGGATTTTGGGCTCGATCTTGTCGCCGCCGACGCGCTTTCCAGTATCGAGCGAGCGAACACCTTTCATCAGCGCTTCTTTGAACGTTCGGCCAATCGCCATCACTTCCCCGACTGACTTCATCTGCACGCCAAGGCTTTCGTCGGCTCCGGGAAACTTTTCGAACTGCCACTTGGGAATTTTCACCACCACGTAGTCCAGCGTCGGCTCGAAGCACGCCGGCGTCTTGCGCGTGATGTCGTTGGGAATTTCATCGAGCGTGTAACCCACGGCGAGTTTCGCAGCGATCTTCGCAATCGGAAAACCCGTGGCCTTCGACGCCAGCGCCGACGAGCGCGAGACGCGGGGGTTCATCTCGATCACAACCATGCGCCCGGTTTCGGGATTCACTCCGAACTGAATGTTCGATCCGCCTGTATCCACGCCAATTTCACGGATCACCGCGATTGAAGCATCGCGCATGGCCTGGTACTCGCGGTCAGTCAGCGTCTGAGCGGGCGCGACGGTGATCGAATCTCCGGTGTGCACGCCCATGGGATC
>PLIO01000236.1 GCA_003140075.1 Acidobacteriaceae bacterium | reverse complement strand
GACTGGATCGAGGCTGCCGACTACTACGCGTGCCTGCACGTTGGCCCACGCACCCACTTGTTGCGCCGCAGTATGGCGGAACTCGAGCAGGAACTGGATCCCTCCGTCTTTTGCCGTATCCATCGCTCGACCATCGTCAACCTCGCCCGTGTAAGCAGGATGGAACTTGGCGCGGACGGCGAATACGGAGTTATGCTCGAAAACGGCGCCAGCCTCCGCCTGAGCCGGCGCTACAGCAAGGAACTGCAGTTCCGCCTCAGCGCTCGCGAATCGCATCGCTCCTAAACACGCATGGTTGGTTGCTGCCTTCTCAAATTCGCCAATCGCTACCACTCGAAAGTACATCCCGATAAAATCGCAATCAAACATAACTATTGACAACTAATCGCAACCAGCCTAATCTTTGCCCCATTCGGACTCCGGAAGCTCGGCAAACATCCTGTTTCGCCGCACTTCTCCTGTTTCAAATATGTGGGTTTCACAGAATTTGAGGAGATTGCAAATGACAACGCTTTGGAAGCTCTCTTTCGTCTTGGCCGCGCTTACCACGACCTCACTTCTTTCCCAATCTGGGGCGACCTTCTATGTGTCCAAGAGCGGGAAGGATACCAACTCCGGCAGTTACACCGCGCCCTGGCTTACGATTCAGCACGCCGCCAAATCGGTCTCGGCCGGAGCGACGGTCTACGTCGAAACCGGCGTATACAACGAATCGGTGACCTTCCCCTCTTCTGGGACCGCGTCGAATCCCATCACCTTCGCAAGCTATCCCGGCGAGACCGCCGTGATCGATGGGACCGGCGTGAGCTGCTGCACATCGAACCCACCGTCTAGCGGAAACGAAACCCAAGGCCTCATCAACATCGTGAATCAGAGCTACATCACCCTGAACGGATTCGAGATCCGCAATTACACCACCAGCAAGGCCGCCCTTACTCCCGCTGGCATCTGGATCACGGGTTCGGGCAGCGGCGTACAGTTGCTCAACAATCTGGTGCACAACATCACCACCACGTCGCAGAAGAATGGCAATGCGTTTGGCGTTGCCGTGTATGGCACCTCAAGCACACCCATCACCAACCTTACAATCAGCGGCAATCAGGTTTACGACCTCAAGACCGGCGAGAGCGAATCGGTGAACGTCGATGGGAACGTCACCTATTTCTCCATCACCAACAACATCGTGCACGACAACGACAATATCGGCATCGATGCCATTGGATTCGAGGGAGTGGGTCCCACCGGCTACGACCAGTCCAAATACGGCGAGATCAGCGGCAATACCGTTTACAACATCAGCGCCATTAACAACCCGGGCGAAGGCAACTCCTACGATGCCGACGGGCTCTATTGCGACGGCTGCGCCTACGTGACTTTCGAACGCAACACAGTCTACGCCTGCGATCTGAATATGGAAGCCGCGAGCGAGCACAAAACCCACGACAGCAGCTACGTCACCATCCGCAACAATCTTTTTTACGACGCCAATACCGTAGGTATCTCGATTGGGGGCTATGCCAAGAGCGTGGGCGGCAGTGACCACGTCGTAGTCGTCAACAATACGCTGTACAACAACAACACGAAGAACGAGGGCGCCGAGTTTCAGATCCAGTACAACGCCCCGCCCGGCAACGGAAACATCTTTGAAAACAATATCGTCTATGCCGGCACCGAGAATGTGTGGATCTACAGCTACGTCAGCGGCTCCACCGCGACTGCCAACTGGAACCTGTACTACTCCACCGCCGGCTATGTGCAGGGAACCTCGATCGACTGGGGCGGCAAATACAATTACAAGACCTACGCCGCGTATCAGTCGGGCAGCGGAGAAGACGCCGATTCCCCCAATGCGAATCCACTTTTCGTCAATCTGACTTCCACGCCTCCGAACCTTGACGTGGCCACCGATTCGCCCGCCGTCAACGCCGGTAGCACCAGCCTCCCCTGCAGCGTAGGCTACTGCAACGGCACTTCCATTTACGGCAGCACGGACTATGCCGGCAATCCCCGCATCAACGGCAGCGGCCAGATCAACATCGGAGCGTACGAGCAGTGAGGAATTAAGCAGGACGGCTCGTGTGGGGACGGGCGCCTCGTGTCCAGCCAACGCTGTCGCTCCCCGTGCTTTATCCTGGTGCGACGGTGATATCATAAGTTTATGGCACAAGGAAACGTAATATTCGTCGCTACCAAGGTCGTGAGCAAGCCGGCCACCGTCAAGTTCAAAACGAAGTCGGGCGAGACGGTGTCGATCAAGGCCATCAAGACCTTTGAACAAAAGACATCTTTAGGTCCCCGCGCGAAGAAGAAATCAAAGAGAAATGAAGCGCATCTATCTCGATAGCAATGTCCTGATTGCTTACTACTGTTCGGACAAAGCCGAAGAGAGCAAGAGAAAGATGGTCATAGACGCTCTGGCCGTCTTCCCCCAGTTCAGAGACACCCATCTTTGCACTTCCATGTGGGCCGTTACTGAGATGGTGAACATTTTGGTCTTCCAGCAAGAAGATGGATCGAGGAACTGTTGCGGAGATTGAAAGTCAGCTAGTCAGCGAGAAACGGCTGCAAGGGCTAAAGATACAGATTATCGAGGTGAGTCCGCGCAAGGACTACGACTTTGCGGAATTCTTCTTCCACGTCAAGCAGGGTATTCTCATGTATCACTCAGGGGTCGGGGACGTGATTCACAGCGTCATTATGAAAAACAATGGCATCGCTGACATTCTGACGTTCGATGAGAAAGACGATTTCAAGCAAATACCCGATTTAACGGTGCTCCATCCGAGAGAAATTAAGATCTAGGCGATAGCCTCGCACTTTGATGGCGGTTGTCATGGCAATCAAAGAATATACGCTGAATTCCCTAGGCGGCTACCTCGACCTGACGAGGGAGATACGGAAAACATGGCCTCAGGAAACGACACCCGAGAGAACAGGTGACGAACAAAAGCTGTGGTTCCGCGGGCAGAGGTGTTGGCAGTGGGCCTTTCGCCCAAGCTGTATCGGAAACCTTACAGGGGTGCCGACGAGAATGAGATTCGGCTCGAGTTTCAAAGTCATGCCATTCAACTCATCCCTGGTCGCGCGCCTGCTGACAAGTGGGACTGGTATTTTCTGATGCAGCACCACAATGTGCCGACCAGGCTCCTCGACTGGACCGAGAATTCACTTGTAGCGCTTTTCTTCGCCGTCCACGAGGAGCAGGAGCCCGGCAAAGAATGCGACTCAGCAGTCTGGGCTATCGATCCGTGGTGGCTCAACAAGAAACTCCGGCTGGGTGTGACGGGACCAATCTTGCCCGAGTACGAAGAGTCAAGTCAGCATTTGCCTGGCCTAGAGGACGCGTTCGACGGGAAAGAGGTCGGACGCCAACTCCCGGTCGCGATCGAGCCTCCCCACGTGGATCGACGCGTAGCGGCCCAGTCTAGCCGCTTCCTAGTCTTCGGCAAAACGCAAGATCTCACCCGCAGTCGCGCGGTCAAAGGCGAGAAGGGAAAGGGCGCACGAGTAGCGAGAATAAGGATTCCGTCTTCGCAGAGACCGTCCCTCGTCAGAGAACTTGCCGACTGCGGCATCGACTTCTCCGCGATATACCCGGACCTTGAGGGTCTCGCTCTGAACATCATCTCCCGCTGGAAGGAATATCCAAGCCCGACCCGCAAGTAACGATTCTGCAATTGCCGATCGTCAAGCATTGCGCTACCATAACCCTGCTCTCGCGGTTCTCCCCACCTCGTCCTTCCCTCACCCGTAAAATGCCCAATTGCTGCAATGTGTGTGCAACCCAACGCGCTCGGTCGTAAGGCCATACAATATATAGTGTTATATTGCTTGACCCCGGCCCGATTTCACCGTTACAGTAGGTCTAATTTGTGCCCGCCCAATCCAGCCCAGGACGGAAATAGTCACGAAGTTGAACCGAACGCGCAATTTGCCGAAGACAGAGGTATCCGGCTGGTAAACAGGCTTCAAGGCATCTTAACTGGCAACCGGCCACTGATCACTGGCCACTGTTTTCTCCAAGGAGTTCACGTTGCTTAAACTGAAGCGGCTTCAGATTCTCGGCTTCAAATCGTTTTGCGACCGCACCGACCTCAAGTTCCACGGGGACGGCATCGCCGCCATCATCGGCCCCAACGGTTGCGGCAAGTCGAATATCGCCGACGCCATCTCCTGGGTGCTGGGCGAGCAGTCGGCCAAGACTCTGCGCGGATCGCGCATGGAAGACGTGATCTTTGCGGGCACGCGCGACCGCAAGCCCACCGGCATGGCCGAGGTGTCGCTGACATTGATCGATCCGCAGGAGTATCCCGGCCCCGATGCCGATGCGCCCACCGAGATTGACGTTCAGGATGAACTCCCTTCGGCTGCCGCGGTCTTGAGAAACGCGGCCGATCGTTCCTCCTCTGGGCATTCCTCGTCCGACCAGCCGGATAAAGATTGGGACGAAGCTGCCATCCGCGCCCGCGCCGCCGAAGACACCGAGCGCGCGGTGGAAGAAGCGCAGCCCGGAAAAACGGAAGAAGTGGAAATCGCGCGCTCGCAAGTAAACACCCTGGCCGTCGCCTTCCCGGACGATGAGCCGGTCTTCGCGTTGCCCGCCCACAACATTGTCCCGGTTGCGACTTCAGCCGCTGTCAGCGGTGCGCCCCAGGTCGTGCTCAAGATCCGCCGCAGAAAATTCAACCAGCAGCAATTCCACGCGGGCGAAATTGTAGTCACGCGCCGCCTGTTCCGCTCCGGCGACAGCGAATACTTGCTCAATGGCAAACTTTGCCGCCTGCGCGACATTCAGGAACTCTTCATGGGCACCGGCCTCGGACCCGAAACCTACGCTCTCATCGAGCAGGGACGCATCGGCCAGATTCTCAGCAGCCGCCCCACCGACCGCCGCGCCATTCTCGAAGAAGCCGCCGGAATCACCAAGTTCAAGACCAAGAAGCGCCTCGCCGAAGCTCGCCTGGAAGATGCCAAGCTAAATCTTGCACGCGTGAATGACATTTTCGAAGAAGTCACGCGCCAGATGAATTCACTGAAGCGCCAGGCCTCTAAGGCCGAACGTTACGCCAAGCTACGCGATGAGATGCGCTCCCAGTTGCGCGTTGTGCTCGCCAGCAAATTTGCCGCCATCGAGCAGGAAGGCACCGAACTCGACGCGCAGCTGAACGCGCTCGCCGAAGACATGCAGCATCGGACTGAAGCCGTGCAGCAACTCGAAAGTGAGCATGGCGAAAGCACCGAGCGCGGCTATGCCATTGAAACCGAACTGCGCGAGAATCGCGATCGGCTGAGTGAGCTCGCCATGGAAATCGATCGCGCCCGCGCTCGCCGCCGCCACAACGAAGAACGCTGCGCCGAACTAGTGGCGCGTTCCGCTTCGGCGGAAGCTGAGTTGGCGCAGGCCCGTCACCGTCTGGCCGCGCTCGAAGCCGAGCGCGACTCTAACCGGCAAGTACTGGAATCGGCCGCCGCCGATCTGGCGTCGGCGCAGCACGAGCTGGCATTGTCCCAGCAGGAAGCCGCAGCCGCAACCTCCGCCCTGGCGGAACTCGAACGTCAGCAGGAAGAGTCTCGTGTCGCCATCTTTGACACCGTGTCGTCGGTCTCTCGCCTGCGCAACCAACTGGCTCAAGCCGAAGAGCGTATCGCGGGCGCGGATCGCGAAGCCTCGCGTCTGCAAGCGGAAATCGCCAACGCCAACCTCCAGGTGGAAGCTTTCGGCGGCCAGCGCGGCCAACTCGCCCTGGAGTTCGAAACGGTAACGCAGCGCGTCGCCGGAATCAGCGAGGAGATCAGCCAGCTTCGCCGCCTCATCGATTCCAAGCGTCTCGAAGAAACCAAGGCCAAGACTCATCTCGACGTGCTCCGCGCCGAGTTCGCCACTGCTCTGGGAAGAAAAGGTTCTCTCGAGGCCGTCATCGCCGAACACGGCTACTCCACCGAATCCGTTCGCAGGCTTTTCCAGTCGGGAGTAATGCAGAGCGGTCTGGCGCCGGTCGGCGTGCTCGCGGATTTTCTTGAAGTCGAGCCACGCTTTGAGCGCGTGGTCGAAGATTTTCTCCGCGACGAACTGAACTACATCGTGGTCAAGTCCTGGGATGCCGCCGACGAAGGCCTCCGCCTGCTGCGCAGCGACGTCGATGGCCGCGCAACTTTTCTGGTTCATCCCGAGGACTCGCAAGCCAAGTTCTCTTTCGTTCTCGACGAAGCCGCGCACTGCGCCCCGCCCACGGCTTCGATCGTGCCGCTGAAGCACACCATTCGCGTTCTCAACGGCTTCGGTAAGTCGCTGGAAGTGATTCTCCCGAAACTGCGCGACGGCTATATCGTTCCTGGGTCCGACACCGCGCGCAGCTTGGCTCTGGAGAATCCTGACGCATTCTTTCTTTCACAATCCGGCGAGTGCTTCCACAACGTGACGGTCACTGGCGGCAAACAGCGCGCCGAGGGCCCGCTTTCAATGAAGCGCGAACTCCGCGAAGTTCTGCGCCAGCTCGAAGACCTGGAGCGCGCCCTGCGCGAAGAAGAGATGCGCGTCCTCACGCTCGGCAGAGAGATCAAAGAGTTCACTTCCCTGCTCGAACGTCTCGACGGCGAAAAACGCGAGTCCGAACACCAGTCGATGACTTCCGGCCACATGCTGCGGCAGCTCGATTCCGAACTTGCCCGCGTCACCGAACGCATGGGCATTGCACAAGCCGAGTTGCAACGGCTCGCGGCCGAGCGTACGGAGCAGGAAGCGATCAGCGCAGCACGCCAAGCGGAAGTCTCCCTCCTCGAACAAACTCGAACTCAACTGGAGCAGCAAATCGCAGCGGCTCAGGAATCTCTCGGCGTAGTGCGACAGCGTCGCGAAGACGCGGCCCAGGCCAGTTCCCGGCGCGTGGCCCGGGTTGCGGCACTGGAAGAACGCCATCGTTCGGCTACCGCCGTCCTCGGACGGATTGAGTTGTTGTTCAGTGAAATGGGCGAGCGCCTTCAGGCTCTCATCTCCCAGATCGAAGCCGCCGCGGCAGAGAGACTGCAGCGAGAAGCCGAGAACCTTCATCTCGAGCAACAGGCCGCCGACTTCGAAGCCGAGCGCAACGCGGGCCAGGCGCGGGAAGGCTTGCTTCAGTTCGAGAAAGACCAGCTCCGCGCCCGCCTTGCGGAAATCGACGAACTTCTGCGCAGCGCCCGCCAACTTCTCGACCAGGCCCGCGACCGCCGCGGCGAACTGCAGGCTGCCGCCGCCAAGCTGCAAGCCGACGCGATGCATATGGCCGAAACTTGCCTGAACGAACTTGGAATCGAGTGCGCCATCTTACTGGCCGACGCCACGCTAACGATCGTGGCCGGCGACGAACTGGCGACTCGTGATCAGTCTTATCGTGAGATGCGCGCCAAGCTCGAAGCCATGGGGCCGGTGAACATGATGGCGCTCGAAGAATACCGAGAGACTGCCGAGCGCCACACCTTCCTCGAAGTCCAACGGAAAGACCTGATCTCCTCCATCGAGAACACAACCGCTACCATCCGCGAGATCGACGAAGTCTCGCGCCAGAAATTCCAGGAAGCTTTCGCCGCCATCAACGAGAATTTCGGCGTCACTTTCAAGAAGCTCTTCGGCGGCGGCCATGCCTTCATGAAGCTCACCGACGAGGAAAACAGTACGGAAAGCGGCATCGACGTCGTCGCTTCCCCTCCCGGCAAGCGCCTGCAGAGCGTGTTGCTGCTCTCCGGAGGCGAGAAGGCGCTCACCGCGCTCGCCCTGCTGGTCGGCATCTTCCAGTTCACGCCCAGCCCATTCTGCATCCTCGACGAAGTCGATGCCCCGCTCGACGAGGCCAACATCGGCCGCTTCACCGAACTGGTGAAAGAGATGAGCATCAAGACCCAGTTCGTGCTCATCACGCACAGTAAAAAGACCATGAGCATCGCGCCGGTGCTCTACGGCGTGACCATGCAAGAGCCAGGAGTATCGAAACTTGTCTCGGTGAGGTTCGGAGCGGCGTAGCGAGGACGAGTTCTGTAAGCTTCGCACTGCACCTAGGGCTACGACTTATCCACAGATGGCACCTGTTTTGCAAGTGATTGACAGTTGCCATTATGAACAACGAGGGTATACAAGGGGTGTTCCCCACCATGGCCACAGCTCTTCAGCCGCTGTCCCAACCTGCCAAGGGCAAGGCAAGGTCAGAGAAAGATACCGCATACTCACCTCTGGCGTCGGTCTGGTTTGGAGACGATGCCGAGTTGATCGATCGGCTGCTAGACTTTTACCCCCGCAAGCGACCCCGCAAGATCCTCGACGCCACGGTAAACGGAGGTCGATTTTGGCGCGGCAGCAAGCGGCACGTCATCGGCATGGATGTCGACGGGCGCCACCGTCCCAGCGTTGTGGCTGACAACACCGCGATGCCACTTCGCGACGGATCTCTTGATGTAATCGTGTACGACCCGCCACATATTCCTAACCAGGGCAGAGACAATAAGAAAGACTTCGGCGCCCGGTTCGGCCTGGTATTGCGCTCGCCGAAAGAAAACCAATACACATTTACTCACACGTTCCCGCCATTTGTACGCGAAGCCTATCGCGTATTGAAAGAAGAGGGCCTGCTACTCTGCAAGATAACCGATTATGTGCACCATCACCGTTACCAGTGGGCACACATTGAGCTAATCAGCGCTGCACGTGAGGTTGGCTTCATGCCCTGCGACTGCATTGTGAAAATCCGCAAAGGACCGATCATCGACCCGAAGTGGAAGACGGCCCACCACTCTAGACGACAGCATTGCTATTGGATAGTCTTTCGGAAGTCGAAGAAGTGCGAGTAAGATTGCAGAGCTGTGACGTCAAGAGCGAAGAAGACAACCGCGGCCACTGAGACGGGCATCCCGAGGCTGACCCTAAACCCGCTTCACTCGGCTCGCCAACTACGCTTCTACCAGTTGCTTGTTGCCGGTCGCAAACAGTGGTTCATGGATGCTCTCTCCGAAGCTCTGGGCCGGCTGGACCAAGTTACCGTCAAGCGGCAGATTCGCGAATACGTGCCAGAAGACGCACAGAAGATCCTTGCGGCGGCAGGCCTTCGCGATGAACATGTGTTTCCTGTCCCTGCCGTACTCGAGGAAAAGCCCTCGCTGATAGGTTACTACCGTCTGCTCTTGGGTGCTCCGCAAAAGAGCTTCTACGCAGGCTCAACGGGTATGGGTCGCTTCAAGAGGTTAGAAGAACTGGGTACAATCTCGGAGAAAATGCGGCCATGGGTTCCCGCCTTCTGTAAGGCGATGGCGGAACCGCTCGCAGGTCTGGTACGCGGGATACCGAGGATCACAGAGCGAGACCTTCGCGAACTGCCGCTTCTCACCTTCGGCTCTCAATTGCAGGGCTCGAACAACACACAGATCGGGAAGATCGCTATGAGGGATGTGTTCATCGCCGTCAAGGAGATTGTAGCCAGGTATGTTGTCGTCGCAACTGAAAGTAAGCTGACCTTGAGGAATTCCGCAGGGCGGACCGTCGTGATCGCCTTGGCACACGATCCCGATGTTCGTATTCAGGAGCAGGTTGGTGACAAACTGCATCACAAGGTCGCTATCGAGGTGAAGGGGGGCACCGATGTCAGCAACGTTCACAACCGGGCCGGCGAGGCTGAGAAATCCCACCAGAAGGCAAAGAAATTCGGCTTCCCTGAATTCTGGACGATCATCTCGAAGCGCGGTTTAGACCTGACCAAGTTGCAATCCGAATCTCCAACCACTAATCGCTGGTTCGATGTGGCCGAAGTGCTGGCTCGAAAAGGAAACGACTGGGATGACTTTCGACAACGGCTTGCAGGAGCGTGCGGCATTCCGCTGGCCGATTCGGTTTGAGGGATCAAAACTCAAGCTTCGTTCTGCAGAATTCCAGAGGACTAGCTTCCGCCACCCACTTTATCCACCCTCGTCCTCAGCTTTTCCACAACGCCTCGCCTGAAACTGCCTGCTGCTCCCCGTCCCTGCCGTGCTCTCCGCCCCCAACGCATTCCCCCTCAATAGGATACGGGTCCGGCTCCGCCCTCTGATCTCTGCCGTTGACAAAAAATTCTGACGGTCTAGAATACGGCCTCGCTGCTTACCTGTAAAATTTTGTCATGAACCCAAACCTTCTAGATCCCGTCCTTCTACAAACTGATTTCCCAGATCTCCACCTTCATGCCAGCGGTAAGGTACGCGATGTTTACCAGCTGGATGACGAACGCCTGCTCTTCGTCGCCACCGACCGCATTTCCGCCTTCGACTATGTACTCGCTACCGGCATCCCGCACAAAGGCCGCGTCCTCAGCCAGACTTCGCTGTTCTGGTTCGACTTCCTTTCTGACATCGTTCCCAATCACGTCATCACCGCGGATCTGGAGCGCTATCCTCAGTCCCTGCAGAAATACGGCGATCAGCTGCGCGGCCGGTCGATGCTGGTGCAACGCGCCCAGATGTTTCCCGTCGAGTGCGTCGTGCGCGGCTATATTTCAGGTTCTGCCTGGAAGGAGTACAAGGCGACAGGCAAGGTCTGCGGTATCGACTTGCCCGCGGGACTGCTTGAATCGGAAGCATTTCCAGAACCGATCTTCACTCCCTCCACCAAAGCCGTGAACGGCCATGATGAAAATATTTCGTTCGCGCAGATGTGCGAGATCGTGGGCACGGAGACCGCCAGCACTCTGCGCGACCTCACCCTGCGCGTCTATAAAAAAGCGGCAAATTATGCCCGCCAGCGCGGTATCATCATCGCCGACACCAAGTTCGAGTTTGGACGCACCGCCAAAGGCATTACCCTGGCGGACGAGGTACTCACACCGGACTCTTCCCGCTTCTGGCCCGCCGATAAATACGCGCCCGGACGCTCGCAGGAGTCCTACGACAAACAATACGTACGCGATTACCTGGAGGAAGTGCGCTGGAACAAGCAGCCGCCCGCGCCTGCTCTACCCTCCGAAGTTGCACTCCGGACCAGCGAGAAGTATCTTGACGCCTACTTCCAGGTTACGGGGCGGAAGCTGGATGTATAGCCGCGAATCGCTCGGCCGCGGGGCGCTATTTGGTGGAGCGGTTCGAAGGAGCATGGCATGACGCCCGCGGACTGGTTGATTGTCATCGTGGTCGTGCTGAATGTGGTACTGGCCGCCATGCACGGCTTTTTTGCCGAAGCTCTCAGCATGGCTGGACTGGTTGTCGGTTATCTCGTCGCCGCTTGGCAATATCAGAGGCTCGCCGTGTGGTTGCTGTCGTTCTTGAAGTCGGAATTGTTGGCCCAGATTTTCGGTTTCCTCATCATCTTTTTTGCGATCTTGATCTTGTTCAGCATTGCAGGCAGGATCGCACGCAAGCTGATGAAGGCCGCCGGCCTGAGCGGTTTCGACCGCTTTCTGGGGGCGTTGTTGGGGTTGGTGAAAGGCGCGCTGGTGGTGGCTGTGGTCTTGATGGGAATGACCGCATTCACGCCGACTTCGCAGATGCTGGAGAAGTCGGAACTGGCGCCGTATTTCCTGGTGGCTGGAAGAGCTGCGATTTGGCTGGCGCCGTCTGAGTTGCGAGCGCGGTTCTACGAGGGGCTGGATTTCCTGCGCCATGCCCCGAAGGACTTGACTGGCGCCGGAGCCACCAGGCCGAAATAAATGGCGTTGCGGGCACTCAGTTAAAACTAGACAGATCAGGAAGGAAGAAACCTACCGTGAAAGATCAATTGGAAGCATTGATACTGCAGATGTACAAGAGCAACATCCTTTATTCCGAGGGCGTACGTGAGTTCAAGAAGCGTTTTATCCTCACCGTCCTCCAGGAAAATAAAGGCAACCAGTGCCGCGCCGCGCGCGAACTCAACATGCATCGCAACACGCTGAGCCGGACTATCAACGAACTTAAGATCGATGTTCGGCAGTTGCGGGACGGCGTGAAACGTCCGCCGCGCAGCGCCCGCCCGGTTACGTTGGAAAAGAAAGCGGTGCGCTAGCCACCGCCTCTGTCGGCATTCGTGTTTCTAGCCCAAAACCAAAGGCAGCCGTCGCGGGCTGCCTTTAGTTCAATCTCCAGCTTCAGCTAACCAGTTCAACTAGTTCGACGCGGGCTTGTGATGCACGGCAGGCTTCGGCGCAGTCTTCGGTTTCAGCAACTGGCCTTTCTCCATGGTCATCATGAACGGGTTCGGAGTATACGAGGCCGGCTCGCCCTGAAAGTCCAGACTAGCCCCTTCTTTGGGGATAAGCTTCAGCGGAACTTTATCCTCGAAGGTGAGCGTGATGTCGGCTTTCTTGGCGTCAATGTCATCCGAACTCCCGGCGATGTCAAACTCGGTTGCCGTTGCTTTGATGACCGTGCCGTTCATCTGCACCGCCTTGCCCTTGATGCCGTTCCACACTACATCCTGATCTTCCTGCGCACCGTTGGTAAACACAAACTGCCATTCCGCAAAATTCAGATCTTCCGGCTTCTTCGAGCCAACCAGGGTGTGAACCTGCTCCGCCGGCGTGGGAGCGGGTTTGATGGCGAATCCAGCAGGTTGAACCGGGTTCGCCTTGGCCAGCGCTAGAACGTCTGTCCAGCCGTCATCCCCGCCGTGGTACTTCATGTATTGGTTCTTCGCGTACTTCTCGATCTGCCCCTGATACTGCGCATTCGGCGCTACCGTCGAAGCGCGAGCGGAAAACCAGATCGCATTGATCGGGTCAGGAGTCAGCTTTGGGTCCGGCGGAGTGGGACCGGCATAGGCCAGCGCCAAGGGATAAACTACACTGAAATCTTTCTGAAAGTCGGGACTGCTATCCACTGCGGCGCGTAAATCTTTTCTCGCCGCGTCATAGTCCTTATCGGTGAGTGCCGCGATGCCGAGGGCGGCGTTGAAAACCCCGGTCATCTGGTCCTTCATCTTCTGGAAATCGGCGTCCGACGTGCCGTCGGGCTTGGTGAATTTCGCCAGCCCATCCAGTCCCATCTGCCCATACTTCTTGGCCTCTACCAGATCCTGCTGGGCATTGGGGTCGCCGCCTTGCGCCTTCAACCGGTCGAAGTACGCCAGCAAGAAAATCGCCCGCTCGTTGGTGGGATCGGCCGCCACCAGTTTCGTCGCAGCGTCGAGAGTTTTCGCCTGGTTATTGGTTTGCTGGTAATCCTGCATCAGCGTTTGCAGCGCGGCAACCTTCATCACGCTGTTGGGATACTGAGTGAGAAACGCTTCCAGGCCGCTGATTTGCGCCGCGGGGTCTTTCTGCTGGATGGCGCCTACGTAAGCGTTGTACTCGGCAGGGTCTTTAATCACCGGCCCCTGTGCGACCGGCGCCGGCGTGGTTGGCGCGGACGGTTGGCCTTGTGCTGGCTTAGCAGCGTCCTGGGCGGCTGCCAGCGCGGCAACCCCAAGCACAACCGTGACCAGAATCTTTTTCATCAGTATGGCTCCTTGGGTTCTTCGGGAATCGAAAAAATTCAGGGAACACGGATTGTTGCATGTGTAGCTGCACGACGCAAGTGACGTGCCCTTCCGGTAGTGCTGCAGTTTGATTGTCATTCCGAACAAGCGTTCTTTGCGCCGTGAGGAATCTGGGCGAGCCGCGCGACAGGTCGCGTTGTTGGCGACCCATCAATCGCGCGCTTGGCTCGCTTCGCTATCAAACTGCAGCACTACCGGATTCCTTCCCGGTTGCCGGATTATAAGGACCTCTTCCGCCGAAGGCAAGCAACTTCCCAATTACCCCCCGCGCTATTGTATAAGATGCAGATATCAGGCGGGGCGCGCATAGCCCGGTTCGATCCTCGCCTGGGCACCCCACAGCGAGACCTGAGGTATTTCCAATGAATACGGTTCGAAAGGACGAAGCTCATCCTCTGGCCGGGCAAGTAGCCGTCATCACCGGCGCCGGGCGGGGCATTGGCGCTGCCATAGCGCGCGCACTCGCCGTGCTGGGCGCTACCTCCGTGCTGTGTGGACGCACTCGTGCCGCTCTCGACTCGACCGCGAAATCGATCGCCGAGGCCGGTGGGAAGGCCGAGGCAGTCGCTTGCGATGTGACCAGTCTTCCGTCCGTCGAGGCGGCGGCCCGGCAGGTCGAGGCCTCCTTCGGCCGTGCCGACATTCTGGTGAACAACGCCGGCATCGGCGGATTCGGCGGCCCGCTGCACCTGCTCGCTCCCGATGCCTGGGACCAGATCCTGAACACGAACCTGCGCGGGGTCTACTATACGACCCACGCTTTCGCACCCATGATGATTCGCGCCCGCTCCGGCCACATCATAAACATCTCGTCCCTCGCCGGAAAGAACGCGCTGCCCAACGGCGCAGCCTACGCCGCTTCAAAATGGGGACTGAACGGGCTGAGCTACTCCATGGCGGAAGAACTGCGCGGCCATAACATCCGCGTAGCCGTCATCTGCCCCGGCTCAACCAACACCGACCTGAGCCCGCACGCTGGCAAGGACCCCGCGAAGATGCTGCAATCGGAAGACGTGGCCCACGCCGTGGCCATGCTGGTAACGCAGAGCTCGCAGTCGTTTGTAAGCGAGATTCTTCTGAGACCCACGCAGAAACCTTGATGCGACGCCCGTGCGCCTGTGGGGGGACAGCCGCCTCGGCTGTCCAGCCGAGCGGAGCGAGGCGCTCCGCCACGGCTTCGCAGTTCTTCACTTCTTGAACAGATTCTCAAACGCCTGCCGCGCATCGGTGGGACGCAGGTTGGCGGGCGTGGAAGTTTCTTTCTCGCGACTGACGCGGATCTCATAAAACGTACAATCGTTGCGCGCATCCTTCTTGGCTACGCGCTCCTTCACCGGTTGCATGCACTCGAAGCGTTTTCCCGGATCGAAATACATGCACTGCTTGCAGGAATGCAGTTCGAAGCCGCACTTGGGGCAAAGACCGGTCGGCGGAATCGCCTGCAGCACGGTGCCGCACTGCGCGCAGCGTGAGACCGCGTGCGTGCCCGGCATATTCACCGGCTTTGGCCCCATGCTGTAGTCGCGTCGTGCTGGCGGCGTCGGGGCCGGCTTTTCTACAGATTCCCTGCGCGGCTTCTCCGCACGGTCCCGGTCCTGATATCCATGCTGACGGTATTTGGCAGCCACAAAACCTCCCAGGCGCGTTGGCGTATTGTCTCGCTCGCCGCGCCCCAAGACAAGTCTGAACCTGGTTTTTCTCGGCGTTGCTCCGGTTACTGGCTATTGGGTACTCGGTACTCGATACAATGGAGGAATGATCCACGAAATCTTCCCGGTCGGGCCGCTGCAGTGCAACTGCTCCATCATCGGCGACGAAACCACGCGCGAAGCGATGGTCATCGACCCCGGCGATGACATTGAGGACGTGCTCGCGCTCCTCCGCAAGCATACTCTGCAGGTCAAGCAAATCGTCATCACCCACGCCCATATCGATCACGTGGGCGGCGCCATGAAGCTGCGCGCAGCCACCGGTGCGCCAATTCTGCTCAACCAGAACGACTATGC
>PLIO01000054.1 GCA_003140075.1 Acidobacteriaceae bacterium | reverse complement strand
AGTCAAAATCCCCATCCCTTCGGCACCGCTCAGGGCAGGCTCTGCCGCAAAGAACGCTGCAAGGATGGGGCAGCCGCGGCTTCTCTGCTGCCGAGCGGACAGCAGATTCCTCCTGTCTCGCTGCGCTCGCGCGTCGGAATGACAAGGGTAATGAGGCGCTCGCGCGCGTGGGAATGACAGGCTTGTGGGACGGCGATAGCTACTTTTGTGGGAGTCTACTTTCGTGGGTATCGTCTGCTTCCTGGGGCGGGTTATTTTCTTGACTTCGATCTGGGTGGGTGGAATCATTTTGATATAGCCGACTTGGCTGATATAGCCCCTTCCGACCGGGTGGTCGGAGGGGTTTTTTGCGTTTGGGGGGCGGTGCATTGGAGGTAGAGATCCTTCAGCGACGATAACCCTGTCGCTTCAGGATGACAAAGAGCGACGATAAGGCCGTCGCTTCAGGACGACAAATCTATATAAGGAATCAATCGACATGGGTGGGATCACGATTTGGGCTGTGGCGGGGGGATCAAGGTCAAGAGCAAAATCAGAATCAAGGTCAGAATCAAAGGCAAAGTCAAAGGCAACGGACAGGAGTGTCCGTTCCACACAGGCAGAAGCAACGTCAAGAGCAGCGGGCGAGGGCGCCCGCTCTACACTTACTCCGAAGCAATTGGGAGAGATTGCGGAGGCGGAGTTTATTGCCAAGGCGGTGGGGATGGGGTTTGTGGTAGCGAAGCCCTGGGGAGACAGCGAGCCTTATGACTTTATTGTGAATGTGCGGAAGAGTTTTCATTTCTGGCGGGTGCAGGTGAAGTCGGCGCACACGATTGGAGCGGATGGAGGGTGCAGCTTTCGGGCGCACGATCATGAGCAGAAGTCGTATACGGCGGAGAGTATTGATGCGCTGGTGGCGTATGCGCGTCCGATGAATGCGTGGTATGTGATGCCGGTGCGGGTGGTGGAGGAGTTGAAGTCGTTGATGCTGTATCCGGAGAGCCGGAAGAAGCGGTCGAGGTTTGAGAAGTGGAGGGAGGGATGGGAGGTTTTTCGGCGGGCGGTGCGGAGAGCGCGGCGGTGAGCAAGAATAGCTGATCTCCGGTTGCGGCGGAGAGTGCAGTGAAGGTAGAGATCCTTCAGCGACGATGAAACTGTCGCTTCAGGATGACAATACTTTTTGTGGTTGCGTGCCAGTCTAAGAACTCAGATTGGCCTTTTCCTCTTGCGTATAATTCACTGCGAGGGGTGACCTTGTGAGCCTGGCCAGAAACCCAATCCCGACCGCAACTCGGCTGCTGGCGGCTCTCACTCTGCTGATGGTGCCCAGCGTCTCGCTTGCCGGAGAACACTTCGATGGCAAGTGGCTCACCACGGTTTCCTGCGAATCGGCCAGGGATGCACTCGGCAATTCCTTCCGCTTCGTCAGCGAAGTCAAGGACGGCAACTTCCGCGGCCTCCACGGCACCGAGGGCCAGCCCAGCTCCCTGCTGATCGAGGGCAAGATCGACGCCGACGGCGCCGCCAAGCTTTACGCCACCGGCCGCACCGGCGCCAAAGAATACGTGCCGGGACGCGATACGCCCCGCGGCACCGAGTACAGCTACAGCATCGACGCCCACTTCAAAGCCACAACCGGTACCGGCACCCGCATCGAAGGCCGTCCCTGTTCCTTCCAGTTCGAGAAGCAATAAACCGCCAAAGTTCAACCTTTCTCAATCCGGCTATGCGGCGGTTTGTTGTTGATACGCCGGGACAAAGGTTTCGGCGACGAAGGTTTCGAACGGCGTTGGCGTGGTGTTGCGGGCGGTGCGCGGTTCGAGGGCCCGCATGTGTCCAGAGTTCAGCGCGGCCGCCATCTCGAGGATCAGGCCAGCGAGATTTTCTGACATTCCTGTCTGAACCATTGCGGCTCGAACTTGATCGTCGGCAGCATGGATGTATTTGAGGTCGGGTTTGCCGAGGGCTTTGCCCAGGATGATGGCAGCTTCAGTGTAGTTAAGATCGCGCTGTCCCTGGACTTCGCGGGTGTGCTTGCCGACGAAGTCGAGCCGCAACAGTTCATCGGCGGCAGCGGCTCCGATATCGCGAGTGGCGATCATAGGGAGTTTGAGATCCGGACGAACCGGGCCGACCGCGGAGCCCAGCATGCGAATGGCACCGGCTTGCGGCAGCGTGTTTTCCATGAAATAGCCGACGCGCAGGTGGAGTGCGTTCAGAGAGTCGATCTGGTTGAGCTTTTGCTCGAGGTTGTGAAGGCCGACTACGGGGCCGGTTCCGCTGGGTTTGTCGGCTCCAAAGCTACTGAGCGAAACAACATTCTTAACCTTTGCGTTTTGTACGGCGGTGGCGATCGCGTCGCTGACCTTCTCCTGATAAGCGCGAAAGTCGTTGCTGGTGTGGTTGGGTGGAATCAGGACATAAGCTGAGTCTGCCTTGTGGAAGGCTTTGGTAAGGGCTGCGGCGTCGGTGACATCGGCGACGAATACTTCGGCGCCCTCCGCCGCCAGAGGTTGCAGGTGAGCGGCGCTTCTGCCGACGACGCGAACCTTCTGCCCGCGAGCGAGAAGAGTCTTCGCCACCACGTGCCCGGTATTGCCGCTTGCTCCCAGAACTACGTACATATTAAATACCTCCGTGAATAATTTGGATGCGGCAGCGTGCGGTTGGATTCCACGCAGAAAGACACGCAGTGCAAACTCCTGGCGGGTAGGAGGGTTCGCTCCAGACGCGATTGCGGGTATAAATAAGGAGCGGGTTGCGAAATCAGGTGCGACCTAAAAGGGGCAGGGAATGGCGAGTGGGGGTAGCTCGAGACTCAATGCGGTAATTCTGGATTACGGCGAGGTGCTTTGTCATCGGGCGTCAGACGAGGAATTCAATCGGTTGGCGAAGGTGTTTGGCGCGGATAAGAATTCGTTCCGGGCACTGTGGGAGAAAGATCGGGGCGCGTACGACCGTGGAGATATTACGGCGGAGGCGTATTGGACCGCGCTGGCGAAGGATGCAGGGGCGGGAATCGATGCCGAGCAGTTGGAGCAAATTTACGAGTGGGATATCGAGATGTGGGCGAATGTGAATGCGCGCATGGTCGCCTGGCTGGGGCAACTGCGCCAGGGTGGAATCAAGACTGGGCTGCTTTCGAATATGCATCCGGCGATGATTTCGCATCTTCGGGAGAATTTTGACTGGCTGGATCTGTTCGACTTCAAGACGTTTTCCGCGGAAGTGCGCTTGATCAAGCCGGACGCTGCGATCTATGAACATACGCTGCGAGGGCTCGGGGTGAAGCCTGAGGAGACGCTGTTTGTGGATGACCGGGAGATCAATGTACAGGCGGCGCGGGAACTCGGAATTCGGGCGGTCCGTTTTCAATCGATCGAGCAACTGAGGGAAGAGTTGGAGGCGATGGAGTTTTCTATTTTGCCGGGTGCGTAGGGGAGCGAGAAGGCTGCGGGGTCGACGACGGAAAGCTAGAGCAGAATCAAGGTCAAGATCAAGATCAAGATCAAAAGCAAAAGCAAAAGCAAAGGCGGCGGACAGGAGTGTCCGCCCCACACGAGTGGGCGCCGGTCATTGCGGCAATGACCGGCGCTTTTTTATGCGCTACTGAGCCGGGGTTTCAGTCGGGGGTTGGATGTTGGTTTTGACTTCGGAATTGACTTCGGGAGCGGTGACGGGATTGATCTTGACCGTGGCTAGGATTTTCTCCAGGCGCTGGAAGACTTCATCCGGATCGACTGCTTTGGTGGTGGACTCGGCTGTGGGTGCGGCCGGGAGTTCGGTGGTTGCGACTTTGATGGCGAACTCGTAGCAGGCGCCGTTCTGGAAGACGTGGTAATACTTCGATACTTCTTTGCGGCGTCCCTGCGCAGCGTTGGTTTCGGCGGACTGGAGTTCCATGTCGCCAATCATTAGTTTTGAAAGCGGGAGCTTGAAGACTTGCGCCGTGGCCTGCACTGCGGGATCGGCCGGGGTCGCGGGATTCGGCTGCGCGACGGAGAATTCGCCGCATTGATCGGCAGTGAGAGTCTTGTTCACGCTGACGTTAAAGAAGGCCGAAGCCAGGTCGGAGTTGGGATAGATTGAGTCGGGGACGGCGACCGCGGCGAGCGCGGTTCCGCCGGGCTGCACGAAGTCCATTGGGATGGGACTGGAGGAGACGAGCTCGGTGGCGGCGGCCGACGTCTTGAGCGCGTAGCTGCGCGGATATTGGAAAGAGACGCCGGAAGCATCGTCGACATAGGTTACGGTGGGCGCGACTTTGCGGATGACCCTCTTGTGCACGGGCTTGGCTGCGGCTTGCAGCGCGGGCGCGGGACTGGTTGTGATGGGCGGCATGGGTTGAGTGATTGGAAACTGGTTAGTGGAGCTAACGGGTTTGGGTTTTTCGCTGGAGCATCCGACGGCCAGGGAACACGCGATCAGGAGCGCGGCGAAAATCAGAGTGCTGGTGTTATCGAAGCTGGTTTGAGCGTGATTGGTCTTACCCCAGGCAACGGAATTGAAAGTTGATGGGGCGGTGTGAACTGCATTGGCGCGAAATAGGTTGATACGGGTCATGGTTGGTCACCTCCTGCTGCTGAGCAGCGCACTGGAAGAGTGCACGGAGTGGGCCAAGGGCGCGCGGGTTGATTTTATGGGGGTTAGCGCAGTTAGGGATGGAGGCGGTCGTAGCGTGGCGGACACTGTGTGGGGCGCCGGACACGGGGTGGAGCAGTTCTCGTAGCAGGGATTTACGGTTCGACGATTGCTCCCATGTAGAGAATCGCCTGGGTCTGATTGTCACAGATGGCAAAAAAGAATGGACGGTTCACAATCATGCGGAACGGCTCTGGACGCGGTCCTGCAGATACGCCACCAACAACGCCGCCGACTATTCCAGCGGAGACGACTTCGGTTCCCTTCTCATCGACGGTAAGCAATACGACTTGTAGAACACGAGTCAGCGTAGCCCCTTCGGGATTCGAGACGGCGGGGGCAAAAGATGAATTCGTTGGAAAAGAGCGTTTTATTCCCAAATCATCGAGAATCGCGGTTACATTCCCGCGGTATGAAGATTGAAACCGTGGAAGTTCAAGATAGCCCTCACGGGAATTGAAGGCCGAGGTCCAAGCAGCCCAATTATCGGCAGTAAGGGACTGTTCGAAATCTTTGAGCGAGGAATCCTCATCCGGCAGAAAGACGTACATTGCTGCGTGGTAGTAGCGGAGACGCACAGCTTGAAACTTATCTCCGCGAAGGTAACGGAAACTCCCACCATTTTCCATCATCGGGACTTCCTTCTTCTGGCCCGAAAGGAGGGTGAAATCGCCGGGATGCGTTTTGCCTGGCCAGAATGGATTGATCCAAGTGCCTTTGAACCAGGTGGTGTCCAACAGAAGGAAGTCATCCTTCTGCCAAGAGTCGAGGACATGCGTCAACTTGCCGCCCGTGTGTTGTGCTGCCCAGGCGTTTACGGCCTTCACTGCGGCTGGGCCTCTATCTGGCACCGATACGGTGTGGAACGAATAGAACTTCTGGGCAGTCTCAAGGAATTTGGAGCGGAATGAGGCAGCTGGCTGCAACCACAAGGATCCCGCCAAAACAAGGCGCTCAGCCGGCGGTGAACAACAGATCGGTGGGGGAGCTTGTCCATTAGGGCGAGTTTTCGACAGATGTCTCGGCGGGGACGGGGAATAAGAGAGAGCCTGTCGCAAGGTGGAGTTCTGTTGGTTGATCTCGTCCTTGGAAAGGTTATCCAAATCGAATGCATGCAGGATCTCTTCACGCGCATTCGTATCGGCACCGTTCTGCAAAAACGAAAAATCGGTCGAGAGCGCGGTCGGGGCAATTATGACGTTGCGATCGGAGGTTTGGGCAAGCGACTGGCGGAAGAACGTGAACGCGAATCGCGTGTTGTCGTTGACCAGAGTTTCATAGTGCCCCACGTCCTGCGCAAGAACCCGAGGCAAGGTTGACAATGCGACGAGCAGCGCCAGCAGCCAGATGTTTCGGGCCATGTCTGTCTCCGAACCTCACAGGGTGGGACTCTCCGTTAAGAGCAATGATCGCATTGATAGAGAGATCGAGGAAGTTACCTTCGAGTAACCTTTGAAGCGGCAGGGAAAGCCGTTCCGGGGCTAAGGCCAGGCTCCAACCGAAAACCAACACCGGCACAGCGGTCTCACCCCAAACCATATGCGAAGAGTCAGCTTTGGCCGAGGAGCAGGGCTGCGCCCGGCGGACAGCCCCTTCGACAGGCTCAGGGAAAGCTTAGGCCCGGCTGTCCCCACATGATCAACTGCTGAATCTCCGCATCGTCGTTTGTTGAATCTCCTAATTGCGATTACGCGGCGGCGATGCGGCGGATCAGATCTTGTTGCTCGGATTTGCTTTCGGCACCGATGGTGAAGGCGTCGAGGACGCCGAGCGAGAGAGCATATTTGATGGCGTCATCCTGGCGATTGCGCAGATCGCCCTGGCCGAGAATCTTCATGCCGATCACGGCTTTGCCGGCGGCTTTCATACTTCTCAAAACCCCAACGACCGTCTCGGGATCGGCGTCCATGTGCGAGCCGATGGGATTGATGCGGGCGAAATCGACTTCCACCCAGGGTGACTTGGCAGCGGCGCGCAGGGCGTCGATGCTGTGGCAGGAGCAGCCGTGGGCGCGGATGATTCCCTTCTGCTTGGCTTCGGAGAGCACGTCCATTACGCCTTTGAAGCGCACGGTCCAATCCGGCTCGGTGACGCAGTGCATGAGGCAGATATCGATGTGGTCGATGCCGAGTTCGCGGCGGAAGCGGTCGAGATCGGCGCGGGCGGTGGCGGGATCGCGGGCCCAGGTTTTGGTGAGTACGGTGACTTTGTCGCGAGGAACGTGCTTGAGCGCTTCGGCGACGTGGGGATGGCTTCCGTAGGAATCGGCGGCGTCGAAGAAACGCAGGCCTTGATCGTAGCCGTTGAGAAGAAGATTGGAGAGTCCGGTGACGCCGAGCGCGGTTTGGTTCGAGTGGTGACCGGAGCCGACCGTGCCGGTACCCATGGCGAGGCGACTGGTGGCGATGCCGGTGCTGCCGAGGGTCACGATGTCGGAAGCGGCGAACCTGGTGGGCAGTTTGGTGTCGGCGAGGGCAGCGAGAATTTGTCGCGAACTGAGCCATGTGGCTCCGAGGGCGGTGGTGGAGCGGATGAGGAATTCGCGGCGAAGCATGGGGGACCTCCGGCGCGGGCTTCGGCCTTGCGCTTTCGATTAGGCTACATCAGGGAGTGGTCAGGCAAACGGGATTTTTTCATCTGCGAAAGATCTTAAGCACAGGAGGCACAGGGGAACACAGGGCAATTCGCAGTCGGCTTATTCGAATTGTTTGCGGAAGGCGGCGAGTTGTTGCTGCATGTCTGCGACTTCCCTTCTTAGCTCCTGAAGTTCGTTTTCGAGGTTGGACAATCTGTCGTCAGTTGTGGAGCGGACGTGGTCGGACGCGCCAGAGAGCCTGCCCTGACCTTGTCGAAGGGGCGCGCGCGCCAGATCCACGTCGGCTGCCGCGGGCGCGTCGCTGGAGAACAGGTGCATGTAGCGCGATTCTTTAGTGCCGGGCTGGCGCGGGAGCACGGCAACGAGCGGCGGCTGGCGCTGGCTGAGGCGGTCGAGCGTCGAGATAACGTCGTCGAGAGCCTCGAAGCGATACATGCGTTCGGTGCGGCCGCGGAGTTCGCCGGGAGTTTGCGGGCCGCGGAGTAGAAGCACGCAGAGGACGGCGATCTCGCGGCGATCGAAATTGAAAACTTCCTGCAGGCGATGCTCGTATTTGGTGACGCGGCTATCGGCGCCGCTGGCGGAGCCGGCAAGACGTTTTTCCTGCAGTGTGGCTAGAGCGTCGCTCACAGTATCTTCATCGAGGGTCATCACTGGCTCACGATTATTTTTTTGATTGCAGGCATTGACCAGAGCGTTGAGAGACAAGGGATAGTAATCGGGAGTGGTGATGTCTTTTTCGATCAGGGAGCCGAGGACGCGGGTTTCGATATCAGTGAGGATCATGGGACGGTTGTTCGGTCGTTAGTCGTTAGCCAACCGTTGTGCCAACGGCCGATTTGAAATAACCGCGTCTGCAAGCGTTATGCAGAAAGTTGCCGGACAAGAGTGTCCGACCCACACGTTCTAGAACAGCGCGGTGGGGCGGCGCTTCCAGGGTTTGCCTTTTTCCTGGGACACTTTCTCTATGTCGTTCACGTAGGCTCCGACTTGGGTGAGAAGGTGGTGCAGATCGTTGCCGACGCTGAAAAAGGAGAAACCTTTGTCGAGAAATTCGCCGACACGCGGAGTGCCGAACAGGAATAGGCCGAGGATCACATTGTTTTTGCGGGCGTGTTCGATCAGTTTCTTGGTGGCGGCGTCGAGTTCGGGCGAAGTGTACATGTGGGGAAATTCGTACTTGTTGTAGAGGCCCATGGACATGCAGAGATCGTTCTGGCCGAGGAAGAGAATGTCGACGCCGGGAACGGCGGCGATTTCGGCGATGTTTTCGATGCAGGAAGCGGTCTCGACCTGCAGGGCGATGATGCCTTCTTTGTTGAAATTGCCGGCGTAACCGAGGAGTCCGGCCTTGTTCATGCTGCGTTGTGGAAAGTAGACGGAGCGCGTGCCGACGGTGGGATACTTGGTGCAACTGATGGCTTGGCGCGCTTCTTCGGCGGTGTTGATGTAGGGAATGAGAACGCCATCGGCGCCGAGGTCGAGCGCCTGCTGGATGCCGGGACGGTCGTCGTATCCGCCGACGCGGACGAGAGATTTGGCGCCGCCATTTGCGATGCCGCTGAGCATCGCGGAAAGTTTCTCGTGATCCATGGGGCCGTGTTGAGTATCGACGAGCAACCAATCGTAGCCGCTATGCGCGAGTTGCTCGGCGACGGTGGGGCTGTGGGAGTTGAGGAACAGGCCCATCTTTGGAATTCCCTGGTGCAGCTGCTTTTTGAATTCGGAACCGCTCAGAGCGGGTTCGGGCATGCGGAGTTTCTCCTGAGAGCAAGTTGAATGTTGTAGTTTACAGTACACAGCTGGAACGACGGTGCACGCGACATTAATTATTTGCGAAGCCGTGACCCGGGGACAGCAGACCGGTGGCTTGGTATAGTCTTGCGAGATCATTTGGTGTGCGCCGCGAAGCAAGGCGCGCAAGGAGCGAAACATGGGGATGCTGCTGAACTGGTTGCTGAGTGCGCTGGCGGTGTGGATTATGTCGCGGTTGGTGCCGGGAATTTCGGTCAGCGGTCCGGTGGCGGCGCTGATTGCGGCGCTGGTGATTGGCTTTATCAATGCCACGGTGGGAGTGGTGCTGAAGATTCTGACGTTTCCGCTGACGCTGGTGACCTTGGGACTGTTCTGGCTGGTGATCAACGCGCTGATGCTGGAGCTGGCTTCGGCGCTGCTGGCGCCGGGATTCCAGGTGCGGGGATTCTTTGCGGCATTTGTGGGAGCGATCGTGCTGAGTCTGGTGAATATGTTGCTGAAGTGGCTGGTGCGGCCGCCGGGGGCTAGTCGCGATTAGCGATTAGCAATTAGCAATTAGCATTCAGCACTCGGCCAGACACGGGTCGGGGACTTTCTGCGAAACCTGGTTCCGATGTGGTTACGGTTTCGGCTTGCTCGGTTTGAGGGATGCCCAATCTTCATCTGTGAGGGCGCGGCCCAGGGTGGTGAATTCTCCGGCGCCTTGCAGAAATTCTCCACCATCCATGCGGATGACTTCTCCGTTAATGTAGGCGGAGCCGTCGCTGACCAGAAAGGCTGCGAGATTTGCCAGTTCTTCAACAGTGCCGAAGCGGTGCATGGGATTGCGGTCGAGTGCCAGCGCTTCGAGATCGGGGCGTGGCAGGAGGCGGGAGAACGCGCCTTGCGTGGGAATGGGACCGGGAGCGATGGCATTCATGCGGATTCCGCGGTTGCCCCATTCGACGGCGAGACTGCGGGTGAGGGCTTCGACTCCGGCTTTTGAGATAGCGGAGGGAACTACGTAGGCTGAACCGACCGGAGCGTACGTGGCGGAGATGCTGAGGACGGTGCCGGAGTGCGCGGCTTTGAGCCAGCGGCGTCCGCAGGCCATGGTGGCGTGCAGTGTGCCGAGGAGCACGATGCCGATCACGGATTCGAAGGCGCGCGGAGAAAGTTCCTCGGTGCGGGCGATGAAGTTCCCGGCGGCGTTGTTGACGAGAATATCGAGCGGGCCATCTTTCCAGATGGCGTCGATCATGGCTTCTACGGCATCGAGATTGCGGACGTCGCAGGGAAGCGCGTGGATTGGGCCGGAGGTGGAGAGCTCGGCGGCGGTTTTCTCGAGAACGTCTTCGCGGCGGCCGCAGATGTAGACAGTGGCGCCGAGTTCGAGGAAGCGGTGAGCCATGGCTTTGCCGAGTCCGGTGCCGCCGCCGGTGATGAGGATGCGCTTGTGGTGGAGAAGATCGGGAGTGAACATTCGTGCTTGCCCTCGATTCTGTGGGAACGACAGCGAACAGCAGTTTCCTCGCCGGGCTCCGCCCGACTCGGAATGACAAATTATATGAGAGTTGACAGCCGGCGGGACGCCGGCGCTATACGTCGCAGGCGACGCGGAAGCCGTAGTCGGCGTAGTGGAAATCGGGAGGGATGCTGGAGCGGGCAGAGCAGCGGGAGACTTTTACGTGGTGGCGCCATGATCCGCCGCGGGAGGCTTTGCGCTGGCCGATTCCTGAGCGAGGTTCGGGGCCTTGCGGATTGCGCTCGGGCGAAGTGGCGTAGTAGTTGGGATCGTACCAGTCGCTGCACCACTCGTGGACGTTATCGCAAATGTTGTGGAGTCCGAAAGAGTTTGGAGCGTAGCGGGCGACGGGCTCGGGGCCGGTCTGCCAACGGGTGGCGTAGTCGGGTAAAGATTGCGGCAGCTCGTCGCCCCAGGGGAAAATGCTTTGCTCGAGATCGCCGCGGGCGGCGCGCTCCCATTCGGCTTCGGTGGGAAGACGGTAGGCGCGTCCGGTTTGCGAGGCGAGCCATTGGCAGTAACGCTGCGCGTCAAACCAGGAGACGCCGGTGACGGGTTGCTGGGGATGATTGAAATTTTGGTCTCGCCAGAACGGCGGTGGGTCAGAGGCGGTGGAACTTACGAAGCGTTCGTATTCGGCGTTGGTGACTTGAGCGGCGGCGAGGAGAAGGGCGTCGATCCAGACGCGGTGAATGGGACGTTCGCAATCCTGGCCGGAAGCGGAGCCCATGAGGAAGCAGCCTTGGGGAATGGAGACGAGGGTGGGCTCGATTGCGGTCGAAGGGCTGAGTTGAGAATAGGGATGAGCGGCCATGGCTTTCGGAGAAGTGTTTCCGGGCATTCCTTGTCGAGTTAAAGTTTAGCAGCATGGCGGCGAAGGGAAGATCGCGATGAAAAAACAAAAGCTCCAGTTCTCAGCAAAGATCGAGGGAAAGGAAGCAGGGGTGGTGGCCGCGATCACTCCTCCGGTGGACGTGCCGGAGTTTTTTGGAACGCGGGCGCGCGTGCCGATACGGGGGACGATCAACGGATACGCGTTTCGATCGTCGCTAATGCCCTGTGGAGGGCGACACATGATGCCGGTAAACCGGAGCCTCTGTCGGGGCGCGGGAGTGAAGCCGGGAGATGTTGTTGAGGTTGTGATGGAACGGGATGAGGAACAGCGGACCGTGGAAGCGCCCCCGGTTTTGAAGAAAGCGCTGACGAAAAATAAAACTGCGCAAGCGAACTGGGAAAAGCTAGCGTTCACCCATAAGAAAGAGATGGCAAATTGCATTGTGGGGGCGAAACAAGAGGAGACGCGGGCGCGGCGACTGGCCAAGGTGATGGAGGTTCTTAAGACCGGTGCGAAGTGGACGGGGTGAGCGCGTTGCTCCCAGAGGCTAAAGCAGCACTTCAATGAGGTAACTCATATCGCGTCCGAAGCACTGCGGCGCCAAAAAGCAAACACCCACCAAGAGAAAGCGGCTAATATCCGCGCAATTCGCGAACGACGGTGGCGATGTCGTTTTCCTGGAAGAGGCGGATGGCGGCGATGCCGGCGGCGCCGGCGTGCAGGCAGGACTGAGCGTTCTGCAGAGTCACTCCTCCCAATGCGAGCACGGGGATTTCCGAGCGGCAGGCTTGACGAAGAGCATCGAGCGCCGCAGGCCGAGCGCCGGGCGCGTCCTTTTTTTCGAAGACGGGAGCGAAAAGGGCGACGGTGGCGCGGTTTGAGGCGACTTGGGCTACTTCGGCTGGAGAGTGACAGGAGATGGAGATCAGCGGGTCTTGTGGTGAGACTTCGCGGGCGGGGGTGCCCGCGCCACACTTCCATACTTGTCGAACGTCTTTCGGCGAAACGTCGTTGGATGGAAGGTGAACGCCGTCGGCTGCAGCGGCTAGAGCTACGTCGGTGCGGGAGTTGATCAGGAGAGCGGTTCTCAGTTCTCGGTTCTCAGTTCTCAGTTGAAGGATGATGCGCATTGCATCTTGGGCTAGCGATTCGAGGTCGCGGGCACAGAGGTCTTTTTCGCGGAGCTGTATGTAATCGATGCCGACGCTTGCGGCCTCGGAGATTTTTTCGAGGAGACGGCGGCGGCGCGCGGATTCGTCGCCGGGGAAGGCGGAGCGGTCGGTGATGTAGTAGAGGATGCTGTGTTGAGCCATCGGCTTTGAGTTTAAGACACGAGAGACGAGTGTCGCGATAGAAATGCCTCGACGCGCCCATGGTGATGCGAAAGAGAGGGATCCTTCGACTCCGCCAGACGATTCGCTTCGCGAATCATCTGGCTCCGCTCAGGATGACAGGGCGAAGTGGGTCAGGGCCTGGTCTTGGCGATCTCGGGGAGGACTTCCTGCTCTTTTTCTTTCTTGGGTGGGCCGCCGAGGTGATATTCGGTGAGTCCGTCGCGCAGGAACGTGAAGGCGTCTTCGGGGGTGTCAACGAATTTGAACAAGTTGAGGTCTTGCGGGGAGACGGTGCCGGCGTCGACGAAGGCCTGGAAGTTCATGATGCGGTGCCAGTACTCGCTGCCGTAAATCACGACGAGAATTTTCTTGGCCAGCTTGTCAGTTTGCGCGAGGGTGAGGATTTCGAAGAGTTCGTCGATGGTGCCGAAGCCGCCGGGGAAGATGACCAGCGCTTTGGCGAGATAGGCGAACCAGAACTTGCGCATGAAGAAATAGTGGAATTCGAAGTTGAGCGCGGGCGTGATGTAGGAGTTGGGATTTTGCTCGAAAGGCAGATTGATGTTGAGGCCGATGGTCTTGCCTCCGGCCTCGTGGGCGCCGAGGTTGGCGGCCTCCATGATGCCGGGACCGCCGCCGGTGGTGACGACGAAGCGGCGGCGGCGGGCGGGAATCTGAATCGACCACTCGGTGAGCATGTGAGCCAGGCGGCGGGCATCTTCGTAGTAGCGGGCCATGTCGACCGCGGCATGAGCTCGCTTCTGAATTTCTTGCTGCTCGGCGGCGGGCACGTGCGCGGCATTTTTCTCGGCGGAGGCGAGATTGTTTTTGGCTGCATCCTCGCCGTGAAAGCGAGCGGAGCCGAAAAAAACGACCGTATCCTGAATCTGCTCGCGGCGAAAACGCGCCAGAGGCTCCTGGTACTCGGCAAGGATGCGCAGAATGCGTCCGTCGGGACTGTTGATGAAGGGCTGATTCTCGTAAGCCAGAGGCGCGGGGTTGAGCTTATCGACCATTTAGGAGACTCACGTTCTGCAATCTGAAAATCGAGGAGCCGTGCGTGCAGGCTACCACACTACTGTGAAACTACTGGTGATCGTGATAGTGGAGGGCTTCCCAGAAGCCGATCCAGATGTCGAGCAAACCCAAGCCGGTACACAGGCCGCGAAAAAAACCGGTGGAGATCAGGGTACGAAGCCAGGGATAGGACAGCAGAAGATAATTGTCGGTCCACTCGGGGGTCCAGGGCAGGATCACGAGCAGGACGCCGGCGACGGCGCTAATCAGCACGAAAAGGAAAACGGAGGTGCGGTGCAGCAAGAGTTGTACGCCGGTGTGCGACTGGGCCACAGGGGTGGGCGGGCGCCGATCGCGGATCCATGCGCTGTTTTCGGACTGCGCGGGCACCGGCTGGGCAGGCGCGGCGGCGCCATTTTCGACGGGTAATTTGGGATCGGTGGTCACTGGGCGCTCCGCGGAGACAGTGACGGCGCAGGCAAAAACCAAGGTCCCTCGCTGCGCTCGGGACGACAGGCGCGCTCGGGATGACAGGCGTGCTCGCTCCGCTCGGGATGACAAAGGCGCTCGGGAAAAACTAAGTGAGGGACAAAACCCATCGGGCTATTCTACGACTTCAGGGGCTTGATGCGCTCGGCGACGTCGCGATAATCGATGTTGCGGCCGTAAACCTCCATGAAGTGCTTGAGCGCGGAGGCTCGATCGCCGGCCGTCTCATAAGCGGCGGCGAGTTCATAGTGGAGAGCGGTGCAGGTCTCTTCGTCGATACCCGGGGCAGCGAGTGCTTTCTGATACCAGCGAATGGCGGCCTCGGGCACGCCTTTGTCCAGGAAACATTGGGCGAGCCAAGTGTAAGTCTGCATGACTTGCGGGAAAGGATGCCCGTGATCGACGGCCTGGCAGGTCTTCTGCAGTTCACCAATCGCTTCATCGAGCAGGCCCATTTCGCGGAAGGCGATGCCCAGATTGTAGTGAGTTTCGGGGTCTTCCTCAGTGGTGGAAGAACCCGCTTCGAGATGTTGTTTGAGCTCACCGAACATTTCGGCGAGATCCACACCGGCATCTTCGCCAAAGGGAGAAGACTTGGCAGCGGCGGGAGCTACGCTGGGAATAACCGGAGGGGCAGGCGGCTTGAGAGTTCCAGGCACGGGTGCAGATGGTCGCGGCACCGGCGCCGAAGCTCGCGCCGAAGGTGCGGGTGCGGTGGAGGACGCCGAGGCGGCCGCAGCGCTGGCGGCGGCAGGAGCGCTGATCGGCGGCGCAGGCGCGGGAGTGGGCGCAGGCCGAGGTTGAGGCGGAGTTGAGGCAGCAGGAGCTTCGACCGGAGCGGACAGAGCGTGGGGCGCAGGCCCAACTTCCGCAACCGGAGCGCCCTTGAGAAAGTCGTTACCCAGAGAAGCTTCAAGATCGGCGACGAACTCGCCCATCACCTCAGTCTGCGGCACACCGAAGGTAGTGGCTGCGGCCTCACCGACAGGTTCAAGTTCAGGGACATGGCCGGGATGAGGCCGTTCGTCAGATTGGAGTTCGAACTCCGAAGCCGGGGCTTGAGCCGAAGCATGCTCGACTGCAGGTTGGGCTTCGTGCGGGATCGCTCCCGGGAGGAAGTTATCGCCCAGGGAAGACTCGAGATCAGAAACGAATTCCTGAAGCACTCCGGGCGCCGGCTGAATTACTGGAGGCTCCGAAATGGGAGACTCGGCAACGGGAGGTTCGACCGCGGGTGGCTCAACGTGCAGCACAGGCTGAACGTGCGCTTCCGCGACAGGCTGTGGTTCAGGAGAAACTTGCTCGACGACGGCCGGGGATACTTCGGGCGCGGCTGGAATCTCGTCGATGGTGAATTCGGCGGAAGGTTCATCGGTGGCGAATTCGGAAATGGCTTCGACAGTGGAAACCTCTTCCACTTCCGCCGGAGCGGCCTGCTGCGAAGCAGCTTCGATTTCGGCTCGAAGGGTTTCTAAGATGGCGTGGTCCGTGGTGAGAGCCTGAAGCTTTTCGAGAGCGGCGGAGGCCTGCTCCGGCATGCCGTGCTCGAGGTAGAAACGAACCTCTTCGACGTTTTCGGCGATCTTTTCGGGGTCGACCTTTTCGGTTTCCTGCTTATCGAGCTTAACTTTGTCGACCGTTTTCTTGGCAGGCGGAGCGGCTGGCGTGGCGTGGTGGGCCACGGCGTCAGGTACCTCGACTTCCGCGGTTTCGGCGCGCGGGGCGTCCTCTTCGATGGTAAGCGAATCATCCCACTCGGAAGAGAGATCGATTTCCGCCGGAGTCGGGTGAGACTCGGCGACGGGCGGCGCGTGGTGGTGGTCCTGAGCCTTATCTTGCTCCTGATCCTGATCGTTGACGATGGCGAATTCGAGGTCTGCCGCGGGCTCGGGCGTGGCGGCGGGCCAGGGCGCGGCGGCTTCGGCCTCGACTGGAATCTCCTCGAGAGCTGGTTCTGCCGGAGTGGATTCGTCAACGATGGAGTCCGGGGCTACGGAAACCATGGAGCGCTCTTCGTAGCGATCGGCGAGCTCGCCGTAGCGAGTGGCCTCTTCGGGGTATTCCGCTTCGGAATAGACGCTTTGCAAAGTGCGGCAGCAGACGGAAGCTTCGGCGAAGCGCTCCGCGCGGGTGTGCAGAGCGGCAATCCGCTGGTTGAGGCGAAGATCAGTGGGCGCCTGAGGCAGGGCAGCCATAAGCGGGCCCAGAGCCTTGGCAGGCATGTTGTAGGAAATGAACAGTTCCGCATCGGTGAGAGCGGAACGAACCGCGAGGGCGACCGCATCGGAATAATGCTGGTGGATCGCGGGGGCGGTCGCTTCCAATTCGTCGATCATGACAGCGGCTTCTTCGACGGAAATGAGCCTGGCGGCGGCAGGACCCCCGAGCTGGCTGACCACCTGCTGATAATTGCTCATGTGCAGGGGATTGCCCGGCTCCATGGTGGCGAGCTTTTGGTAGAGATCGCGAGCGCGGGGCAGATCACCGGCCTGCACGGAGGCGTGAGCCAGCAACTCGATGACCTCAGTGAGGTGAGTGGACTCTCCGGCCTTCTGGAAGAGCTCGAGAAGTTTCTCGAGCGAAGCGGGATTGTCGCGCACGTGCCCGATGACGGAGTGCAGGTTCTTTAATACTTTGTCGGAATCCTCGGCAAGCAGGCGGTCGGAGTGCTGGTCATAAACCTGGAGCGCGTTTTCATACTGACCGGCCTGCATGAGGGCGTCGGCGAAAGTGGAGATGGAGGCGAGGTCGTTGTGAACGGTCAGGAGCTTGCTGGCTAGAGTGCCGGCGTCGGAGAGGCGGCCGGTTTTCAGATAAGCCTTGAGCAGATCGCGCAGGCCGTCTGGATTGGAATCGAGGTCGGAGACTTTCTGCAACGATTCGATGGCGGCTTCGGCGTCTCCTGCCTCGAGCAGATTGCGGCCCTGCATCAGCAGCGCATAGCCGTTGCCGGGATCGAGGGTGAGCATACGCTGCAGAACTTCGTCGGCAGCGCTGAGCGAGCCCTTGGAGCGCAAGGTCTCGGCCACGGCGGAGAATATCTGCCAGGCGTCATTCTTCTTGCCCAGGCGAATGTAGACTTCCGCCAGGCGGATGCGCATGTTGGTATTTTCCGGATCCATTTCCAGAATCTTCTGGAAGATGCGGACGGCGTTATCCAACTCGCCGGATTTCAGGAATTCTTCCGCGACCTGCAGGTACTGGGCGCGAGCATCGTTGAAGAGTCCCTGCTGGGTGTAGAGCTCGGCCAGCTTCAGCAC
>PLIO01000244.1 GCA_003140075.1 Acidobacteriaceae bacterium | reverse complement strand
GACCCTGGTGGTGGGCGGCAATTGCGTCAAGGTGATCTCCTGGTATGACAATGAGTGGGGATACTCCTGCCGCGTGCGGGATTTGATTCATTACATCGGCGATAAGGGTCTGTAGATTCTTGTAGCGCCGGCGTCTCGCCGGCCCGAGCGCGGGTGGAAGCCCGCGCGGGATTTGGTTTGCTGATGGCTGCGAGGGCGAGGCGCCCTCGCGACAGCCGGCGGGACGCCGGCGCTACGTTTGTGTTGCTTCTAACAACTAAGGACGAACCAGCCAATGTCCAAGTTATCCATCCGTGATCTCCCTCTGAATAGCAACCGTATTTTCATGCGCGTCGACTTCAATGTGCCGCTGGAAGACGGACGCGTGATGGACGACACGCGCATCCGAGAGACCCTGCCCTCGATTGAATACGCGCTGCGGCACGGGGCAAGACTGATTCTGGCTTCGCATCTGGGGCGGCCCAAGGGCAAGCCGAATTTGAAGATGAGTCTGAAGCCCGTGGCCGAGCGGCTGCGCATGGTACTCGACAAGGAACTGGCGCGCGGCGAAAACGTGGGCTTCTGTCCCGACTGCGTCGGCCCTGAGGCGGAAGAAGTCGCCATGCAGCTGGAAAAAGGCCAGACCCTGCTGCTGGAAAATCTGCGCTTCCACGCCGAGGAAGAAGCGAACGACGAGAAGTTTGCCAAGCAACTTGGAAGTCTGGCCGACTTCTACGTGAATGATGCGTTTGGCGCGGCGCATCGGGCGCACGCCTCGACTGTGGGCATAACGAAGTTCGTCTCCAAGTCGGCGGCGGGATTGCTCATGGAGAAGGAACTGCAGTATCTGGGCAAGGCGCTGGAGCATCCGGAGCCGCCGTTTGTGGCGATCCTGGGCGGCGCAAAGGTGAGCGACAAAATCGGCGTGATTCGGAATCTGATGGGCAAAGTGGATTCGCTCATCATCGGCGGCGGCATGGCCTACACCTTTCTGAAGGCGCAGGGGCAGGAGATCGGCAAATCACTGCTGGAAGCCGACAAAGTGGACCTGGCGCGGCAACTCTTGGAGGAAGCGAAGCAACGAAACGTGAAGTTCCTGTTGCCGATCGATCACGTCGTGGCGATGAAGCCTGAAACCAACGCGGTGGTGCAGCAGATCGGCGAAGGCCAGCCCATTCCGGCGGATCGCATGGCGCTGGATATTGGGCCGAAGACGATCGAACTGTTCTCGGAAGAAATTTCGCGGGCGCGCACTATTGTTTGGAACGGGCCCATGGGAGTGTTTGAGGTTCCGGGATTTTCGCGAGGGACTTTCAAGATCGCTCACGCCGTGGCGGAAAATGTGGGAGCGATTTCGATCGTGGGCGGCGGCGATACGGTTGCGGCGGTGCATGGCGCTGAAGTCGCGGACAAGATGACCCACATTTCCACCGGGGGCGGGGCATCGCTGGAATTTCTGGAAGGCAAGAAACTGCCGGGAGTGGAAGCGTTGACGGATAAAAAGTGATCGGTCTGGATACGGGCGTGCAAGACTTCAAAGTTCGGATCCTGCTGGACGGCGCGAGAACTCTCGAATTCGTCGGTCCCGCCGATATTACTCAGGAGATGACCGACGCGATCGTGAATGCGGCGAATTCGTCGCTTCTGGGCGGAGGCGGAGTCGATGGCGCCATTCACCGGGCGGGGGGGCCTGCCATCCTCGCCGAGTGCCGGAAAATTGTGAGCAAAATCGGAAACCTGCCCGCTGGAGAAGCCGTCATCACTACCGGCGGACGCCTCGCCGCGAAACACGTGATCCATACGGTTGGGCCGATCTATCGCGGCGGAGAGCACGGAGAAGCCGAGAAGCTGGCAAGTTGCCATCGTAAGTCGATTCGGCTGGCCGATGAGCACGCTCTCAAGTCTTTGTCTTTTCCTGCCATTTCAACCGGAGCGTTTGGCTATCCGGCTGCGGAAGCGGCGGCCCTCGCGATTTCTTCCACGGTTGATGCCTTAGCCTCGGCTAAAACTGTCAACCGGGTGCGATTCGTTCTGTTCGATATTTCTACCCTGAGAACCTACACTCGGGCCGCCGAAAAGTTACGGAATCCGAACTCTGTTTCCTCCTACATCATCGAGAAGAGACCTTCATGAGAACCAAGCTGATGGCAGCAAACTGGAAGATGAACAAAACTCCGGATGAGACTCGCGTCTTCTTCCGCGAATTTCTGCCACTGGTCGCGGGTCACGACCGGGACGAGATCGTCGTGTGCCCGCCCTACACCGATGTGGATGCGGCGATTGCAGGGGCGCGCGGTTCGAAGGTTGCGATTGGAGTGCAGAACGTGCACTGGAAGGCGGACGGCGCTTACACGGGGGAGATCTCGGCTCCGATGCTGGTGTCTCTGGGCGTGACTCACGTGATTGTTGGGCACTCGGAGCGGCGGCAATATTTTGGCGAGACCGACGACACGGTGAACCTGCGGCTGAAAGCCGCGCTGGAAGCCGGTCTCACGCCGATCTGCTGCGTGGGTGAAGTGCTGGAAGAACGCGAAGCCGGACTCTGCGACGACGTTCTGCGGCGGCAGTGCGTGCGCGCGTTTCATGCCATCTCGGCGAAGAAAGCCGCGAAGCTGGTGGTGGCCTACGAGCCGGTTTGGGCGATCGGCACCGGTAAAACAGCGACCCCCGAGATGGCGGCCGAAGCCCATGCCGTGATCCGGCGCGAGGCCGCGGAAGTGTTCGGCGAGGAGTTCGCGGCCAAACTTCGCATTCTCTACGGCGGATCGGTCAAGCCCGACAACGCCGCTGTGCTGATGGTGCAAGAGGAAATCGATGGCGCGCTGGTGGGCGGGGCGTCGCTGGACGCGAAGTCGTTTGCGGGGATTGTGAAGTATTGAGGCGGGGCTCCGTTACTCTATCTTGCAGACCATATAGATCGAATCTATATAGGTGTGGCCGAAAAGGGCCGTCCTGCTGGGATTCTCGGTCCCTTAATGCATTACGTCATCTGCCTTGACGCGCATGACCTGGCGGACTATATTTTGGGCTCCTCCCCACGTGAGATCGATTCTCGCGTCTATCCTCATTTGAGTTCCGCATCTTGCGTGCGTAAGAAACCGGGCCCCGATCGAAAATCTCTTGTCGCAATCGCGACTTTGGAGGCGCTATGCGAAACAAGAAAAGTTCTCTTGCATTGACCGTTGTGTTGACGATATCGGCTGCGACAATGATTCTGGCGGCCCCGCGCGTCACTGCACAGTCCGTAACAGTGCTGCATAGATTTGACGCCAACGGTGTGGACGGATTCGGTCCGAACGGCAGCCTGATCTTTGATGCTGCCGGCAACCTCTACGGCACGACAGCAGGCGGCGGCGCTTCCTGCGGCACGGTGTTCGAGTTATCTCCCAAAGCCGGTGGCGGATGGACCGAGAAGATTCTCTATAACTTTGGCTGCGACAATCAGTTTGGCGAGGACGGCCCTATCGGCAGCCTGATCTTCGACGCAAACGGTAATCTCTACGGCGCGACAGCAGCGGGAGGCACAGGCGAATGCTACAACCCATTTAACGACCAAAACGAACTACTAGCAGGCTGCGGAAAAACT
>PLIO01000163.1 GCA_003140075.1 Acidobacteriaceae bacterium | reverse complement strand
CCGAGCAGGTCCGGCGCCGGCCCTACGCAGTCGTGCTATTCGACGAGATCGAAAAGGCTCATCCCGACGTCTTCAACATCCTGCTGCAGATCATGGACGATGGCCGCCTCACCGACGGCAAAGGCCGCGTGGTGGACTTCAAGAACACGATTCTGATCATGACTTCGAACATCGGATCGAGTTATCTGCAAGCCGACCATGTGCTAACCACGAAAGAGTTTGAGAAGGCCAGCGAGCAGGTGATGGAGGCGCTGCACGGCCACTTCCGGCCCGAGTTCCTGAACCGCGTCGATGACATTATCGTGTTCAGTCCGCTCGGCAAGGAACAGTTGGTCAAAATCGTCGAGCTGCGCCTCGAAGATGTGCGCCGTCTGTTAGCCGACCGCAAGATTTCCCTCGAGCTTACCGACGCGGCCAAAGAGCTGCTCTTCACTCAAGGCTACGACCCCAACTTCGGCGCCCGCCCGCTGAAGCGCGCCATCCAGAAGCTGGTGCAGGATCCGCTCGCTCTAAGAATTCTCGATGGAGAGATTCTGCATGGCGATCACATCGTGGTGGATGTTGACAAGAAAGCTGGCAAGATGAAGTTCGAAGTCAGCCACCGCGTGGGAGTAAAAGCGCCGGCGAAAGAGAGACGTGGCAATGCCCTTCGATGAAAAGCTTGAGAAGTCGGAGGCCGCTGCCCAGCTCAGGGAGCAGATGGAGAGTACGGTCCAGTCCAGGCTGATGCGCTCAGGACTGGCTGGAGTCATTTCGCTAATCCCTTTCGGAGTTGGCAGCTGCATCAATGCAATGTTGGCCGACTCGGCGTCAAGCCGAATACATCAGCGGGTGCACGAAATGTTTGAGGAGGCCGCAAGCCGCATTCACGAGCTAACTGAGAAGCAGATAAATAAGGACTGGTTTCGTTCGGAAGAGTTTCAAACTCTTCTTTTCGAAGCCATCGATCAACTTCGCGTTACCCACGACCGGCGGAAGATCGGGATGCTCGGAAAAGCTCTCGCAAACAGCGGCTCGAAGAAATTCTCTTCGGATGAGAGAAAGGAGCTGTTCATCCAGCTAATTCGTGACTTAACGCCAAGTCATGTGGCGATGCTAAGGCGGCTCGATGCTTCGATTGTTACGGACGGCATTCCGGCCGCAGCGCCGGATCAAACCACGATCAGGTGGCTTCAGTGGCAAAGGCGGAAATCGATTGAGGGCAAAGGGCATGAACTCCTGCTCCTCCAAATGTTGGCGGCCAATGGGCTAGCCGGGGAAAATCTGCAGGCTCCACATATGCCCCATATCGTGATGCCCGCGTCGCAAGCGCAAGCGAGACAGGCGCTGGAAGAATTCTTCAAGCACCTACAGCAGCCGCCCCGAAGACTGTTTCAACTCAGCGACCTCGGGAATGATTTCCTGGAATTTGTCGGGGCACGTGGCAACTAGGTGTGGGACGGCTAGCACAGAGCCTTGTCTGTGGCACACTAGGTTTATGCCCAGCCTCACTCTCGGCGACTTCGAACTCAGTATCTTTTCCGACGGCACTTACCCGCTCGACGGCGGCGCGTTCTTCGGCGTCATTCCCAAGATCATGTGGTCGCGCAAAGTAACGCCGGACGAAAGAAACTACGTCACCACCGGCCTCAACTCGCTTCTGATTCGCACCGGCAAACAAAACGTCCTGGTCGAAACCGGCATGGGAAACAAGTTGTCGGAACGCATGGTCAAGTTCTACGGCCAGCCCGCGCAACTGCTCACGAATCTCGCGGCCGGCGGAATCTCTCCCGCAGACATCGACACCGTCATCAACACCCACCTGCATTTCGACCACTGCGGCTGGAATACCGTCCGAAACCAAGATGGCAAGGTCGTCCCAACTTTTCCGCGGGCGAAATACTATGCGCCGGAAGGCGAGTGGCAGTATGCGCGGCGCCCAAGTGAGCGCGATGCCATCAGCTACATCCCCGACAACTACGACCCACTCACGCAGAGCGGACAAATGACGCTGCTTAAAGGCGGTGAGGAAATCGTCCCCGGCATCTCAGTGAAAACTTTCCCCGGCCACACCGCGCACATGCAGGCCGTCATCGTGCAAAGTGGAGGCCGCACTGCCTGCTATATCTCCGATCTCATCCCCACCGCCGCGCATATCGATCTCACATGGGGCATGGGCTTCGATCTTTATCCCCTGCAAACCATCGAGAGCAAAAAGCAGTACTTCGCGAAGGCGATCCCGGAGAAGTGGCTGACAGTTTTTACGCACGACGCGAAGACGCCCTGGGCCTATGTGGAGAAGGATGAGTCCGGGAAGATGGTGGCGAAGCCGGGGACCGTCTAAGGCCGCGGGGCTGATCTACCGATCTCCTGGCTCGCTTGACGGCGCTTTTCGTGCCCCATACCATCGAACTTTCGCCACTTATGCCTGCTCTCGATCATTCCTCATCATTGAAGCCGCGAGTCCGGTTCGCGCCTTCGCCTACCGGTTTTCTGCACGTGGGCAGCGCCCGCACTTTTATTTTCAACTGGCTTTATGCCCGCCACAACGGCGGCACCATGATTCTTCGCCTCGATGACACCGACGTCGAGCGCAACACGCAAGCCTCGGTCGATTCCATTTTCGATGGATTGAAATGGCTGAATCTGGGCTGGGACGAAGAGTACAAACAATCCGAACGCATCGAACTGCACCGCAAGACCGCATGGACGATCTTCGAAAAAGGCCTAGCCTACCGCGACTTCACGCCCGCCCACACCGGCGATGCGGAAAAATCCGGCGCACAGGGAACGTGGCTTTTCAATCCCGGCGCACGAGAGCTGTCGCCGGCGGAAAGTGACCGCCGCGCCGCCGCCGGGGAGCCGTTTGCATTGCGTTTTCGCGTGCCGCGCGAGGAGACCCTGTGGGGACAGCCGCCCTCGGCTGTCCGATTTGCCGAAGGCAAATTGTCTGTCCACTTTAAGGACGCGGTTTACGGTGATCAGGTAAAGTCCGCCGCCGATATCGAAGATTTTGCGCTGCTCCGTTCCGACGGCATGCCGACTTATCATCTCGCTTCATGCGCCGATGACGCCGACCTGCACATTTCTTACATCATCCGGGGCCAGGACCATCTCACAAATACTTTCAAGCATGTGTTGATCTTCGAAGCCGCCGGGTTCGCGCCGCCGCAATTCGCGCACTTGCCGCTGCTGGTTGCACCCGACGGCACCAAACTTTCCAAGCGGCGGCACGGGCCGGCGGTGAGCGTCACCACCTATCGCGACGCCGGATTTCTTTCCGAAGCTTTCATCAATTTTCTCTGCCTGCTCGGCTGGTCACCTAAAGATGACCGGGAGAATATGTCTCTGCAGGAACTGACCGACGTTTTTTCCCTCGAAGGTATCAACCGCTCGAATGCGGTGGTGAACTTCAAGGAAGCAGTTATAGGGCGGGCGCCCTCGCCCGCCAACGCCGGTGAAACGCCGCCGCAGGCGCCTGCGCAAACGCCTCCACCAAACACTGTCATCCCGAGCGCAGCGAGGGACCTTGGTTTCTTCGCCTCCGAAGAAACCTTCGATCCCAAAGCCCTCTGGCTGAATGCCGAGCACATCCGCGCATCGCCGGTGGGGGACTTGAGCGATCGTCTGCTTCCCATCGTGCACGGCGCCGGGTTCAGCATCACAGCGGGAAAGATGCTGCGGATCACGCCTCTGATCCGCGAGCGCATCAAGCTGCTGCGCGATGTACTCACTGCCGCTGACTTCTTCTTCGTCGATCAACTGCCTCCCTACGATCCAGCCGAACTCATCCCACAGAAGGGAGATGCGGCTATGGCGTTGAAAGTTCTTTCGCGGGCGGAAGAGGTGCTGGCTGACGTCGAATTTGAACATGATCCGCTGGACCAGGCTCTGCGCGCCGCCGCGCAGGAATTGGGAGTGAAGGCCGGACAGATGTTCCAGCCGATCCGCGTCGCGGTCTGCGGACGGAAGAATGCGCCGCCGCTGTTTGAGACGCTGCAAGTCGTGGGGCGGGACACGACATTGGCACGGATTGAGCAGGCCGTCGAGAAGATCGAACCTGCCGGCGTTTGAGCTCTAGATCCATCACCTGCGATAAGATCAAGAATAATGAATTCATCGCATCCCCCTACTGAAGCTGGAGAAAAAGCTGTGGATGCCTCGCCATCGCCCGCTCCGTCGAATTTTATCCGCGACATCATTCTCGAAGACCTCAAAGCCAACAAGCACAACGGCTGCGTGCAGACGCGTTTTCCTCCCGAGCCCAACGGCTACCTGCATATCGGCCATGCCAAGGCGATCTGCATCGACTTCGGCCTGGCCGACGAATTTGGCGGACATACGAATCTCCGCTTCGACGACACCAACCCGGAGAAGGAAGAAACCGAATACGTCGAGTCGATCAAGGCCGACGTTAACTGGCTGGGTTTCCATTGGGATGGTCTCTTCTACGCCTCCGACTATTTCGACCAGCTCTACGAATGGGCAGTCAAACTCATCAAGGATGGCAAGGCCTATGTCGACGACTTAACCGCAGATGAAATTCGCAAGCATCGCGGCACGCTGACCGAGCCGGGCAAAGACAGTCCCTACCGCAACCGGTCTGTCGAAGAGAACCTGAATCTATTCGAGCGCATGCGCGCCGGTGAATTTCCCGACGGATCGCGCACCCTGCGGGCAAAGATCGATATGGCGTCGCCCAATCTCAACCTGCGCGACCCTGTAATGTACCGCATCCTGCACGCCGAGCATCACCGCACCGGCAACAAGTGGTGCATCTATCCCATGTACGACTATGCGCACGGGCAATCGGATTCCATCGAGCGGGTCACGCATTCGCTCTGCACGCTCGAATTCGAAGACCATCGCCCGCTTTATAACTGGTTCATTCAGCAATTCGGCATCTTCCCCTCGCGGCAGATCGAATTCGACCGGCTGAACCTCACCTACACGCTGTTGAGCAAGCGCAAACTGCTGCAACTGGTGCAGGAAGGCCGGGTGCGCGGCTGGGACGACCCGCGCATGCCCACGCTGGGCGGCATTCGCCGCCGAGGGTATACGCCGGAAGCGGTGCGAAATTTTTGCGGCGCCATTGGCGTCTCCAAGACGACGGGATCGATCGAACTGGCCATGCTCGAACACTTCGTCCGCGAAGACTTGAACAAGCGCGCGCCGCGAGTGATGGCGGTGCTGCGCCCGCTGAAAGTTGTGATCGATAACTATCCGGAAGATCAGGTCGAAGAGATGGACGCGGTCAATAATCCCGAAGACGCGAGCGCCGGCACAAGAAAAGTTCCGTTTTCGCGCGTGCTCTATATCGAGCAGGACGATTTCCGCGAAGATCCGCCGAAAGGATATTTCCGCTTGTCGCCCGGACGCGAAGTCCGCCTGCGTTACGGGTACTTCATCACCGCGAACAGCCTGGCGAAAAACGGTCGTGGAGAAATCGTCGAAGTGCATTGCACTTACGATCCGGCCACGCGCGGCGGCAACGCCCCCGATGGACGCAAAGTGAAATCAACCATTCACTGGGTCTCGGCCGCGAATGCCATCGACGCCGAGGTGCGGATCTACGAGAACTTGTTCAGCAAAGAGAATCCAAACGAGGTTGCCTACGGACAGGACTTTACCGCGAACCTCAATCCGAATTCGCTGGAAATAATCACGGACGCGAAGCTGGAACCATCTCTGGCCAACGCGGCAGTTAGCAGCCGATATCAGTTTGAGCGGTTGGGATATTTCTGCGTCGATCCTGATTCGAAACCTGGCAAGCCAGTATTCAACCGCACCGTGGCGCTGAAAGATACTTGGGCGAAGTTAGAGAAGAAGCAGGGCGGGAAGGGCTAGGAAAGACGAAACCCCGAGCGGGAATTCAACTCGGGGTGGTAGCACGTCAGCCTGTCAAGCTCAATACGATTATCGAAAAGCACGAAGTAGAAGTCAAGGTTACTTTGAGGAGTCCGCCTGTCGGAGACCCCTCGTCAGATTCCCCTACCGAACCAGGGAAGCTGTGGACCCGGCGGGAGTCGAACCCGCACCTTCGAGCTTGACAGGCAGATGTGCTGCCAATTACACCACGGGCCCAAGAACAGACTACCCGTTTCGCCGAGGTCTGCGGCTTTCCCCGGCGCGTTTATTGGGCGCAAGGTCCAATTCAGGAACTACCCTGGCTTTTCGTCGTACAATTTGAGGCGCTGTATCGACTTGGGCAAACGTAAAGCACGCGCGCTTACCCTGGGCGTCCTATGGACTCAACCATTCTCGCCACATTTTTTGAGTTCTCTCGCACAGCATTCTCGATGAGCCCAGCTGCCGTCGTGCTTTTGTGGATTGCCCTGTGGGCCGTGAAGGCAGACTTCGCACAGGCGCATGGCCTCGACAAGATCGTTGCCTTGAGCAACCTGTGTTTCGCGATTCCTCTCGCCGTCTTCGGCGCGGAGCATTTCTCTGCCGCCGGAGGCATCTCGCAGATAGTGCCCAAGTTCATGCCCTGGCCCTTGTTCTGGACTTATTTCGTCGGCGTTGCGTTGATCGCTGCGTCCTTGAGCATTGCCACGAAAATCCAGGTGCGCTGGTCCGGACTCCTGTTCGGCTGCATGATGTTTCTCTTCGTTGCAATGATGGACCTGCCGGGGACACTGGCCGACCCTCATAACCGGATTAATTGGGTGCTTCTGTTACGCGAGCTGTCGTTTGGTGCAGGGGGCTGGCTCCTTGCGGCAGGTGCGCTAGCCAGAAAGGATGGGCAAGGAAGCAAGCTCATCACGGTTGGCCGCATCGTGATCGGCATCGCCGCGATATTTTACGGCGTCGAGCACTTTCTTCATCCAGTCAATGTCCCGGGCGTTCCTCTCGAAAAATTCATGCCCGTCTGGATTCCCGGTCCCAGGCTCATCGCCTATCTGACAGGCGCAATTTTGCTGACTGCGGGAGTAAGCATTCTGCTGGCCCGGAAGACGCGAACGGCGGCAACTTATCTCGGCGGCTGGATTCTGCTGTTGGTCATCTTTATCTATGGGCCGATTCTGGTCGTGTCGCTTTTGGACCCGAGTACGGACGTTAAGGTCGAGGGGCTCAATTACTTTTTCGACACGCTGCTGTTTGCCGGAGCGATTCTCGCGCTCGCCAGCGCGACGCCACCGACCGATTCCTGACTGCCTGTCATCCTGAGCGGAGTGAGGTCGTTCGCGGAGCGAATGAGCTCACCAAGTCGAAGGATCCCCTATCGCCAGCACGCATCCCAGTGGCTGTAGGGATTCTTCGCTTCGCTCAGAATGACTACGCTGAGAGAAACTAGTTATGCACGTGTGGGCTCTGCGCAGGGTTAGCTTTGTGCGCGGGCGGTTCTTTCACGACTTTCACTTCAAAACTCACGGGCAGCGTTTTCGGCGGAAAGCAGGCGGCATTGTCGCAGGCCTGGTAGCGCAGCACGCCGTGCATTTCGTACTTTCCCGGCACGACCGACTGCATGGGATGTACCGCAACGGTGATCGTGAAATCTCCGCTATAGACGCTCAGCTTTTCATCCGGAGAGAAGGGGAAACTCGCATCCTCGCCGACAGGGTATTCGATCTTGCCCAGGACAATGTCGGTAGGTAGGTCCATCTTCAGGGCGGTCGGAATGAGAAACTCGGACTTGGGCGTGTTTGAGTTGATGTGGTAGCCGGGAGGGACGCGAAAATTCAGGTTCACCATGGTCTGCTGGGCGCGTTCCGCCGTAACCAGCGGCACCGCCGCGAACGTGAGCGAGGGCGCTTTGCCCAGCGTCTGCGCGGACAAGAGATGAGCGGCGGCCAGAAAAATCAGCATGACCAGCGCACATAGTCGCTCGAAGCTCGGAGTCCCGAGATTTTGCGGCTTAGTTTCTTGGATCATCATCGCGCAACTGAGCTCCTTTCTTCGATCGAGGCCTGGCTCGTGGCGGGCCGGGTGTTGAGCGCCTTCTTGATAGCGTCCTCGATATCGGCTTTGCCCCTGAGTCCAATGATCTTATCCATGATTTTGCCGTCGCGAGTAATTACGAAGCTTTCCGGCAAAGCGGGGACGCCGCCGTACTGGTCGCCAACCGATTCCTTGCCAATCAGGATGGGATAGTTCACGCCCATGTCCTTGGCAAACTTACCGATGTCTTCTTTGCTGGCATCGTCCATGGCAACGCCGACAATTTGCAATCCCTGGGAGCCGTACTGATTCTGCAAATCGACGAACCAGGGCATCTCGACTTTGCACGGACCACACCAGGTCGCCCAGAAGTTGAGCAACACGGCTTTGCCCCGGAAGTCCGAAAGGCGCATCGTCTTGCCGTCGAGCGATTCCAGCGAGAAATCCGGAGCTAGGCTCGATTGGGTGAGGCGGGGCGCGGCAAGCGCGCCGCCTTGGCGGCGAGCCTGGTGGTACCCCACGTACAGCATCAGCGCGACCACGAATGCCACAACGACAAGCGCAAGAGGACTACGTTTCACAGAAAATCTCCATTCACGATCTTGTTCCTAAGAACCAGCCTCCGGAACCAGAGACCGTCTCACCGTTAAGCCACCACAAGAACTCACAGCGCAAAGCGATTCAGGAACGAAAGCCAGTTCGAAATCAAGGTAAAGCGGCCCAGCACCAGCAACGCTCCGAGGCCGATCAACAAGGCGCCAGACGCCACTTCCAGCGCGTGCATGTGCGAGCGGAAGCGGCTGTAAAACTTGAGAAAACGCTCCATCAAAAGCGATGTCAGCAGAAACGGAACAGCCAGTCCAAGTGAATATACCGCGAGCAACAGGATTCCCTTCACCAGCGTATCCTGTTCGCCGGCAATGGTCAGGATCGTGGCGAGGATGGGCCCAAGACACGGGGTCCAGCCGAAGGCGAACGCGAAACCGATCACGAATGCGCCCACCGGAGTGCTGCTGCCTTTCACGTTATGCAGACGAGCGTCCGTATAGAGAGCTTTGATCCTGAAAATGCCGGTCAGGTGCAGCCCGAACAGAATGATGACGACGCCCGCTATCCTGGCCAGCGTGTGTTTGTAGATGCCGAGCAATTGACCGACCTCAGTCGCAGCCGCTCCCAGCAGGATAAAAACAACGCTGAAGCCCAGAATGAACCCAATGGAGTTCACCATCACCCGCTGCATCAGGTGCGCCTTCGGCGCCTTGAGTTCTTCCAGGCCGGCGCCGGAGATCAGCGAAAGATATCCCGGCACAAGAGGCAGCACGCAGGGCGACAGAAAAGAAATGAGCCCGGCGAAAAAAGCGGCGATCGGGAGTGGAAGGCTCGTCATGCGTCTTTTATTGTACCTGCCGGAGTTCTTCTCCGTAACTAATCAGACGATTGGACGAGCGTTTAGTTGCACGCAGCCGGCGAATTTCCCGGCTATCGCGACATCGCAGGGGCGGGTTCACCCAGCTCGGCTGGAGATCCCGACAGTATCTTGTGCAAGAAACCGAAAGGCATGGAGGCGGTGAGCACGGCGCGATCACCTTCCTGCTTCACCTGGAGACTATCGAACAGGGCTTTCACGTCGCGATCGGGGCCGCGAGTTCCAACCGACGTCTCGGCGGCATGGGTCATGGCCACCAAGACACTGACCCTGTCCATAATGTCGCGAGCCTCGTCCGGAGACTGGGTGAAAGCTTCGGCGCGGAGATGAACCGCGTCTGCCCTTAGATGAAGCGGGCTGAGGTAGCTTCCAGAAACGACGACTGTGGCGGGGCGGGCGAACAAGGCGTTCCAACCGCCTGCCGCAGGGGTGGAAGGCGCAGCGCGAGCCACCACCCATGCCAGGCTGGCCAGTTGAACATGTTTGTAGTACTGGCGCAACAGTGCTGGGCCTCCGAAGGGCGAGGCCAGCCGCTTGGACCGGTCGACGATTCCTCGAATGACCGCAGGATCGTCAAGATTGGAGGCGGCCACCGAATCGGCGCTTAGCACAGCCACCCGCAAGGATCTGCCTTCTGCCAGAATCGTGAAGATGTCGACCGAACGATAGTTGTCGATCGATCTGGCGATCTGCCTCAGGTAGCCGGTGAGCCGCTCGCCGTGAAACTTTCCTACCAGCACTACGGAGGATCGCACGTCGGGACAAGAGCCGCCGGTTCCCCCTCCGGGCCAGCTCGCGGGATAATGGACGGCAACGGCAGCTTCATCGAGATCGCGTTCGAATTGGAATCCAGTCTCGCGGATGAACTGCTCATATTCGGGAGCGTGGCTCACAGCGGGAAGATCTTTACCCAGATTCGCTTTTCGGACGGTGCCGAGGTTGAGATAAAAAAACGCGTCGCCTGCCGGCAACAAACGGGCAGGCTCAGGCGGAGCGTGTTTTCGCAGTTGAACGGCGAGGGTCACTGCGGCGGCAATGACTACTACCGCCACTACGATAGGGAAGGTGCGCCTAAGTCGCATGGAATAAGGTCAGGGAAGACATGATAACACTGTGGGGTGAGCGTGTCAGAGGTCAGGAGTCGAGTGCGGACTCAGCCGAATGCAACGGCCTGTTAAACGTAACCTAGGGAATAAGTCGCTGCGTTGACTTCCGATCCGAGGGAGGCGGACAATAGAACATCTTGGGAGGGACTTATGACAGGTTCTGCCCGGCCCCGCAAGACAGCCAACCTTTCCGATTCAGTTCAGCACCAGCTCAATAAGTACGCTCTCGCGGCGGGCGCAGCCGGAGTGGGGGTTATGGTGCTGGGACAGACGGCCGAAGCAAAGATCGTTTACACGCCGGCCGACACGAACATTGCGCCTGATCACACGATTCCTCTTGACCTTAACCACGACGGAATCGTCGATTTCGGTTTCCTGGATGTCTACCGCAGGTCTCACCCTTACGGGTTCGATCACACGGGAATTCTCTCGGTGATTCCCGCTAATCAGGCCAACAAAATAGAGGGGTATTCCAGGGTCAATCGTGATTATGCCTCCGCGCTGCGCGCCGGAGTCTCGATCGGACCAAATGCACGATTTACGACCGGTCCAAAGATCATGGCGACCGTATTCAGCGATACCGGGCGAGCTCGCGAACTTAGTGGTTCGTGCGATGGTCCATGGTCAGGCACGAATCGCTATCTCGGCCTGGAGTTCATAATCAATGGCGAAGTCCATTTCGGCTGGGCACGTTTGAATGTTAGTTGTAAGGGGTTAGACGTTTTTGCAACCCTGACCGGCTACGCTTACGAGACGGTCCCGAATAAGCCGATCATCGCGGGCCAGACGAAAGGATCGGATGAGGAAGCCAGCATAGGACCGGATGCAGCTCTCACCGCGCCCATGCCCGCAGCAGCGCCACTGGGCTTACTCGCGCTGGGATCGCATGGACTGTCGGTCTGGCGGTGGGAAGAGTCAGTTGGCGCTGGGCAGTAAGCGGCTGATTTTTTTGTAACTCGTACGGCTGGATCTGTTGAACCCTTCGGCGTATGATGGCCCGTCGAATTGGCTTATCTTGCCTAATCCCGCGTGCACGATTTAAGGATAGACAACGATTTTCTTCCTACCCCCGGTCGCGAGCATCATCCTTTTCGCCTTCCTGTGGCATCAGGATCTGCTGTCCCGGGCCGTACGTAGTGGGGGGATGCGTCTTGCTGGGCGTGGCGGGACAACTCATTGCGCCTCTCTATTCGACGGCATGGTTCGCCGCAGTCATTCTGAGCGTCGGAGTCGCGATCTACCTGGCAATCCGCCTAAAGCTCAGCATGTAACAGACCGTGCTTAGGCGATTTTTGTTCTCTATTTTACCCACTACTCTTGGCATCAAGATCCCGGGTTGCGCGCAATTCGCCCCTTGTGATAACTTAATTAATTGTCCCGGACATCTGGCAGGGATCAAGGGTATATTTGCGCCTGTAGGGCGTGGTTCCCCGAATGCTGGCGTAGCNNTTTAGGGATCGGATTCCGGCAGGTGGCAGGCTCGTAAGCGGCGGCGCAACAGGTTTTTCCAACGCACTCCATTCGGAACTTTATCCGGCTTGTAGTGACCTTCGCGCGGTAGTCCAATAGCGCGATTTTTGGTTTCCTGATTTGCGAAATCTGTTTTGCGAAAACTGATTTGCGAAGTCCGTTAAGCGACGGCAAAGGCTTGTGTGCGTTGCTTGATCGCTCGGCGGATGAAGCGCGACGGCTGCATCGCCCGGCAGTTTTGCACAGGTGGGTGAGTGGTTAAAGCCAACAGACTGTAAATCTGTCCCTCCTAGCGAGGTACGAAGGTTCGAATCCTTCCCTGTGCACCAGAATTAAGCCGTTTAGCGGGTGTCCCTGGGCGCAGTCGAAGGGGCGAGCCCGCTGCCGAAATCCTGAGCTTTTTTGCGAGGGATTTGAGTGAGATTCATGAGCCGGTTGGCAATGGCGTTGATCGCGTACTTGGTTCTGGGCGCACTGGCGTTTGCGACCTTGAGCGATCAGCGGATCAGGTTGCTGACGCTGCTGATTTTGGGCTTGTTTGCGTTCAAGAGCTGGGTGCGCAGGAAAGATGTGCTGCACCCGGATCGCGAAGGCGAATCGGAGTGAAGGGTTTGGCTGTGAGCCTGCCTGAGCTGTTAGGCGAAGGGCTGAAAGCTGACAGCGGTTTTTGAGCCGATGTAGCTCAGTTGGTAGAGCACTCCCTTGGTAAGGGAGAGGTCACCAGTTCAATCCTGGTCATCGGCTCCAGTGCTTTGAAAGGGCTCGGCTCAGCCGAGCCGTAGGAGTTGGCCAGGTTGTGAGCGGCTTTAGCCGCTGAGGTTTGCTGACGGCTGAAAGCTGATAGCTGGTTTAAGGGCGGGAGTAACTCAGTGGTAGAGTCACAGCCTTCCAAGCTGTTGGTCGCGGGTTCGATTCCCGTCTCCCGCTCCAGATTTGATGGCGTTTGGCGGGCATGAGCGGAGCGGGAACCCACGGCCGAAATCGCGGGCGTGGTTTGCAAAGGATCTACTGAAGGTGCAATGACGGTGGGCTTCGAACAAGCTGCGATCAAGATTGAGAAGCAGCAGGAATTCGCGAAACTGCAAGCTGCGGTCGAGCAGGCGTTCTTACCCGAAACAGCGGAGCGGTTCCTTAAGCAGTTAGATCGCAAGGGAATTCGCGTGCGGGATTTTGATGCCGTGCTGGCAGCTCGTGCTCTGGAAGATGTGGCGGGCGCTTCGGCGGTGAGTTTGGGGCTGTTGTACCAGGCGTTGCCGCTCTCCGATCAGGCGCAGATGCGCGAGTTTTATTTGTCGAAGCTGGAGACGGTCGACATAGCGCTGCGGCACAGATTCAAGAAGCTGTACCAGTATTACTGAACTAATAGCTACTGAGAAAATGCACCGGTCCTTCGGCGCCCAAGAGTGGCGCCTCAGGATGGCAACGGTTTGACCTAAGGAGCTAAAGGCTGATTTATGGCGAAAGAGAAATTTGATCGCAATAAGCCGCACTGCAATGTGGGAACGATTGGTCACATCGACCATGGCAAGACCACGTTGACGGCGGCCATCACGAAGGTTTTGTCGAAGCACAATCCGAAGAACACGTTTCGGTCATTTGACAGCATTGATAACGCTCCGGAAGAGAAGGCGCGCGGCATCACCATCGCTACGGCGCACGTCGAGTATGAGACGGCGAACCGGCACTATGCACACGTCGACTGCCCCGGCCACGCGGATTACATCAAGAACATGATTACGGGCGCGGCGCAGATGGATGGCGGGATTCTGGTGGTGGCGGCGACGGATGGTCCGATGCCGCAGACGCGCGAGCACGTGCTTTTGGCGCGGCAGGTGGGCGTGCCGTATCTGGTGGTGGCGCTCAATAAGGTGGATGCGGTGGACGATCCGGAATTGCTGGAGTTGGTGGAACTGGAAGTGCGCGAACTGCTGAAGGCCTACAAGTTCCCGGGAGACGACGTTCCGGTGGTGCGGGTTTCGGCTCTGGGCGCGTTGAATGGCGAAGAGAAGGCAGAGAAGCAGATTGACGCGTTGATGGAGGCGGTGGACAAATACATTCCGCAGCCGGCGCGCGAGTTGGACAAGCCGTTCCTGATGCCGATTGAAGATATTTTTTCGATTCAAGGGCGGGGCACGGTGGTCACCGGAAGGATCGAGCGCGGCAAGGTGAAGGTGGGCGAGGAAGTGGAAATCGTCGGCTTCCGCGACACGCGCAAGACGGTGGTGACGGGCGTGGAGATGTTCAAGAAGCAATTGGACGAAGGCCTGGCGGGCGACAATGCCGGACTGCTGCTGCGCGGCATTGCGAAGGAAGATGTGGAGCGCGGCATGGTGCTGGCCAAGGGCGGATCGATCACGCCGCACACCAAGTTCAAGGCCGAGGTTTACATCCTGACCAAAGAAGAAGGTGGGCGGCATACGCCGTTCTTCAAGGGATACCGTCCGCAATTTTATCTGCGAACGACGGACGTGACGGGCGTGGCGGAGTTGCCGGCGGGCACCGAGATGGTGATGCCGGGCGACAACGTGAGCCTGGTGATCGAGCTGATCACGCCGGTGGCGATGGAGAAGGGCTTGCGCTTCGCCATCCGCGAAGGCGGACACACGGTGGGCGCGGGAACGATTGCGGAGATTGTGCAGTAAGGCAAGGCAGAAGTTAGAAATAAGAATGCAGAAGTAAAAACAGACGGACGTGAAAACCTCTGCATTCTGAATTCTTACTTCTTCATTGAATTTTCAGGAGTGAGCGATGCCCCGAGAAATTGTTACGTTGCAGTGCGGCGATTGCAAAGAGCGGAATTATTCGACCACCAAGAACCGGAAGACGACGACGGAACGGCTGGAGTTCAAAAAGTTCTGTAACCGTTGCCGCAAGCATACTCCGCATAAGGAAGTGAAGTAGATTGGGCGATCTGATGATCGGGTCATCGGGCGATTTGAAAATCACCCGATCACCCGATGGCTCAATCACCCGATGGATTCAGGGGCGTAAGCTCAACGGTTAAACTGTCGGTCTCCAAAACCGAACTTGGGGGTTCGAATCCCTCCGCCCCTGCCAGAGTTTTGGAAGGATGCCGGAAAGAGTCAGGACAGGAATAGTATGGGAGTGGAAACGAAGAAGATGGCAAACTCAATCGCAGCCGCCGGTGGGAATTTCGGAGACCAGATCAAGTCCTGGCCGGAGCGGGTAAGAACGTTTTACAACGACGTGCGCACCGAGATGCGCAAAGTTACGGCGCCGTCGTGGAAGGAAGTACGCGCAACTACCGCAGTGGTTGTGATTACGGTGGCAATTTTCGGGGTGTATTTTTGGATCATCGACGGAGTGATCACCAAAGGCGTCGGTGCCTTGTACAACTATTTCAAGTAAGGCCAGAAAGCGCGGCAATCGGAGTTTAACTTGATCATGCAGGACGAAGAAAAAAACGAAGCTGCCGCAGAACAACCAGCCAGTGCGGATGGCGTTGCTGCAACCGGCGAGCCGCCCCGCAACCCGAACATGAAGTGGTACATCATTCACTCCTATTCGGGGTTTGAGCGCAAAGTGAAGGAGTCGCTGGAATCGCGCGTGCAGGCCTTCGGGCTGCAGGAAAAGATCGGCAAAGTGCTGATCCCCACCGAGTCGGTCACCGAAGTGCGCGGTGGCAAGAAGTATACGTCGGAACGCATGTTCTATCCCGGCTACGTGCTGGTGGAAATGGACATGGACGATCACGTGTGGCACGTGGTGAAATCCACCCCGCGGGTCACTGGGTTTGTGGGTACGGGGCAACAGCCCACGCCGCTTTCCGACGAGGAAGTTCAGCACATTGTCTACAAAGTGGCCGACAGCCGCGAGAAGCCCAAGCTTAAGGTTAAGTTCGAGAAGAACGAGACCGTGCGCATTTCGGAAGGTCCGTTCGCGACTTTCCAGGGAATTGTGGACGAAGTGAACGAAGACCGCGAAACGTTGAAGGTGATGGTTACGATTTTTGGCCGCTCGACCCCGGTGGAGTTGGAATTCAACCAGGTGGAGAAGGTGGCGTAGGAAATTTAGTAATTGGGTAATTTCGTAATTTGGTAATTGAAGACGGCGCAACGCGGAACATGTTTCATGGCCACATTCATTGTGAAGCTGGGAGTTTGGAATTGTGAGCGTCCAGAGAAGTTTGAAGAGTTCGGCGTGGTGGTTGATGCGGCTGAGGTGTTTAGCCGGATTTCCCGATCGAGGCTTGAACGGCTAGACGTTAGAGCCGGCCGGAAAATGCTGTTTCGGATGCCTGACGGACGAGTGATCGAGCGGGAGCTTGCGGCGGTTCAGGTCGCCGCCGAAGGGCGAACAGCACTCGAGAACGTCGTGCTGACCGAAGATGGAGAAATCGAGCTACTCGGAAGTCACACAATCGAAGGCTTCGGGCTCGCGGTGGATCAGGTTCAAAAGAAGCTCGTGCCTACTGTGATGTGGGCGTTGGCAATCGGTAATTCTCAGGAGCCTTGGCTAGAAGCCAGGAGCTAGAAGCTAGGAGCCAAAGAAGTGGCAAAGAAAGTTACAGGTTTCGTAAAGTTGCAGATCGCGGCGGGCAAGGCGACCCCGGCTCCTCCGGTGGGCCCGGCGCTCGGCCAGGCGCAGATCAACATCATGGAGTTCTGCAAGCAGTTCAACGCCCGGACGAATCAGAAGGAAATGGAAGGGCTCATCATTCCGGTGGTGGTGTCGGTCTACAGCGACCGCTCCTTCACGTTTATCACCAAGACTCCGCCAGCTTCGATTTTGCTGAAGCGCGCCGCTGGCATTGCCAAGGGATCGGGCACGCCCAACAAAGACAAAGTCGGCAAGGTGACATTGAAACAGGTCGAAGACATCGCGAAGCAGAAGATGCCAGATCTGAATGCGGCCTCGGTCGACACGGCGATCAAGAGCATCCGCGGCACGGCGCGGTCGATGGGAATCGAAGTGGTTGGGTAGCGCCGGCCTCTGGCCGGCCCAGGAGCCGCCGAGCCTGCCCTGAAGTGCAAGCTGAAGGGGCGGCGCTACAAAGTTCGAAGTCGAAATCACCACGGCTTGTCGAAGCATCGATGAGCGGTGGGAGACGAGGAAAGAAAAATGAAAAAAGAAGGAAAGAATATCGCCAAGGCGCACGCGTCAGTCGAAAAGCGCCCCTATACGCTGCAGGATGCGGTTCCGCTGCTGCAGAAAGTCAAATTTGCGAAGTTTGACGAAACCGTCGAGATCACGTTGCGCCTGGGAGTCGATCCCAAGCACGCTGACCAGATGGTCCGCGGCACCGTCGTTTTGCCGCACGGTTTGGGCAAGTCGAAGAAGGTTCTGGTAATCGCGTCGGGCGATAAGATCAGGGAAGCCGAAGCCGCGGGCGCTGACTTCTTTGGCGGCGAAGAGATGGTCGAGAAGATCACGAAGGAAAACTGGACCGACTTCGACGCGCTCATCGCCACTCCCGACGTGATGAAGTCCGTCGGGCGGTTGGGCAAGATTCTTGGTCCCAAAGGTCTGATGCCGAATCCGAAGACGGGCACGGTTACCGTCGACGTGGCCAAGGCGGTGCAGGAAGTGAAGGCCGGAAAAGTCGAATTCCGCACCGACAAGACGGCGCTGGTGCACGTGCCAGTTGGAAAGATTTCGTTCACGCCCGATAAGCTGATCGAAAATGCGACCGTGCTGATTACCAGCGTGATCAAGGCCAAGCCGTCTGTCGCGAAGGGCAAGTACATCAAAGGCTGCACGCTGAGCTCGACCATGGGGCCAGGGATTTTGCTGGATACGGCGCCGATTGAGACTGCAGCGAAAGCATAGTAGCGCCGGCCTCTGGCCGGCAACTTGGCCGCCTGGCCTGCCTTTGAAGTGCAGGCTGAAGGGGCGGCGCTACAAAGAAAATAGAGGATTCGATAATGCCAGTTACCAGAGCAAGAAAGAAGGAACAGGTCGAGAAGCTGAGTGCGGACCTGAAGAATGTCTCCAATGCGGTCGTGGCCACCTACAGCAAGATGACCGTGGCCCAGGACTATGAACTGCGCAAGGCTCTGCGCGGCGCGGGCGCGAAGTATCAAGTCGTGAAAAACACGCTGGCCGAGCTCGCGGTCAAGGGCACCAAGATCGAGGAAGGTCTGAAAAACCTGACGGGCGTGACCTCGATCGCCTACACCACGGGCGATCCCGTGGCCCTGGCCAAGGCGCTCACCAAGTACGCCAAGGACACGCCGGAGTTCACCTTCAAAGTGGGCGTGGTCGAGGGCCGCGTGATCTCGATCAAAGAGATCGAAGCGCTGGCCAGCATGCCGTCGAAGGAAGAGCTCTACTCCAAGCTGTTGTTCCTGATCAATTCTCCGGCGCAACGACTGGTGACGGTAATGAACGCCGTGGGCCGCGACATGGCGGTGGTGATTGGCCAGGGTGTGGAGAAGGGCAAGTTCGCGGGCGAGGCTCCTGCTGAAGCGCAGGCTGAAGCCCAGGCTTAAGAGTCGGCGGAGCTTGCACTGAGCGGAGTCGAAGGGACGCCGGCGCTACAGTTTCGGGACGGCGAGAGCCGTCCGAAGAGATTTGGTTATCTGCAAGTCAGGGGTTGCGCGGTTTTGATCCGGGAGTTGTCTGGCGCCTGGAGATGAGCCTGCCGCACTGGAAACCCGACCCACGGATGACGAAATCAACAAATTCATAACTCGAAGAGTGGAGAACTGAACATGGCAGACCTGCAACAGTTGGAAGATTCAATCGTAGCTTTGTCGCTGCTGGATGCGGCACAGCTGGTGAAGAAACTGGAAGCGCGGCTCGGAGTCTCCGCGGCAGCGGCGGCCCCCGTGGCCGTGGCTGGCGGCGGTGCGGCAGCAGCCGGTGCGGCTCCGGCCGAAGAGAAGACGGAGTTCACCGTCGTCCTCAAGGAAGTCGGCGCCAACAAGATCAACGTGATCAAGGCCGTCCGCGAAGTTACCAGCCTGGGCCTGAAGGAAGCCAAGGAACTGGTGGATGGAGCGCCCAAGAACATCAAGGAAGGCGTTTCCAAGGACGAAGCCGAGACCATCAAGAAGAAGTTTACCGAGGCTGGCGCCGTTGTCGAAGTGAAGTGACCGCGTTTAGCGGGCGTGAGCGTAGCCAGTCGGCACGCACGGTTTGCGTGACGGCTGGCGAAGCGGGAGCCCGCTGCGGTCATCCCGAGCGTTCTTTGCGAGGGATCTCTTCCCAGGGTGCTTTATCCCGGGCAGATGCACTTCAACCGGTGCAAGTCAAGAAAATATTTACGTTCTAGGTTGTGAAGCCGGGGCGGTGGTGTTAGCATCTATAGTAACACCGCTTCCCCTGGCCTCACTCAATCGCGGGCGAGACCCGCAGGGAAGCTTGGGCACTGTTCCGTGGGCAGGCGGAACGGAAACGGCCGAAGGAAACTGGCGCGAAAGATACAAATCAAGATTGGCGAAACGCCTTGCACGGCGTCTGCGGGATATCTTGTCCCTGCGGGCGCCCCGTCGTGTTTTCCGGCATAAACAGGTTCGCAACAACGTCTTAAGCAGCGCGGCGCGATGGGCGCCCCACATTCCGCGGGTAATCGCAGCGCACGGCTGCGCCTGACATGGGAGTTCTTGACGATGAAGAATAATGCCTTCCGTAAACGTTTTGACTTTTCCAAGATTCCAGCAACCATCCAGATCCCGAACCTGATCGAGGTTCAAAAGCGTTCCTACGACCGCTTTCTGCAGATGGACAAGCTGCCCAGTGAGCGCGAAGACGGCGGATTGCAGGCGGTGTTCCAGTCCGTCTTCCCGATAACCGACTTCCGCAACGTATCACAACTTGAGTTTGTGGATTACGCCATTGGTAACTGGGAGTGCAAGTGCGGCCACCTCAAGGGACTGCATCACCTCCGTACCACGTGTAAGAACTGTGGCAACACCGTCATCACCGATCCGTTCCATCCCGGCGATGTCCTTTGCCAGAAGTGCGGCACCTACAACGCCAATACGCCGGACTTCTGCAATAAGTGCGGCGACCCGGTCGGCCTGCAGTTGAAATACGACGTGGCCGAGTGCGAGGAGCGCGGCATGACCTACTCTGCGCCGCTCAAGGTCACGATGCGCCTCACCATCTTCGACAAGGACGCCGAAACCGGCAACCGCTCCATCCGCGATATTAAAGAGCAGGAAGTGTTCTTCGGCGACGTTCCTTTGATGACGCAGAACGGAACGTTCATCATCAATGGGACCGAGCGCGTGATCGTCAGCCAGTTGCACCGCTCGCCGGGCGTGTTCTTCGAGACCGCCAACAACCGCACCTACTTCCTCGGCAAGATCATTCCCTACCGCGGCTCATGGGTTGAGTTTGAATACGACCAGAAGAATGTGCTTTACGTCCGCATCGACCGCAAGCGCAAATTCCTGGGAACCATCTTCCTGCGCGCCCTCGGCCTGCGCTCCGGCGAAGACATTCTGCGCTCGTTCTACACCGTCGATCGCATTGCGATCAAAGACAAGAAGCTCTACTGGACGCTCGACCCCACCAGCGAAAAAGCCACCAACCTGCTGGGCATGAAGCTGGCGCACAGCATCAAGAACAAATCGGGGGATGAAATCGCGCACTCCGGCCGCAAGCTGAACGCGCAGATCCTCAAGGAAATCCAGAAAGCGAAAATCGCAGAGATTGAAGTGGATGTTACCGATCTCGAGGGCGCTTGGGCCGCCGCCGACGTGGTTGACACGACGACCGGCGAAGTGTTGCTCGAAGCCAACACCGAATTGAATGCCGACAAAGTTTCGAAGATTCTCGACTCCGGCGTGGTCGAGATGAGCCTGTTCTTCCCCGAGCGCGACGACGTGGGCACCGTGATCAGCCAGACGCTGAAACGCGATTCCGTGAAGACGCCGCAGGAAGCGCTGATCGAAATCTACCGCAAGCTGCGTCCCGG
>PLIO01000174.1 GCA_003140075.1 Acidobacteriaceae bacterium | reverse complement strand
ACTGAGAACTGAGAACTGACAACTGAGAACTCGTTTTTCGCGCTATAATAAAGAGACTGTGCCCAAGTACTCCATCGTCGTCCCCCTGCACAATGAGCAGGAGAACGTTACCGATCTCTACGACCGCCTGAAAGCGGTAATGGAGACCGCCGGTGAGACGTTCGAAATCGTGCTGGTGGATGACGGCTCCAGCGATCACACCTTCGCCATGCTGCGCGAGATCGCGGCGGTGGATAGCCGCGTAACTGTGGTCAAGCTCCGCCGCAACTTCGGCCAAACCGCCGGACTGGCCGCCGGTTTCGATCACGCCCGCGGCGAATACATCATCGCCATGGATGGCGATCTGCAACACGATCCCGCCGACATTCCGATGTTTCTGGAAAAAATTGCGGCCGGTTATGACATCGTCAGCGGCTGGCGCAAAGTGCGCATCGATAACTTCTGGATGCGCCGCATCCCGTCGCGCGTCGCCAACTGGCTCATGGCCAGGCTCAGCGGCGTTGATATCCATGATTTCGGCACCACCTTCAAAGCCTATCGCCGCGAGATCCTGGAGCAGGTTCCGCTCTACGGTGAATTGCACCGCTTCATCCCGGCGCTGGCCTCGTGGTACGGTGCGTCGATCTGCGAAGTGCCCATCCGCAACGTGAACCGCGAGCGCGGAGTGTCTCATTACGGCATCACGCGCACCTTCCGCGTTTTCTTCGATCTCATCACCATTCGCTTCTTGCTTCGCTATCTCTCCCGTCCGCTGCACTTCTTCGGGACCTTTGGTCTGCTCAGTTTGTTCGGCGGCAGCTCCGTGGTCGCGTGGCTGGGAGTGGAAAAGTTCCTGCATCACGTTCCGGTCATGGCCTCTCACGGCCCGCTGATGATGTTGGCTCTCGGCCTTCTGCTCGGCGGATTAAACCTGCTCGCTATCGGCCTGCTGGGCGAGATGCAAGTCCGCCACTACCACGAACCCCGCCACCGCGCTCCCTACTCCGTCGACCGTGTTCTCCGTTCGCAGAACGAAGAGCACAGCGTCTCGGAATAATTTCGATTGCTGATCTGATTCGTATCAGGGCACGGCTTTAGCCGTGCCGCCCATCGTTCGTTGAAGGAGGAACGTGGGATTTTCGGTTGGACAATACACAGATCTTCGGCCTACGCTCTGGCATCTGACGCATCGTCAGAACCTCAATCTCATCGCAAAGGAGCGTGTCCTCAAACCTGCCGCGCTTTTGACATCTGCGAACCTTGACCGTCCACGTCGCGCACGAAGCATAATTCCCGGCATGCCTGTGCTCCGCGACCAAAAGCCTCTCTGCGAAAAATGCATCGCTCTTCAGGGGGGCCTCTCGTTTGCTGATTGGCTCCGCGAGATGAATAGGCGAGTATTCTTTTGGCCGGGACGGCCTGACCGACCAGCTGCCGGTTTAGGGGCTATTAAGCTCTACAGCAATTCCGACATCCTGATCCGCCTGCCGTTTCTCGAAGTCGTTAAAGATCACGTACCGTTTTTCTCGCGCTGCAACGCTGGCGCTACTCGAATGCAACATGGCAAGCCGGTTCCGCGCGGCTCTAGCACATTCGTTCAGGCGTTCGAGGCGGACTTCCCACGGTCGAAGGTTGTAGAGGTAACTTTTGTTCAACCGGTCAAGGTGCCACTGGGCGCCGAATGGGCACCTTCCCTAAGCGGGCCTTGGAAGATTCTATAATCCGGAAAATCGCCATCGAGCGGGGCGGAGAATCAGGGGGGCGCAGTGACGGCGGCAGACATGGATCGCTGGACTTCCGGTTCTCACTACGACCAATGGATGGGCCGCTGGAGCCGCTTGCTCGCCCACGAATTTCTAGCGTGGCTGGACCTCCCGGCAGACCTACGCTGGCTTGATGTGTGCTGCGGCAGCGGCATCATCACGGAAGCCATCGTGGAACGCAATGCCCCGGCCAGTATCGTGGGCATCGACGCCTCGCCCGAGCAAATAAACTTTGCTCGCCAGCATCGGGACCAACCCAACGTCACTTTCCAAACCGGGGACGCGATGGCCCTGCCATTCCCCGACGCCACCTTCAACGTCGTCGTCTGCGGCCTGGGATTGCACTACATTCCGAGTCCGGTCGAGGCGTTGGAACAATTCTGCCGGGTCACCGCACCCGGCGGCGCCATCGCTGTCTACGTTTGGGACTACGCGCAGGGCGCAAGATTCTTGCGTGAGTTCTGGGATGCAGCCATAGCCGTGGATCATGAAGCGGCCACCTTCGACCAAGCCCGCCGTTTTCCAATGTGTACTCCGGAAGGTTTGCAATCTCTCTTCGAGCAAGCAGGACTGAAGCCCGCATCCCTCCATGCGCTCGAAATAGTCACCCACTTTTCCAGCCTTGAGGACTACTGGGCGCCGCTGCTGACCGGGCAGGGCTCGGCCCCGAACTTCATGGCTACGCGCGATCGGCCCACCCGCGAGGCCATCCGCGAACGCCTCCGAGCGGCCCTGCCGGCAAATTCCCAGGGAGCGATCGAACTGCCGGCACGTGCCTGGGCGATTCGCGCGCGCAACTCCGGCGTATAATGTGCCGTTTAGCTTCTCAGGAGCGCCGGTCATCATGGCACAAACCACTCAACACGAATTGCAATTGGCCCGCCGCATGTCGCGCCTCGGCACCGAGACCGCTTTCGAAGTTCTGAACAAGGCGCGGGCGCTGGAGCGTCAGGGCAAGAGCATCATTCATCTCGAGATCGGCGAGCCCGACTTCGACACTCCTTCGAACGTGATCGAAGCCGCCGTCGACGCGCTGCACCAAGGTTGGACCCACTACGGTCCCTCCGCTGGCTTGCCCGAACTGCGCCAGACCATTGCCGATTACGTGAGCCGCACCCGCGGNNTTGATTGATGAAGGAGATGAGGTCATCTATCCCAACCCTGGCTTCCCGATTTATGAGTCGATGATTCATTACGTCGGCGGGCGGGCCGTGCCCGTCCATCTCCGCGAGGATCGGGATTTCTCCTTCGACGTGAACGAACTCTCCGCCCTCATCACCGACCGCACCCGGCTCATCATCCTTAATTCGCCGCACAACCCCACCGGCGGCGTGATGCAGCGCAAAGACGTCGAGCAGGTTGCCCAGATCATCGGCGATCGCAACATCCTCGTGCTCTCGGACGAAATCTATAGCCGCCTGCTTTTCGAAGGAGAACATTTTTCCATCATGTCCGTGCCCGGCATGCAGGAGCGGACCATCCTGCTCGACGGCTTCTCCAAGACCTATGCCATGACCGGCTGGCGCATAGGCTACGGCGTCATGCGCGCCGACCTCGCGGCGCACATCACACGTCTCGCGACCAACTCCACTTCATGCACCGCCAGCTTCACCCAGATGGCGGGCATCGAGGCGCTGCGCGGCGACCAGACGTCCGTCGACCGCATGTGCGCCGAATTCAAAAGCCGTCGCGATGTGTTCGTCGCCGGCCTGAACAAGATCAAAGGCTTTTCCTGCCGCATGCCGAAAGGCGCGTTCTACGTCTTCCCCAACATCACCAAGACGGGATGGAAGTCGAAGCCGCTGGCCGACGCGTTGCTCGAGCAAGCCGGCGTGGCCGCGCTCTCCGGCACCGCATTCGGCGAGTTCGGCGAAGGCTACCTTCGCTTCAGCGTGGCCAACTCGCTGGAGAACCTGCAGCAGGCCCTCGACCGCATCGACCAATGGACCAAGACGAACCTGTGAGGCAGCGGCTCGCTCACAACCCCGGCAACGCCGGAAGAATCGGTGTGAATTCCACTCCCCTTGAGGCCGACATGAAAATGATTCCCGCGCTCTGTTGCTTGCTCTTACTGCTCACCATTGCCTTCGCCCAACCCCCGGGAGTCGACGCCCTCATCGGCACCTGGAGACTAGTGGAGTTCGCCGATCTCGATAAAAACGGCAAGTGGCAGTACCGCTTCGGGGAACATCCGCGCGGATATTTCGTTTACGATGCCACCGGCCACGTCCACATTCAGATCATGAAGGTTCCGCCGCTGGCGCCTTTTCCCGAAGCGAACGCCGTCGATGGTACGCCGCCCTCAGCCGAGCACGCTCTCGCCGCTTACGCCGCCTATGTCGCATACTTCGGCACCTACACCGTGAACGCAAACCAGCAGGTAGTGACTCATCATGTCGAGGGAAGCCTTGCGCCGGAGTACACCGATACGGACCAGCCGCGTCCCTTCAACCTGCAAGGCGACCGGCTGGAGATCGGCGATGGCAAGACCTGGCGCCGCGTGCTCGAACGGGTCCGCTGATCTTGCGGACTCCCGCGGCGTAGCCATCCGGTGCGAGAACCATGCTCCAGTCGCGGAGCGACGGCATTAGGATAGCCCGGCACGTGACTGACTTGACCCCGCGACCAGGGTGCCCCATTTCTCGCGCGTCCTTGGCGCGAGAAGTGGGACTGGCTGCTGATTTTGGGTGGCACAGCGCTTCAGCAGCCTGCCCTGAGCGAAGTCGAACGGGCTGCCATAACGACCTGTTTCCAGAGCCGGCTTTAGCCGTTGAGGCGCCAGCCCCGCAGGGGCTCCCGAAAATAGCCCGCCAGTTCACTGGCGGGTACAAGACCAGGGACAGGGAACCGCGCGCCGTAGGCACGCCTGAAAGATCGGGAAGGGCACGACTTCAGAGGCTGCGGAAAAACCCGATTCGCAGCCGCTTTGAAAGGGCGCGACTTCCAGTCGCGCCGCAAAAGCCCAATAAAATCAACCGCGGCTTCAGCCGCCGATGCTACGCTCCTGTTCGCACCATGCTTTTTCCGCAGCCTCTTCAGTCGTGCCGTGAACCTAGCCACACTCAGAGCTCGCTTCAGCTCCTGACGCACGCTCCAGACGCGCACAAGGGTTCCGCGCTTGCAGAGTTTTGTGAACGCGATGGCCGGAGAGATGAAGATCACGCCGCGGCTTCGGGAGGGGACTATGGAGATCAATCAGCTTGAGGATGCTGAGTGTGATCCCTCAAGACGTTGTTCCCATCAAAACCGAGTCGAATCGGACTTGGTTTTGGCATCGAGCCGTGCAAAAGACGGCGCGATAAGTCCGCGCCTTGCAAATCGTTACAGCCGATTTGCACTTTCGCACCGCTCCTGCNNACAACGTGTTGAAAGATCACAGCCACCCGCCGACCGTTACGGTCTCGACCGACGGAGGCGGAGGATACGTCCGTGGTACCCAGTCTTGCAAAAAGCGCAAAAATGGGGCAGCCCGCCACCCACCCCCGCCCACCCTACTGCTGCAGCCTGACTAGGCCAAGCGCATTGCAGGACAGCGCTGTGCTGGGAGCGGCGCCGACCATATCGTTTTCGATCGCGTTAATTACGCTCTGGGATATTGGGGCGGCGGGCCGTATGTCACCGTATTGATGACTGTGACCCCACCCTCGACGTCCTCTGGGGTGCCTGTGCAGTTTGTGACGCCATTCACCCATAGGGAGTTGCCCGCTTGGGACTGCGCCGTGAACTGGTAGAAGAAAAGCCCTCCCTCGGCCGTGGCGTTGTTGAAAGTAACGTTCGGGCCGGGGGGATACTCGCACAGCCAGGCGGATATCCCTGTATTCGGGTAGCTCAGGCTGGGCTGAGTGCCAGTCGAAGGAATAATGCTCATCGCCTGCCACTGGGCATCGTACGTCGTAGATAAGCCGCTCGAGTTGTTCATGCCGCAGGCGAGCGAGCCCGACGCCGTGTTCCCGGACTCCGTGTTCGTGTTATTCGCCGACTTACGAAGATTAATCTTGGAACGGCGTGGAACTGATGCTAAGCTTCGTAGGCTGGTGTCCGCCGAGGCGATGCATGGCCCGTCGAATCGTAGCAACTGCATCCGTTTCCCTTGTGCTGTGGGCAGCGTCGAGCCTGCCGTTGCTTGCGCAATTTGAGACGCGGTCGAACTCGCCATTCGGAGGAGTAAACGGCGACCACAAGCCCGACCTCGTTCTCTTGGACCTGGATGCTCTAAGTGTGATCGCTATGCTTAACACCGGCGTAGTTACCTTCTCACCCACCACGCCGCTGAATTTCAAGAAGCAGGCCGTCGGCAAAACCAGTGCGGCGCAGAGCGTCACCCTCACCAACACGGGGACTACGGAACTGAAGATTCAATCGATGAAAGCCAGCGCCGAGTTCGCCATGAAGTCGACCTGCGGCGCAAGGGTTGCACCGGGTGCAGACTGCACGATCAGCACAACATTCTCGCCGACGAAACAAGGCGTGCAGCAAGGCACGATCAGCATCATCGACAACGCCTCCTCAAAACCGCAGGTGATCGAACTGCTCGGCACCGGAACATAAGACGGGCACGCAGGAATCAACAATCAAACCCACAGAGCCGCGCTCATAAAATCCACAGCCCCCTTGTGACATCTAACCTTGCGC
>PLIO01000006.1 GCA_003140075.1 Acidobacteriaceae bacterium | reverse complement strand
TGAGCGAGATGCACGAAGCAACGTCAGTCAGCCAGCCGTTCCCTCATTTCGAGCGTTTTCTCGATTCGCGCCAGGCGGCAGCCTTGCTGCAAATCCATCCCAAGACACTCCAACGTCTCGCGCGTAAGGGCGAGATACGCGCGATGCGGGTCGGAAAATTGTGGCGCTTCCGCGCATCTGATCTCCACGCGTGGGTGGATTTGCGGTTAAAATTAGCCAACTCCATACCGCCCTAACCGTGGAGAAGCGTGGGACTCGAATCCCGCGTAAACGTACTTTCAACAAAATAGAAAGCAACGGACGGTGCTTTACACGATCTTAGTACATAGAAAGCAGTGGCAACGGCAGGTGAGCGGCAGGTGCTTGCCACATTCGGCTGGGACGCCGATCAGCGTCCCATTGCTTCAGTCACTTGCTTGTCCAGATTCTCACAGCAGGTTTCAAACCTGAGTTTGCCTTCAGCATTCACTAGGCGCGGCGTTTCGTTGTGCTCGGCACACCGCATGCTGAGAATGGATTGAATCTTGTCCTTAACGGCTGCTGTTGCGTCCCGTTTGAAGTTCGGGTTTAAGCTGATTTTCACTTGATCGCTCATCGTCGCGTCCACCCGTCTTCCTTTCGAGTTAGCCCTCGTTGACAATCTGTCCGACAGGTTGAGGAACTTCTATATTGACAGCAATTTTCAGGCTCTCGGTTGTCGGGTAGGCTTTGAGCAATTTTTCGTATGCAGCCTTGACCGCTTTTGCATATTCAGCCTTGAGCTTGATGTGGCCGCTCTGACCGAGAATTTCAACAGAGCCGTCCGGCCAAATGTTGATTTGCGAATCAATCATGTCGATTTGCAAAAACATATCCCTCCCTGCTACGAAGCCGATGCTGCTCGTCCCTGTGGCTTAGTGACGAAAGCCTCATTCGGAGCCAATCCAGCCTGATGTTCTGCGATATGTACTAACCGTGCCAAGTGTTTTTCGATGGCGAAGAGTCTGCACACAGCAAAGAGAGCTACCAATCCCAAAACCAGAGCCAAAAGCAGGACGATAAGAACTGACGCGTCAGGCATTTCGTCTCCTCATATACGGTAGCTATTTGCCATCCTTCAACGCTTGGTTGACCTTCTCGGTTACATCCGTTCCGGGCACGAGCTTGGGGTGAAAATTCCCCTTCGTGCATACGCCAAGCCAACGATCAACTCCGCCAGTACCACCGTTTTGCTGATCCCAGGACCCAAAGAATCCGCCTTCGACAAGCCATCGTCCCTTACTGGTGTAGACGACGCGGGAAACCGTTTGGCCGCCCATCCCGTTCTGGCCGCCAATCTCCAAGCAAACGTCATTTTTCTCCGTAACGTAGGCGGTGTGAACCTGCATACTTTCAGGGTTCTTCAGCTTAGTTTGATAGTCTTTCGCGGCACGGAGCGCCGACGCAGCATTTGGGTCCAACGGCGCGTTGTCCTTGTCCTTCAACTGCTGATAAATTTCCGGGGTGCATTTTTCGGCGGGGATATAGTGCTTAGCGCAGGTCTTGTACTGTGTTTCCAGAGCGTTCGCGTCCTGAGTTTGTGATGCAGGCCCGGCGTCCTGAGCAACAGCAGTTAGGCCGACAGCAAGCATGAAAAGAACAGCCTTGATCTGACGCATACTGACCCTCCATCGCCAACAATCTTCGCAGGATCAGTAATCGAGGGAAAGTAACCTAGGTAATCCCTCACTTTAGGAAGCAGTGAAGCTGATTTTCTCTCCCGATTCCGCCGCCCTCTTCAGGTCTTTGAGATTCCCCACAAGGATTCGGTTCTCACCGTCGCGAAAGAAAAAGTTCGCTCCGTCACTACCGGCGAATGTGCCAGCATAGCTCTGACCTGAGGTGGTCGTCGCCAGATAAATATCGTTCCACTTGAACTGACCTCTCTCAAGATGCGCGATCACTTTTGCCAGCGATTGAATGCGCTCTGTGTCCGTGATTTCGTCAAATAAACGCTCCATCATCGCGACATCGCCGTTCGCGGAAAGGATGCTGGCCTGGATGAGACGCTCTTTGCTTACCACCTCAAAATGCAGTTTGAATCCCAAGCTGTCGGCCAATTGACGCACGAACTGCCGCTGTGCTCGGCCATTTCCCTCTCTAAACGGATGGATTCGATTTATCTCGGAAAACAGACCGGCAACCCTGCGAGCAAATTCTCTGCGTGGCAAGCCTTCGAGAAAACGCTCGTTAGCCAACTCGTCGAATACGTGTTTCAATTCCCGTTCGATCAAATCGGGAGGCGTGAACCTAATAATTCGTCCGCCTCGAACATCCTCAGCTTTGGCTAGCGGGATCGTTCGGAATTGCCCGGCCCATTCGTAAACGTCGCGAAAAAGATACGAATGGATCGCCTTGAGATGTTCGGAATCGAAGTCCCCCTTCAGGGGATTGAGCTGTAATAGGATTGAGCGGACGGAGACCGAATTAGACTCCGCCCGGTCAAGCGATTCTTGATCGGTCAGGCCAAACTTGTTTGTCAGAATCCCCGACTTAGGATCGAGGTAGGGATCGCTCATCGAGCGAGGATAGCATTCACCAACTGTTCTTCGGTCAGTTCACCTTGGACAAACTGCTCAAACAGGAGTCGCGCATCGGCAGTGGGAGCGAGGCCCTCCAGACGGAGGTCCGCGACCGCGTTCTCGACGGCTTCGCGCCGGAGGAGGCTCTCCGAGACTGCTATTGTCCTAGGCGCTGCAGCGGTTGACATGGTTCAAGTATACCACGGAGATCAAGCTGCCCCGACTACTCACTGGCGCTACCCAATGGTCGTAACCAACTTATTATCAATCATTTACTGGCTCCGGACAATCCATACGCTTCACAAGCAATTTGGGCGTCCGCGCCGGGCCGTGAGGGACGAGATGCGGCGGTTGCGGTCTGAGGGGGCAAGCTTTCGCCAGATTGCGGAAAAGCTGTGGTCGGTTACGGTGCCGTGCGCCTCAGGCTGGCGAGCTACTCACCCATCGAAGAACAGCTCTCCTACGTCCTGAGAACTAGTGGGTTTGCCTTGCCGAAACTTGGCGAGCTACACGTAACAGATTTCCGCTCGGAATCTAGACCGGGGCATACACGGAGCGAACGTACGGCAATTCTTGCCAGCGCTATGGTACTGTTTGCAGGAATTGATTTCTCATTGACGGCGCGTGTTTCTCTCGATTCGAAGTAGCACCAACACCAACGAAAACATCCCCACAATGCCAACGCCATAGAGAAAAAGCAATTTACCTTCTTCTCGGCTGGCAACACTCTTCTGGGCGGCCAGAGCTCTCTGTATCTCCTTTTGGTACCGTAAGCGGACGAAAGCATAAG
>PLIO01000133.1 GCA_003140075.1 Acidobacteriaceae bacterium | reverse complement strand
CCCCAGAGCCAACTCAGGACATTCACGGCGAGAACGGCAATGCCCGTTCCGGCGGCCACACCGGCCAGCGCCTTTTTTGCGCCGGGTTCACCGTGCGCAAAGCCATAGCCGCCGATGACAATCGCAACCAGACTTGCAACCTTCGCAATGGTGCCGGTGAAGAGGGCTTGGATGGCGTTAAAGCCGGTGTCGAACGGTGAACCCTGTGCCACCGCGGTCACAGGCAGGACAAGAAGTAGGGCAAGGACGGCGGCGGTTGGACGTGCCCACTTCCAGCGAAGAACGGGTTGGATTGGGCCTACGAGATGGATTTGGAACCAACGTGATGACATTTGCGCCTCTGGGAAGCAGCTAGAATTTGCTGCGTGTGGCGCAAAACTAGCTCCACTTAATCACGATGTCCAACAACTTCTCGTCATTCTGTTATTCCTGGGAGGAATAACAGCGACCAGGGTGTCGGGACCAATTAAATCGCGCCTCTCGGCCCGATACTTTCGGTAAAGAATTCTCCTCAAAAAGCGATTCATCGGCAAACGCGGCTCGGACACCTGTACACGGAAGCCCTCCAGTTAGGAGTCCCTGACAGGCCGCTGTTGTGGCGCGCCCGTAGTCGTTCTCCACGCAAATTAGCGCCCAACGGCCTGCCAATCAGACAGATGAAGACTGTCGCGTCTGCTTGATTCGGCGCGTCTGTAACGTCGGCTCCGCATCCGCGAAGAGATTTGCTCAAGGAAATGTGAGGTTACGAATCGGTCGGCTGCTGTCTGATAGTCCCGGCAGGAATATCACGCGGACGAGAAGTTGTTGGACACAGCGCCAGTAATCCATCAAATTTGCACCCAGGAGAGGCGCATGGCGCCACGTGTTTGTTCCTCTCTGGACTGAGCTACAAGAATGGCCGCTATTTCGAAGATGATCGGACCCGTAAACGATTGGCACGAACAGAGCACCCTGCTCACGGCGCTGCAGGTTCGTTTGCCGCGGGCTCGGAGCCATGTCGCCGCAATCCCTAACCCGTTGCAATTAAGCGCCATCGATACTAAGGTTCTAACTGCGACACCAGTGAAGCGGAGAGGAAAGAGCATGTTCCGCAGAACTGGTCAGAGCGGTCACATTGAATCAAGCGGTAAATGGTGGGTTGTTCGGTGGTGGATGGATGTACCGGGACTAGAAAAGAGAAAACATATGCGGGAGAGGATTTGCCCGATCTCAGGCCCCGGTAGCCTGTCCAAGACCGTGAGGGAGCGCCGCGCTCGTGAAATCATCACGAACAGCGGAGCCGATACCGTGGAGTATTTCAACGAAGTCGTCAAGCCGAAAAACGGTGTCACGTTCCGTGAACAAGCAAAATGGTGGCTTAACCACGTCCGAAGTCGGAAGCGCAAGCCGATTGCAATTTCGACCTTGGAAGTCTGGGAGGCCTGTCTCAATAACTGGCTTAACCCAAATATTGGAGATTTGCCCCTGTCCGAAATCAACAATGCGGTCTTGAAGTCCGTCGTTGCAAAGATGTCGGAAAAGGGTTTATCTCCAAAGAGCATCGACAACTATGTTCCGGTTGTGAAGATGGTCGTGGCTTCTGCCGTCGATGAACAAGGAGAGGAAATATATCCTCGAAAGTGGAATCACGAATTCATCGACCTGCCTGTGGTCGAGAAGGACAAGCAGAACACGCCATCCTTCTCGTCTGAAGTGATGACAGGTTTAGCACAGTGGAAGAAGGGGCGGGAGCGGATGATTTTCGTTCTGTGTGGGGCTGGTGGTCTACGAGTCGGAGAGGCGCTTGGCATCGAGATTGACAAGCACATCTCCCCGGACTTTCTGACCATCTTTATCCAACAGAAAATTCATCACGGCAGGGTCGAACAACGGCTCAAAACAGCAAATGGCTGTCGTCAGGTTGACCTTCACCCGATGATCGCCACTTTTCTCAAAGAGTTCGTTGGCAAACGAGCATCGGGCTTCCTGTTCTGTACTCGACAAGGGAAACCCGTCTCTCCGTCAAACATCATCCGTCGCCATTTGCACAAGGCCCTTAAGGAACTGGGCTACGTCAATCCGTTTACCGGAACCCACAAAGCTGGGAACCATGCGTTCCGTCGTTTTAGGAATACGTACCTGCGGAACTATGCGGAATGTCCCGAGGGCCTATACAAGTACTGGATGGGCCATGCTGGAAAGGACATGAGCGACCTCTACGACAAGATCAAAGAGGACGTTGCATTCCGTAGGAGGTGGGCGGAAAGATGTGGCTTTGGGTTCCAACTACCCTCAGTTGTACCGAGTGTACCGAAATGTACCGAAAAAACTGAGGCGGCAATAGCTGCCTAAACGACTGAAAGAGCGAGAGAAAGATTGGTCGGGGAGAGAGGATTTGAACCTCCGACCCCCTGGTCCCGAACCAGGTGCTCTACCAGGCTGAGCCACTCCCCGACGGCGCTGCGCGCGGCAACAACGAAAGGCCCATCCACCCGCGCACTTTAACTTCTCGATGGGCATTAAGATTATAGCATCGTGATGCTGGCTGCTCCTCTCCCGCCTGTCTCAGCCTCTTTCGCGCTACACTGGTCACGCACGGCACCGAACGCCGCGCGTCCTTACTATTACTAAATGTGCCCGACTAAACTCGAATGACCGGCTGTGATGGACCACCATGATCGTTCTCTGCGCTCATCGTCTGTACACGCCGCTGCAAGAAGTGCAGAACTCCCTCGTCTTCATCGAGGATGGCATCATCTCCGCCGTTTCCTCGCGGGCTCAACAGGAAATTCCAAAGAATGCAACCGTGGTCGATCTCACCCGCGACTTTGCCGGCGCCATTCTCGCACCCGGTTTCGTCGACATTCACATGCACGGCGGCGCCGGCCTCGATGTCATGCGTGCTTCGCCTGCCGAGTTGCCCCATCTGAACCAATTCCTGGCCACGCATGGTGTTACCGGCTATTTCCCCACCACCGTCGCGGCGCCGCTCGACCAGACCTGCCAGGCACTGGAACTCCTCGCCGATGCCATTGAAGCGGCTCCTGATCTCAAACCCAGTAACGGCGGCAAGGTTCAGGCTCGCCCGCTTGGCATCCACCTGGAAGGCCCGTTTCTCAGCCACAAACGCCGTGGCGTTCATCCCCCGGAATACCTCGTCGAGCCCACCGTGCAAATCTTCAACCGTCTCTGGCAGGCCGCGCGCGGCCACGTGCGCATGATGACCATTGCTCCTGAACTCCCCGGAGCCCTCGAGGTAATCGCGGAGGCCGCGCGGCGCAACATTTGCGTGAGCATCGGCCACTCGGACTCCACCTTGGAGATCGCGCGCGCCGCCGTGCAGGCCGGCGCCCGCCACGCCACCCACACCTTCAATGCCATGCGCCCGCTCGATCACCGCGAGCCCGGCATTATCGGTGAAGTGCTGGCCAACGGGGATATCAGCGCCGATGTCATCGCCGATGGAATTCATGTCGCGCCCGAAGTTGTTCAAATTTTCCTGAAAGCCAAAGGCCTCGAACGCGCGGTTCTCATCACGGACGCCACCGCCGCCGCCGGCATGCCCGACGGCACCTACCAGCTCGGCCCCATTCAGGTCGATGTGAAAAACGGCCGCTGCACGATTCATGGCGAACCCGATGGAAAACTCGCCGGCAGTGTCCTCACCATGGACAAGGCCGTGCGCAACCTGACCCAATTCGCCGGATGGAGCCTGCAGAATGCCGTCCGTGCCGCAACCCTGAATCCCACTCGCGCCGCTGGTCTCCCGCAGCACGGACAACTCTCCCCGGGCGCAGAAGCAAACATCGTGGTACTAAGTCCCAATGGAGAAGTGCGGAGGACCTTCGTCCGCGGACGCGGACTTTAGGCGTTATCCGACTCTACGTCCTGCGTACGCCTCCACATCCGGACGAGTGCGGGTTAAGGTTGTTCTAATTCGGCTTGCGGTCCTTCGCCTCGGCCAGGTAGCGCAAAAGGACAGCTTCATCGGCCCGTGTGAGCTGATCGAGGAATGACGTATCTACCTTCGCGTCTTCGACTGTCTGCGACGCGTTCGATTGCCGCAGCTTGTCGCCCAGTTCTGGATCGTTGCTCATCACCTGGGTATAAAACCACAGGAAGTGGCGCATCTGGTCGAGCGACTTGCACAGCACCTGTATGGCTTCGGTCTCCGGCAGCGCGCTCAACGCCTCCATCAATTCCGGATCGCTGGGCGCTTGCATGGCGGCACAGTTCAGCTCCCGCTGAATCACCCGCAGGTCCTCGGTCACTCTCACCATCCGTGTGTGAAGGTCGTCCATCTGCTTATCGTTCCCCATGGTCGGCGTGACGATCCGTGTGTCGTTTGAACATCTCATCGGCAACGCGCAGCGGATAGATGTCCCACGATCATGCGCTTTGGTAATTCCAGCAATTACTTTGGTCTAAGGATTCAGTACCGGCGCCCGGTCACGCTGAACTCGGCCACTGGCAAGGCTTTTCACGCTTTCAACGCAGGGATTTCTTCGCCGAGCTTGCAACCTTCGTGTGCGCGCCCGCTTCTGCGCCCCGGCCAACAGTGCACTCGTCATCTGTTCCAAGGTCACCAGCCCCGGTTACTGAAGGCAACGCTGCCAAGTGCGGTGAGTCAGTTTGGTTTCCACAATACCGACGTCCGACCGGCGTCATCCGGAAGTCCCGCGTTTTTCACCAGCGGGCCGAGGGATCTCCCTCGCGCACACAGCCGCCCTCTCAAACTGAGCCACTACCCTGCCAAGAGACTGTTTTTGGAAATTTTGCGATTTGTGATACAAACGCACGTTAAATGGACCCGTCTTCGCCAACCTCGCCTCGCCACGACCTCATCCGCGCCATCGGCCGCTGGAGCCTGGTCGCGCTCGTCGTCAACTCCATCATCGGCAGCGGAGTCTTCGGCCTGCCCTCCACCGTGGCCGCGCTCATCGGCAACTACAGCCCGTACGCCGTACTCGCGGCCGGCGTCGGCATGAGCGTGATCATCGCCTGCTTCGCCGAGGTTGCATCGCGCTTTCAGCAAGCCGGCGGCCCCTACCTCTACGCCCGCGTCGCCTTCGGCCGCCTCATGGGCATCCAAACCGCCTGGATGCTGTGGCTCGGCCAAGTAGCCGCACCCGCCGCCAACGCCAACTTATTCGTAATCTACCTGGGCGAGTTTTTTCCTCACGCCAAAGATCCCCTGCCCCGCGCCATCATTCTGACCGTGCTGGTAGGCCTTCTAACTCTCATCAACATTCGCGGCGTGCGCGCCGGTGCCCAGGTGAGCAACGTCTTCACAGCCGCCAAGCTTATACCGTTATTCGCGGTGATTGTCTTAGGTCTGTTCGTGCTTCAGGCACACCACTGGACCATTGCAACCGCTCCCATCGCGTCCCCCAACACCAGCCAGTGGCTGAAAGCCATGCTGCTCCTGGTCTTCGCCTACGGAGGTTTCGAAACGGCCCTCGCGCCCATGAGCGAAGCGAAAAATCCCCGCCGCGACGCTCCCTTCGCCCTCTTCACCGCTCTCCTGCTCTGCACCGTGATCTACGCCCTAATCCAGTGGGTGGTCGTCGGAGTCCTGCCCGACGCCGCGCACAGCCAGCGCCCTCTGGCCGATGTGGCGCGAATTGCGGTCGGTCCCCTCGGCGCGGCTCTGGTAGCCATCGGCGCGCTAATCTCTTTCTACGGATACCTCAGCGCAAAAATTCTCGCCATGCCCCGCGTCCCCTTCGCCCTAGCCGAACAAGGAGACTTCCCCAAAGTCTTCGCCACGGTCCATCGCCGCTTTCACACTCCGTACGTCTCGATTCTCGTCTTCGCCGCCATGGTCTGGGGACTAGCCCTGATCGGCGACTTCAGATGGAACGTAACCCTCTCCGCCGTAGCCCGCCTCCTCTACTACGCCGTAGGCTGCGCCGCGTTACCAGTGCTGCGCCGCAAACAGCCCGAAGGCGCCAGCGCAATGTTCCATCTCCCCGCGGGAAATTTCTTTGCAGTCCTGGGAGTGATCCTGTGCGTAATTCTGATAACCCGCGTGGATTTCGGCCAGTCGTTAATCCTGATCGCAACGATCGCGCTGGCGTTCGTGAACTGGGCGGCTGTAGCGCGGGGAAGCCGCGCGAGCCAATGAAGGGGCGACTCGCCCTTGTCCCGGCAGCTCTGCGGGGATCTGTGAATTTTCTTGATCTGAACCAATCTGGCCGAAGCCCGACAGCCGAAGCCCAAGGCCGATTCTTTACACTCCCCGCTGCTCTATCTCCAGCAGCGTCTTCTTGCGCTCCACTCCCCAACGATAGCCGCTGATGTTGCCATCTTCCCGCACCACGCGATGGCACGGAATCGCCACCGCCGCGGGATTCGTGGCGCAAGCACGAGCTACGGCCCGGCTGGCGCTGGGTTGCCCAATCGCTTTCGCTACTTCGCCGTAAGATCGCGTCGCACCGAACGGGATCGACTGCAAATAAGTCCACACCCGCCGCTGAAATGCCGTAGCCCGAATATCCAGCGGCAGCGCGGCATTCAACTCCCGGCCAGTCATCTTCGAAAGCAAAGCCGCAATCCAGGCTTGCAATCCGCCTTCATCGGGCTTGCGCATGGCAAACGGGAACTCGCGCTTCAAACCTTCCAGCAACTCGCCATCGGAACTCGCGAACTGAATCGAGCAAATGCCACGGTCAGTAGCCGCGATCAGCATGCGTCCCAGCGGCGAATCCGCGATCGCATAGCGAACGCTGGCCGCGATTGCGCCGCGGCGGTACTTATCGGGCGTCATGCCCAGTTGCGATGCGGTCTTCTCGTAGAGACGGCTGCTCGATCCGTAACCGGCGTCATACATGGCGCGGGTCACATTGTCTCCCGCCTGCAGGTTACGCTTGAGCAACCGCAGGCGGCAGGAATCGGCATACTCCCGCGGCGTGATCCCGAGCGCCGCCTTGAAGCGCCGCTGCAGATGGAACGGGCTCTGTCGAAACGCCTTGCCCAGGCGCTCGAGCGTGACGGGTTCATCGAGGTGCTGTTCGATGTAGCGGCAGATCTCCCTGGCCGCGTCCGATTGCGGATTGCCGCTGGACGCCCTTGGCCGGCAACGCAGGCAGGCCCGAAAACCGGCTTTCTCCGCCTGTTCGGGCCGCGAGAAGAACGTCACATTCTCGCGCCGCGGACGCCGCGCCGGACAAGACGGCCGGCAATAGACGCCGGTGGTGGCCACGGCGAAGACGAATTTTCCGTCTTCGCCGGAATCGCGTGCCATGAGCGCATTCCAGCGGCGTTCGTCGCCCCGAGTTTCGCCGAGCGGCTGATCGTCGCCTGGCCCAGCGTTGGTTGGCTTTGTCGAGTTCGAGTGTGCGACCGCCATTTCGCTTGCGGAATCTTCTGCGAGTATGGCACTGCTGGCCGCCGTAAGGAAAGTCATGGTAGTAAAGGTCATAGTAGGCACAGCGTAAAACGCAAGCAGCCGAGTGGACTATCCGAATCTTGCGGGCAAAGCGAATCAGGCGTCGACTAGGTCAGTTCTCGCTATCGGGCGCAACATCCAGCAGGTTTGCACCCGCCGCCAGAAAGGGTTAGATTTCCCCTAGCTTGCATGACTTGTAAATAGCGAGGGTAAATTATATGAAGAACTTCCGCTTGGCGGCACTCGGGGCTTTTGTCACCGTACTCTTAACTTCAGGCCTGGCACAGAAGGCTGCGCAGCACCTGCTGAGCAGCCAGGAACTCAAGAGTGTGGTACCAACGGAGTTTTTCTTTCGCGGACAGAAGGCGCCGACTCAGTTGCGGAACTCGACGGGATTTCAAACGGCCGACGGCAAAGTCACGGTTGGCGCGCTGGTCGATACTTCGGGATACTCCACCGCGGTCCAGCAGAAATATCAAGGCCTGCTCATCACCGAGTCCAAGCTGAACATTGGCGGGTCCGAACTGGCGCCAGGGGAATACGGCTTCGGGTTCGCCGATGACAAATTCGTGGTCATGAATGTGGCGAATGAAGATGCGCTCAGCGTGCCCTACCAGACGGACGCGTCGTTGAAGCGTCCCGTGCCGCTCAAGCTGGTTGAAGACGGAGCGGGATACAAACTCTACGCCGGAAGAAAGTGGGTCGCGGTGAAGCCGGAATAAGCGCCCTATCGCCTCCGCCCAGAGACGCGCAAGACTGCTCAGCCGGGCAATCAATGGTCCAGCTTAACGATCCATTTCCATTATCTTCAATTATCCAGCGGCTGGAACGGCCCGATCACGTTCGCAACGCCGGAGCGTTTACGCAACTCGCCGATCAGGGCGCTGGCCGCGTTCATGTAAGTCTTGCTCGGGTCGGAAGGATCGGCCCAGACAGCGTCATAGATAATCTGCGACGCTTCTTTCAGGTCGATATGTAGAGCGGCTTCGCACACATCCACGCGCTCCTGCAGACGATCGTAACAGGGCTTGCAGATGGAAGCGGCCTCGCCGCCTTGAACGTGGTGTTCTCCCAGAACGCAAATGACTGGCGAACTCGCAACCTCGGCATGGGCCGCGAAAAGCTGGGACTTGAACTCTTTCAGGAAAGCCTCTCGCTCCTGCTCCACCACGGCACTGTCAGGTGCGGGCTCGGCGGCAGTCTCCACCTTAGGAATGGCCGGGACCACTTTGGCAGAAACCCGCTCTTTGCTGTTGCAGGCAGGGCAGGCGTCGAGATTGGCGGGATAGTAGAGACGGCAATTGGCGCAAGGCAAGCCGAAGCCGGAGGACCTGTGCGCGGCGTTGGCATCATTGCGGACAGCGTTCCGAAGATTGCTCCGCACGTCACTACTCCGGACGTTGGCTACGCTCTCCGGCTGCGGCATGGCAGACTGCGCGGGCTTGGCAGCTGCGGCGGAAGTAGATTGCGTCAGGTCCATAATCAATCTCCCCAAATGCACGGCGCGCGCCTCTCGCTCTTGGCTCGAGCCTGTCCCTGCTGGCGCAGGTTTCCACGTTCCAGTGTAAGCAGTCCGGCAGCCGAGCCAAATATGCCGGGAGTACACTGTGCGGTACTGTCCTTGCGGAGCGAGTTACCGCGAATTCGGCTCCTTCGTCTGCATCTGCATCAATTTCCTGAGTCCGTCGCGGCGGGCGCGGTAGAGGGTGCGCTCAGGATCGAGCCGGGCGGCCGTCTCAAGTTCTGCTAATGCTTCCTCGTAGCGGTCCATGGTCATCAAGCAGGCGGCAAGAGAGTAGTGGTTGTCGGGGGAAGCGTTGAGGCGAATCGCCTCGCGGAATTCTCTTTCTGCCGCCGCCAGTTGCTGCTGTTGGAACAGAGCCGTACCGAGCGCGTGGTGGGCGGTGTCGGAATCGGGATTGAGCGTGACCGCCAGACGCAACTCGCGTACACCTTCGTCCAGCTTGTCATCGAGCAACAGGGCTTCGCCGAGGATGCGGTGTTCGGCGGAGCCGGTGGGGTTTTGGCGAACTGCCAGTTGCAACTCGCTGATAGCATTCCCATAGTTCTTCATCGACATATAGGCGCGGGCCAGGCAGCCGTGCCCCTGCTCCCACTCGGGATGCTGGCGGTAAAGTTCGCTCAGTTCGACCACAGCGGCGTCGAAGTCGCCCTTGTCGCAATAGGTGTTGCCCAGATTGTTGCGAACCGAAGCTTCCTCAGGAGCGAGTCGCTTGGCTTCGCGATATTCGGCGATGGCCTCGTCGAGCTTATTCTGTTCGTGCAAAATCAACGCCAGGTTGGAATGCGCTTCCCAGAACTCTCCTTTCAGCTGAATGGCATGGCGATAGGCAGCGATGGCGGCGGCCAGGTTGCCATTGGCGTGCAGGGTGATGCCCAGATCGTAGTAGGTATCGGGGTTATCGGCCTCGCGGGCCAGCGACTCATCGAAGGCGTGAACGGCCGCGGCATATTGCCCGCCAGAGAACAGGCCGAGACCGAGAAACTGGTACGCTTCGGCGTTCTGCGGATCCATGCTGAGGGCGGTGCGCGCTTCGGCGATGGCATCGGAGGGATCATCGAGGCGATAAAAGATGTAAGCCAGGGTGCTGTGGTTCTCGGGAAAATCCGGCATCAGCTGCGCGGAAAGCGTGATTTCGTCGATGGCATCATCCCAGCGTTCCTGTTGCCGGAGCATCGCGCCCAGAGCGAAGTGCAGGGCAGCATTTTGAGGATCGGAGCTTACGACTTGACGTAGATCGAGTTCGGCCTGGTGAAAGCGCTGAGCACGGGCATCGGCTGCGGCTCGCAGCAAGACTGCGGGAACCGCGGAACTCGCGGGACCGGCGGCGGCTGACAGTTTCAGGTTGTTCAGCGTGTGGGCCAGGCTTGCATCGGCGCCAGCGGATTCTAGTTGACGAATCTGTTCCGGGTTGGGCAAGTTCGCGATGCCGCGCTCTTGTACGAGACGAGCGAGGCGGCTGCCAGGCACTCCGGCCGTCAGCCAAGCCATCAACTGCACCACGTTTACTGGCTGGCTCTCACTCGATTGCGCAGTGAAAACCGCCCCGAGAAGAAACAGAAGAACTGACAGGCCTTTGCGCTTCACTCGACTCTCCGGAGACGGATTGGCTTGCTCGGTTGCTCTTTGAATTGTGGTGCTAATGCTTGCGCGGTGGGGCGGAATTGCTACCGCCTCAACCCAACATTAGTCCGGCGGCAGAGCCGAAGGTAAGGTCACGGAGGTAATAGGCTGGTGTGATGGGCTTTGCGGTTAGGCTTGAGCCGTGCGAAGAGGCGGTCCCGGGTCACGACCCGCTATGATCTTCGTCACAGCACCCACTCCACTTGCATGACAAGGTGTTAGTGAGGGAACACAGATTTCAGACACTGGGAGGGTTTGACTTCCCCCAACCAGTCCGGTAGCGTATAAGTTAGAGTGGTGTTTGTGCCGTGGAGGTTCCTATGCTTGAAGGTTTGTTCCAACCGACGCACCTGATCATCATTTTTGCCATTGCTCTGCTGGTTTTCGGTCCCAAGAAGTTGCCTGAACTCGGCAAGGGCCTGGGCGAGGGGATTCGCGCCTTGAAAGAGGGCATGAAGGATACGCCGCCGCCGGCGCAGGCTTCGACCGAACAGAACAAGACCACCGAGTCCAAGGAAACCAAAGGCTGACCGATTCCTTTTTGAGGGGCTCCGCGGATCGTATCTTCTTGAATCGAGTGCCGCTTCGTCGCTGTTTCTTTTCCCGTTCCATGTAATTCCTGGGCTTACTCACTAAGTTTGTTCAAATTGCATCTAAGTTGCGGAACTGACTCTAGAATCTGGAGGTAGGTAGTGTTGCGGAAAGTCGAATTTATTGTTTTGATTGCGTTCCTGGGATTGACTTCGGCGGTTTATGCGGATCAGATCACGTTGAAAAATGGCGACCACCTGAGCGGCACGGTCGTGAAGTCCGATGGCAAGACTCTGGTGCTGCACACGGAGTTCGCGGGCGACGTCACGATCCAGTTTGCGGCGATCACGCAGATCACAACCGATAAACCGCTGCACGTGGCCTTGTCGAATGGCCAGACCGTTGTGGGGCCAATCACCACCAGCGACGGAAAGATCGAGGTTGCCCCAAACACCGGCTCTCCGGTGGAGACGCCGAAGGAGAACGTGGTGGCGATCCGCAACGATGCCGACCAGTTGGCCTACGAGAAGGCGCTGCATCCCAGCCTGCTGGAAGGCTGGAATGGCGCGGCGAACGTGGGCTTTTCTTTGACTCGCGGCAACAGCCAGACGGAGAACCTGTCGCTGGCCTTCAATGCCGCCCGCGCCACCAAGGCTGACAAGCTCAGCCTGTATACGAACGCGGTTTATGGGACCAACCAACTGGCCACTCCCAGCACGACAGCCAACACCGAGGCGGGCGGGATTCGTTACGACCGCAACATCAATCCGCGAATGTTCGGGTTTGTCGCCGCTGATTTCTCGAGCAACGCGCTGCAGGATCTGAACCTGCGTTCGGTGGGCAGCGTTGGTTTTGGCTACCATGCCATCAAGAGCGACCGGACGGTATTGGACTTCCTGGCCGGCGGCAACTTCACGGATGAGAATTACACGGTGACGAACTCCACTGTAACCCCTCCGACGACCTCTAAGCTAGTACACAATTACGGCGCACTCACTCTGGGCGAGGAGTTGATGCACAAGCTGGGCAAGAGCACCGTGGTCACCGAGAACCTCTATTTTTATCCCGACCTGACGCAGACTGGCGAATACCGGGGAACGTTTGACCTGGGACTGGTGACCAAGATCAGCAAATGGCTGGGCTGGCAGAACCACTTTAGCGACATCTACGTGTCGAACCCGCCCGAGGGTACGAAGCAGAATGACGTGGTCCTGACGACCGGGCTGAGCTTCTCGTTTAGCCACTGATCCGTTTTAGCGATCATTCTTAGCGATCGTTTCGGCACGGAAGCGCGAGTTGGGCCGGCTGTGGATTTCGCAACGGAATACGGGATAAAGTCCGGATGAGGAATCCGCAGCCGGGTGGCTGTGTGTGCGGCAGCGCCAATTCTCGGTATACTCCCCCCACCCCCAACTGTGATTGGAATCATCGGGTTAAGCATGATTTTCCCCGCAAAAGACGTCTTCTAAAGGGGTTAGCTATCAAAATACGTCAAACAAAGGAGTTAGCGCCCGCTTCTGGACCGGGTTGCGCGGGCGGGCTGTGCTGCCTTGTACTGCCTTTGCTGGGGCAATGATGAAGGAATTGGAAGTGAGGCGCAAGGTCAGATGTCACATTAGGCTGTGGAAAATAGGTGTTCGGCCGTGAATGCGTACCACACAAGCTAACACGTGGCACGCCCTTTGTGATTGACATTCCACGGCACAAGATCAAGACTGCGAATCAGTTCCATCCTTTGGGCCGAACCCAGAACGGCAGCGCAGAAATGGGCGCTTAAGACTCAGCCTTCAACGACAAAAGCCGTTGCACCGGAGGACCCATGCAGAAAGCAGCTCTCCTGAAGGTAGACCTTGCGTTCGCCTCATGCGCGTTTGCAGCGGGACAGGTAGCGAGTCCGGCGACCTCCACGCTCGCCCCGACCCAAAACGCAAGCTCTTCCTCGGGAAACGTAACCTCGCCGACACTGAATATCAGCGGTAGCTATTGGACGGGCAGCGCTCCGGCGACCGATACGTGGTCAATCATTGATGTCCTGGGAACTGGATCGGCCCCAACGAGCACTCTAACATTTTCGCACAGCGCGGGCGCAGGAGTTGCCTCTCTGTCGGCACCCATGTTCCAGGCGACCGGTGGAAGCGCGGGAGGCATTTCATTCAGCGCAGGGTCCGTCCCGCTATCATTCCCCTCGAACTCAGTAACATTTTACGCGCCAACGCCTATTTCACCGGCGTTCCAAGTTGTCCTCCCCCGGGATGAGATCAACGTGGATGGGCGCCTATGCCAGCGCCGCAAGTTACATTTCAGGGCAGCGATCTGCGCAGTCCCCCGTTCCTACTTGGGTGCCGATGATGACGGTCAACATGGGCCAGGGGTTATCGTCGGGAACCGGAACAGATCCTAGCTGGTCAATCGTTGAAGCGCAAACGATATTAGCAAACCAACCGTTCGCAATCGGCTCTCAAGGCCTCGAAAACGGCAAGCCCATGGGTATCATAGCGAGTGATCTTTTCGACATACAGAATGGGCCCGGTTGCACGGGCACGAACTGCTGCTCCAACAATTGGTGTAACACAAGGCCCATGGTCATCGGCCAAGTGCCCTTTATCGAATTACAGGAGTGCAATGTAAGCGATCCCGCCGGAGGACCTACGGATTGCCTGAACAGCTCCCTTGCTGGCACGTCGCCTCCGACCGATGATTCTCCCACGCTTTCCCAGGTCGAGATTCTGTCCAGTCAGCACGGCACGACTTCCGCCGAAATCTATACGGCAGACATTCAATGTGCGTTCGATCCGACTGCGCTGCCTGGCGGTGCCCCATGTTCAAGTAACGCGGTTATACAGAGCGCGTATGCTGCAGCTATCAACGCCCTCGCTCTTGGCCAGCCAAGCGGGACAGGGGCACTAATCGGAACGGCCCAAACCATCGGCACAGTCCAGATCTTTTAGCTCCGCCACTACTTTCGATTCATTACCGGCTGCTCCCGAAGACGTAGACAGCTCCGTAACCGTCGCCAGTATTGCCCCCGTCGGGCCATCCGTTGGCACATACGGCCAGCACTCCACCGCCGATCGCTACTGGCCTGCCGAAATAATTATCGGCCGCGCCGTCGGGCGCAGCGATTGCTTCCGCACTAGAAGTGCTCTGCCATCCTCCCGAGGACTCACCAAATATATATGCGGCTCCCTGTCGGTTGTGCCTCAGGTACGCTCCCGCGATAACTGTTTTGTTACTGATTGCTACCGAGATTCCAAACGCGTCTGCCGGTTTCCCGTCGCTCTCTGTCAGCTCGGCGGTCTCCGTCATATTTTTCGGCCAGCCTGTGGTAGGCCTTGCAAAGATATATGAAGCTCCCTCGCGCTGTTTCGAATCGATTGTTTGGCCAGGGGCTCCGACTACAAGAACATTCTCGCTTACAGACACCGACAACCCAAAGGCAGCGTCTCCCGTCCCGTCCGACGCTTTGAATTCGGTCGTCTGGCCCCATATCCCGCTCCATCCGGGGGCCGGCTCGACGAAAAGATATGCAAGCCCTTGCTCGGAGACGCCCCCAAGCGGAGTGCCGTCCGGCGCTCCAACTACAATGTAGCGGCCGCTGATGCTGACGCTGGTTCCAAAATAGAAGTTTCCGCCACCGTCCGATGGTAGCAACTGGGCAGTCTGAGTCGTGCTCGTCCAGCCGCCAGAGGGCTCTACATAGACATAAGCGGATCCTTGCTGCTCGTTGCGACCGATCGACACGACTGGGATGCCGATCACTACAGTGTCTCCGTCTATTGCAACGCCAGAGACCGCTCCGACACCTTGACCCCCAGAAACGGTCAGCTCGGCATCTTCAGTCGAATTTCCAGACGGATTGGTATAGATATAAGCGGCGCCTTGGCCACTCGTAGCGTCTGCTCCTCCCACTATAATGGTGTCGCCGCTGATCGCAACCGCGGCGCCAAATCCGCCTACGGACTGGCCTGCGGACTGCGTCAACGTAGCGGTGAGGATAAGATTCGTCCAGTCGCCGTCGACTGCTGTATACACATAAGCGGCGCCACACTCGATACAGCCGTCCGGGGAGTTGGCAACAGGCGCCCCAATTACCAGCGTGTTGCCGCTGATTGCCGCGCCGCCGGAAACCAACTCATACTGCTGCGAACCGGTGAGCTCGGCAAGCTGTTGGAACGTCCCGGCTGTCGGGCGGCCAAGCCGGCTCTGCGCCGATGCGCCGAGAGAGAGCAGTGCGAGAGTCAAACCCAGGATAATCTTCATAGAACCTCCAATGAACGGGGGTGGTGCGTCCTGGGGGGATTGGCAAAAGAACGCAAACGAAACTTACGCCTTTATGCAGGCCGCGTCAATCGGGCCTGGGTGCCTGCGTATGGGCATCTTACAAGACGGAGACACAGCTTGCTCACCCTCACTTGAACTACGCGTCTACTACCGAGTAGAGTACTGTTTCCGTTTTCCGGGTTCTTAAGTCCCTCAACTACAGGAGTCTGCTCGATGCGTCATGCCGTGATTGTGCTGATCGCTGTCTGCTGCTGCGGTGCGCTTTGCTACGCGCAAACCGCGGACGAACTGATTGCCAAGAACATTGAAGCCAGGGGCGGGATGGAGAAGATGAAGGCCATCAAGACCCTCCGCGTGACGGCCAAGTTTGAAGGCGGCGGAGGGTTTACCGCGTCGGTGGGGCAGGAGAACGAGCGGCCNNGGGATGGCAGATCCAGCCCTTTGGGGGGAAGAAAGATCCGCAACTGATGGGCGAGGACGACCTGCGCGACCTGCTGCTGGACGGCGACTTTGACGGTCCGCTGGTGGATTACAAAGAAAAAGGCAGCAAGGTGGAATACCTGGGGCACGACGTGGTGGATGGAGACGACGCGCTGCGGCTGAAGGTGACGCTGAAGAATGGCGACATCATCTATGACTACCTCGATCCGGATACGTTTATCGAGATTCGCAGGGAGATCCAGCAGTTTGTGCGGGGGTCGGTGCGGGAGCGCGTGGTGGGGCTGGGGTCGTACAAGCCGGTGGCGGGGGTGATGTATCCGTTCTCGAT
>PLIO01000272.1 GCA_003140075.1 Acidobacteriaceae bacterium | reverse complement strand
GTCATGAGCTGGACCTGGTTGTACTTGTCGTAGCTCGACATGCCCTGGAAGCGGCGACCGATGAAAAGGAGCTTCATCAGTTCGCGGGGATTGAGCGTGTTGGGGTCGGGCGGCACCATGCTGAGAATCGGTTTCACGAAGCGACACATGGCCTGCATGGCTTTGCCGAATTCGTCGTAGGCCTCGGCGTCGACGCGGGAGTGGCGGGCGATTTCGCGGTGAGTCTTACCATGGTCGTTCACGCGCCAGAGGTAATCGCCGCTGGGCATGGGAGTGAAGGTGCCATCGAGCGGGAGGATTTCGAGGCCGTGGCGCGGAAGGTCGAGGTCGCGGATGATTTCCGGGCGCAGCAGCGAGACTACGTACGAGCACACGGAAAATTTGAAGCCGGGAAAGACTTCTTCGGTGCAGGCCGCGCCGCCGAGAATGTGGCGGCGTTCGAGAACCAGAACTTTCTTTTCGGCGCGGGCCAGGTAGGCGGCGTTGACCAGGCCGTTGTGGCCGCCGCCGATTACGATTACGTCGTATGAAGTAGCCATAAGCTCTTAGCCTTTAGCGGTTAGCCTGCTGGTTGAGGGTGTTGCGAAGAAATACTAGCGCAGTTTTGGGGCGCGCGTATTAGAGGCCGCTGGGTAGGACGCTCCAGCTGCGGAGGACATTCGACAGGATTGGGATGAGGAAGCGCATGGTTGCGAGCCGAAGCGTTATTCTATCGGGAATGGGGAGTTTTGTCTGCAAAATCGGGGCCAAGAGGCGTACCCTGGATTATCTTGCCATGAAGCGACTGTTCCAGATGAACTGGTTTGGGATCGCCGGCATCGTGTTCTCGCTGGCATTCCAGATTTATGTTCGGGCGCCACTAGGCCCGCAGCATTCCGTCTACATCGATGTGGCGTTCGTCGGAATCATGACCTGCGCAATTCCGGCGGCGCTTATCGCTGCCTGGCGAGGCTCAAAATTGTGGCTCCTCTCGCTCGTCGGGCCGTTGTCGGGCTGGATGCTTGTCTTGTCAGTTCGAGTGTAATCGCGGCGCGCACGGCCGGTGCGCGCCGGAGATCCTTCGCTCCGCCTGAAGAACGGCTGCGCTCGGGATGACGCAGCATACTTTCCGTTCAATCAAATTTCAGTTCCGTTTCGGTGACCTCATCCCGAAGCCCCGCGTTTTCTCCAGCGGGGCGAGGGATATCCCCTCGCTCTGCTGCTGCGGGGTCAAGCTTGTACTCGTTGCCCCAGTCCTTCGCCAAATCATCCCATTGCGGATTCATCGATTCGATGATCTTTATCTTCTTACTCCGCCGCCAGCCCTTTATTTCCTTTTCGCGTGCGATGGCGGCATCTGGATAGAAGAAACGCTCGTAGTAAACGAGTTGGGTGAGGTTGTATCGGCTGGTAAATCCGGGAGCAAGTTTGTTCTTATGCTGCCAGACCCGGTAAGGGAGTTTGCCTGTGATGCCTGTGTAAAGGACGGCGGACTTCGGTCCGTTGGTCATGATGTAGACGAAGAATTGTTTGGGAGGGCGCATCGTTCTTGTTTAGCGCAGTAGGGTTGACGCTTTCTGTGACGAATGAACATAGAGCCGATTTGAGGGAGATCCTTCGGCCCGCTGGTGGAAAACGCGGGCCTTCGGGATGACTCATTCGATAAGGGTTCCGGCGTATAATGCGACTTCGACCTTAACTTTTTCGAGGCCACTTCATTGCCCATTGGAACTGCGTTTCACGAGAGAACATTTCCGCTTTGCCAGAGCTTGAATTACCGCGAGTGGTCGGGATACTACACGGTCAGCGTGTATGAGGTGCATCACGAGCACGAGTACAACGCAATTCGCAATGCGGCGGCGCTGATCGATATTTCGCCGCTGTACAAATATTTGGTTACCGGCAAGGACGCGACCCGGTTAGTGAACCGGGTGATCACGCGCGACATCAACAAGGTGAAAGTGGGGCAGGTGATTTATTGCTGCTGGTGCGATGAAGAGGGCAAGGTCATCGATGATGGAACCGTTTCGCGCCTCGAGGAAAATGTCTATCGCTGGACGGCGGCCGACCCGAGCCTGCGCTGGTTCCGGCAGAATGGCCTGAACATGGATGTGCAGGTGGAAGATATCTCGGAGAAGACCGCGGCGCTGGCGCTGCAGGGGCCGACCTCGGCGAAGCTGCTGAAGTCCGTGGCCGAGGCGGACATTGCGAATCTGAAGTATTTTCGCGTGACGCATGGGAAGATTGCTGGCGTTTCAGTGGATATTTCGCGCACGGGGTATACCGGCGATCTGGGATATGAGATATGGGTACCGTGGAATGAGGCTGCGAAGGTTTGGGATGCGCTGTGGGAGAAAGGAAAGCAGTTCGACTTGCATGCGGCTGGAATGCTGGCGTTGGATGTGGCGCGGGTGGAGGCTGGGTTGCTGCTGATTGAAGTGGACTACTCGAGTTCGAAGAAGGCGCTGATTCCGGCGCAGAAGTATTCGCCGTATGAGTTGGGCTTTGGCAAGATGGTGCATCTGGAGAAAGAGAATTTTATTGGCAAGCGAGCGCTGGAACAAGACTTTATGAATGGCGTGGCGCGGCAACTGGTGGGTGTGGAAGTCGATTGGACCGATGTTGAGGCGCTGTATGAACGCTATGGGCTGACTCCGGCGGCGCCGAGCCAGGCTTCGCGCGTGGCTGTCCCGTTGTACTCTGGCGATAAACAAGTTGGGAAGGCTACAACTACAAGTTGGTCGCCGATCCTGAAAAAGATGATCGCGCTGGCCAGCGTTGAGACGGAGCATTCGAAGCTGGGTACGCAGCTACAGATGGAGATCACGATTGAGGCGATCCGGCTGAAGACGAATGTTAAGGTGACGGGGCTGCCGTTCTTTAATCCGGCGAGGAAGACGGAGAGTCCGGTGTAGGCTCAGGCTAGTCGGGCTTCGCCCGGCGGACAGCCGAGGGCGGCTGTCCCCACATGCTTTCTGCCTGATTCAAGGGGCGGCGTCCACCCCATCGAGGCGATTAGCGTCAGGGGCGAAGGAAATAAATTCTATTCGTCCAGTCCCAAGTCCCGGTTTCTTTTGCCAGTCTGGTCAAGGCCCACACCAGGCCGCCGATATCGGCGGGAGAAATTGTTTTTTCGTCTACAAAAACCACGCCGCCGTGCGCTCGGCCTTCTTCCGCCCAAGTCTTGAGCAGGGGAGGAATCGTCCTCCGGTCATACGTCACAAGTGTTAACCCCTGAACCGCGGCTTCTCGGAAGCAAGCTCGGTCGTCTTGTCCGAGGAATCGGCCATTTTCCCACTCGACCATATAGCGAATTTCTATCGCGCGATTGCGGCGGCGCAGGCCATGCGCTACGTCTGGGGAGATGTGCTCATCGAGGAGAAGCTTGAGCATTTCGTTTTCTTGCCGTTCTCGCGGGAACGAATTCGACTGCCTGGGGGATCATGTTTTTTAGAGCCGTAAAATCCGTCGTCTCGTTCTCGGCTAGAGCCTCATTGATCTCTTCGGGGAACGCGCCCGCATAGTTGACGGCTGCCTGGACTTTCGCCTCCGGCCATTTGAGATGTCGCGCCACGGCCGATACATCCTTTTGATAGCTATGGACGAGCAGCATGACCTCCCATACGGCGAGCGTGCTGCCTTGCAGGCAGGCTTGCCGGCCTGCGGAAGAATCTCGAAAATCGATGAAGGCAAATTCCGAGCGGCGCAAGCCTTCCTCTACCAGACGGGCGCTGGCGTCGCTGGGGGTCCACCCATGGCGGTTTGCCATGCGTTTGAGGCGCTTGCCGCTGGCGGCGGGGAGGCGCATGCTGATGACCGTTGAAGGGGCCGATTTCATGGCAATCTCCTGCGTAACTATTGTAAGCATTGTAACATATCGGAATCCGCTGGGTGTGGTGGGCAATCTCAGTCCAGGCCGGGCTTTGCCCGGTGGACAGTCGAGGGCGGCTGTCCCCACATCGTTCTTGCGCATCACTTTTGCAGAGGCGCCTTCGCCGCTCGCCGCTTTCCTGATAAGTAGAGCCATACTCCCACCAGCACGAGAGCGCCGGTTCCTCCAATGATTTTCACCAGCGCCAGCGGCTTGTTGGGTTCATCCGGCTGCGGAATCAGGGATAAGACGATGGTCAGCGTGGTCGTGACAAATCCGATGGTCGCCACCAACTTCGCCACTGCGCTTCCTCCGGGCACTCGAATTACTTCCGGCCCAGCGGGGTCGCGCTGCAGCTTGATCATTGCTGCGAAGAGATAGAGGTAGGGAATGAAGTAGACGATTACGCCCATGCTGACCAGAACGTCGTAGGCGCCTTTGACGCTGGTTCCGGCTTGTCCGAGAAAGATGAAGAGCGCGCCGAGAACAAACTGGGTGAGCAAAGCGACCCACGGAGTTTTCCAGCGCGGGTGCAGAGCGCCGAAGGCTGGCGGGAGGAAGCGGTCGAGGCCGGCTACGAAGGGCAAGCGAGCGACGGCGGCAAGGTAGGCTCCGGCGGCGCCGATGTTGCTGAGTGCGATCAGGAATGCGGCGACCGGCAACACTCCGGGGAAACCCATGCGGGATGCGGTTTTCGAGATGGCCTGCACTAATCCTTGCAGATTGCTGACTTCACTTGCGGGCAATGCGAGAAGTATCGCGGCTGTTCCGACTATGTAACAAAAGGCGACCGTCGCGCCACCGAACAACAATGCGAAGGGAATCGAGCGGCGGGGATTCTTGATTTCTTCTCCCATGAAGGAAGCGGTTTCGCAGCCACCGAAGGCGAAGGTCAGCACTGACCAGAAAATAATGTCATTGAAGTGGGTGCTGGGGGTCATCGAATGCACGGTAAACGAGGTGGCCGAGCCATAGCGATGCCAGGCGATCAATCCCATCACGATGACGATGCCCACGGGGATCCACATGGCGAGTGCGCCGACATTATGCAGCCATTTGCCGACGTCGAGCCCGACGATGTTCATCAGCGTGGCGGCGGCCAGCGTTAGCAGAGAGAAAACAATGTAGAACGTGGCGTTGTTCGAGAGATGTGCCCAGGCGTTCTGGCGCATGAAGAGGATGTTGCTGGCGGCGAAATAGAGGACGGCGGGGAAATAAGGAAGGTTGCTGGTCCAGTAGGTCCAGGCGGACATGAAGCCGGAAAAGTCTCCGAAGGCTCGCTTGCTCCAAACGTAGAGGCCGCCTTCGCTGGGATAGCGGGAAGAAAGTTCGAGCACGGAGAGTGCGAGAGGGGTGTAGAAGCAGAGCCAGGCGCCGATCCAGATGACGATGGAACTGGGGCCGGCCGCGGCGGCGGTGGCGATCCAGCGCAGGCTGATGCCGGTGACCACGTAGAACAGGACTAGATCACGGAAGCCGAGCACGCGCTTGGGACGGTTGGGATCTTCGGCATCAGCGATGGAGACGCCGGGGGAAAGCAACGGTCGGTGCGGCGGGTCGATGTCCGCGTTCGGGTCAGGCAATCGTGTGCCCCAGGGTCAGGTTAACAGCCAAAGTCGCGCTCGGCATTTCGTGATCGGTGTGTCGCAAGCGAGTAAAGCGAGTCAGGAATAACACCGATGCGGGCTGGGAGCAAGATGAAAGTGCGATTTGCTGAAAATGCAGTTGATTCAACGAGACGTACTCTAACAATGCCCGAACGGCCGGAATGGGCGTAAAATAGTGCGGTTTGATGCCGAAGAGGAATTTCGTTTGACGTCGGGACGGAAAGAAATTTCGGCCAGGACCAGTCTGGCAATGAGGTCGGGAGCACATGGCAACCCAGCGTGAGTCGATTGTCCGAAGGTTATTGAGCACGGAGTCGGAGTGGAATCCCAAGGTGATGGCCGGCCGTGTAGCGGCACGCGTGCTCCCCGACAGCGTGATGCACCGGGTTAAGAAGAGCTATTACGCGTATCTGATGAAAAACACTCCGGGGGATTGGCTGGAGAGAGATGCTGCGGTGGCTGAGCGGTTGATTTCTCCGGGAGACAGCGTCCTCGATGTCGGCGCTAACATTGGGCTATACAGCCGGCTGTTGTCGCGCAGTGTCGGGCCAACGGGGCACGTATATGCATTCGAACCGATTCCACAGACCTTTGATTTTCTGAGCAACAATGTGCGCAAGCTCGGTCTCAGCAATGTCGAAGTGTTGAATTTTGCTCTTTCGGACATCGAAAAGACCACGACGATGGTCATCCCAACTTATCGTTGGGGAAGTGAATGTTGGTATGACGCGCAGGTCAAAACCGCCAAATCCAATCCCGACTGGCGGGAAATCCAGGTGCGAAGCAGAGGGCTCGATAACTTCTTTGACGAACGCGGGTCTGCTCCGCGGATCGCGTTCGTTAAATGCGATGCCAACTATCACGAGCTTGCGGTGTTGCGAGGCGCATTGCGGATGATTCGTGCTTCGCGTCCGGCGATGCTGATCGAAGTTAACCCCGACCCGGATGACCCTACTTCCACGGCATTTGAAACGTTTGCGCTGTTGCGTGCGGAGGGATTGGATCCCTATTGGTTCAACGGGGAGACGCTTGTCCCGCGAAAACGGGGCGAGCGCAGCCAGAACTACTTCTTTCTGGCAGCGGAACACCTGGCGGCGCTGGCGAGGGAACCACAGCACGTGGTGGAAAGCCTTACCGACGCACGGCCCTGAAAAGGCTGCCTGAGAGCGTTACTGATTTTCAGAGATTCCGGATCGCAGATTGGATCCGGCCCGTTGATCAGCGCGGAATGTAGTTATTGAGCAGCGGGACCACGTCGGAGGCAAAGGGGAGAAGACGCCGCTCGGCGTCGTCGGGCGTCTCGCCGGGAAGCATGTCTGCGGTAATGCGCACCAGAGCGCCGTCGCTGCGGTTCATGCGAATCGAGTCTTTCACCAGATAAAATTTAGCCCAGTATTCGCTGGCCACACCGCGATCGTGAGCCCAATACCAATACAAGACCAGCTTGCGCGCACCGGCTTTCGAGATGACATAGCGATTGGCCGGGAAAGGTCCATGGCCGGGCAGTGAAAGCGTAACGCGATCATTCTCTTCGGGGGTCCATCCGGCGCCGGGCAAACAGTGTTTAGGAGAATGGATAGTGTCGCCGGCGCGCTGGCTGGGAAAATACGCGAGGAACAGATCGACATAGGGCAGGCTACTGTCCGGGTCCTGGTAGCCGCGGACCAAGAAGTCGCCCGGTCCCAAAACGTCGAGAGTTTCCTTATCCAGGGGGATTTCTTTACCGCTCCAGTTTCCGAGTTGCGCGGGAAAAGACGAAAGCGGCAAGCCCGAGGGAATGATCTCGGTGCGTCCGCGCGCCTGCAGCAGAATCGCCGTGAGCGCGATTAAAGTGGCAGCGAGAATGAAACGCAAGGTGCGGAGTGGCTTCATGATTCCGCGCCTTCCTCCGGCCAGAAAATGCGAATGAGGCGATGCAGAAGATAGAGCATGAGCAGCGATGCGACGAACATGAGCCATCCCTGAAATTCGTGGAAGAAGCCTTGTGCCTTATCCGGGTCCCAGTATTGAACAAGCAGTCCTGTGATCACGACGCGGAAGCTGTTGGCGGCGACGGCGATGGGAAGCGAAGCCACAGCCAACAGAACTCGTACAGCGATTTTACGCTCCATGAGATAGCCGTAGATCACGGCGAGGGTCGCGAGGGACATTAGAGAGCGAATACCGCTGCATGCGTCTGCCACTTCCAAAGCCATGGCCGGAAGAACGATGACGTTGCCTTCCCGCAAGACAGGCACGCCCAGCCAGGGCAACACCGTACTGGCAACCTGCGAGGCCAGCAACTGCAGGGGAAAGGTAATCTGGTTGAAGACAATAGCTGGAATGGGGATCATCAGCAGCAGGAACGCCCAGGGAAACAGAAGAGCGCGGAAGAAGCTCCAACCGCAAAAGAGCACGATCAAGCCAGCCAGCACAATCAGCAGTGACAAACGAGAAAGGAAAAGCTCCGCGCCCATCTGACCAACGACGAGAAGGGACAGTCCAAAGCCCAAGAACGGCAGTCCCCACCAGGAGGGGCGCAGGGTGAGGCCAGCCAGCTTGGTCCGTTCCTGCCAAACGACAAAGGCTGCGAAGAGGGGAACGAAGAAACCGTGGGAGAAATTTGGGTCCTGCCACCACTGTCCGACCAAGTGGGCAAGAGTAGGCATGTACAACCAAAACAAGAGCGCCGTGAGCACGACCGTTTGCCACAGAGACGGCCCTGCCGGATCGGCGACGAGTGCTGGCGCAGGTGGTTGCTCGGCTTGCAACACGTGGCTCAAAATAAGGAAGCCTCTATTTTAATCTATCAGGAATGCCGTCCAGCATAAGCGAAGTGGTGAGGGTCCGCAATCGCAACCCGAGAACCTCTCACCTTAGTTCGCCTGGCAGGCGCAGTAAAGGAATGCACGTGGTCCGCGTTCATCGCCATTCCCTGAGGAGGAAACGAGCGGGCACTATTTCCTCTGCGTAGAACGGTGGCTTGACGCAGATGGTTACTATCGATTGAGCAAATACTTTCTCTTTTGTGCGGAACGCAGTGGGGTAAGAACAGAAGCTTTTTGTTCTTCTTGAGCCGGGTTCTGGCTGATAAACTATTGAAAATAAGACGCTAAGCGAGTAAAGCTGAGTTTCCTCGCGGAGAACAAGGATGGTACTCGCCGTGCTGGTACAGCCCGTAGTCTTCCCAGGGGACATTTACGAGTGTGGTACGCCGGTGGAAAAAGGCCGTAAGATGGAATCAGATTTCCGCCCAGTTGTGGAAAACATGCGGGCCGCGATGACTGGCAATCTCGAGTTCGTAGAGAGTGTCAGCCCGAGCATGCGGAGCGTGGAAGCAGTGATTCTGGAAGTCGCGCAGAGCGAGGTTCCGGTGCTGCTGCTGGCAGAACGCGGTGCGGGCAAGAAAACGACGGCTCTGCGGGTTCACGAGCTCTCGCGGCGGACAGGACAGGCATTTCGAGTGGTTGCTTGCGCCACGCTGGAGTCCGGCAAGTTTGAAGATTCTGGCGGCCCGCAAGGGCTGCTTGGCGAAGGCACGGTTTTTGTGGAGGAACTGGCAGATCTGGGCGCGAAGGGGCAGGCACAATTGCTGCAGGCCTTGACGCGAGGGAATACGAATGGAGGCCGCTCGCCGGGTATGGCTCGGCTGATCTGCGGAAGCGCTCGCGACCTGGAGGCGGAAGTGAGAGCAGGGAATCTCCGCGAGGATTTGTATTACCGGATCAGCGGAGTGTGTTTGCGGCTGCCGCCGCTGCGCCAACGCCGGGAAGATATCCCCGTCCTGATGAGACATTTTCTGCGGAAATACGGGCGGGATTTTCAGCGTGCGGTCCCGGCACTGAGTGAAGAGACCCTGCGCTTGTTTGAGGAATATTCGTGGCCGGGGAACGTGCGGGAACTGGAAAACGCGGCCAAGGCGATTGTGGCTCTGGGAGATGAAACTCTTGCCATGGGCGGTTTGCGCGCCATGCTGCGGCGGACGGATGGAGGAAGCAACGGCGGCCGAGTTTCGCTGAAGCAGGCGGCGCGTGCGGCTTCCCGCGAAGCGGAGAAAGAGCTGATTCTGCGGACTCTGACCCGTACTCGCTGGAACCGGCGGAGGGCCGCGGAGGAGTTGCAAATCAGTTACAAGGCATTGCTGTACAAGCTCAAACAGATGGGATGCTCCGAATACCGAGCCTCTTAGCTGCAGAGGAGAGCACATGAAGAGAGCAATGAAGCTTGCCTGCCTGGCGCTGTTGGGGCTGGCGGCCGTGGGCATGTGGGCGCAAGACGACGCAGATGATGCGGCGCCCGCGAAGCCGGCGAAGGCTGCCGTGCCGGAAGTTCAGGCGTCCGGCCCTGGGGTTCCATCGGACTACATGATCGGGGCGGACGATACGCTGCGCATCTCGGTGTGGAAAGAACCCGACATGAGCGTCACGCTGCCGGTGCGGCCCGACGGCAAGATTTCCATGCCATTGCTGGATGATGTGCAGGCGGCAGGTATGACGCCCATGCAACTCGGGATCTCGATCCATGACAAGCTGAAGAAATACATGGCCGATCCGCGCGTTACCGTGGTGGTGACGGCGATGAACAGCCAGCGGATTTACGTACTAGGCGAGGTGTTGCATACCGGCCCGATGGCACTATTGCCCGGTATGACGGTCCTGCAGGCGTTGTCGACCGCGGGGTTCACGCAGTTTGCCAACCTGAAGGCGATTTACCTGCTGCGCGTGCAGGACGGCAAGCAAACGAAGATGCCGTTTAACTACAAAGACGCAATCAAGGGCCGGGGCGATCAGCCAAATATCACGCTCAAACCGGGAGACACGATCGTTGTTCCGTAAGAACGTGCCGTAAGACCGTCCTGTGAGACTGTTCGGTAAGACCCGTGCGTAAGGATGGAGAAAGACGTCGAAGAGGAACCCAGATGAAAAAAGGCCACATGATGATGACCCTAACGCTGACCCTGATCGGGGCTAGCGTGGCCTGGGCGCAGACGGATCAGAACCCGCCGGCTGCGCCTCCTCCAGCGCCTGCCTTCGGGCAGGAAAACCCGGTGCCGGCGGTGAGCGAGAACCCGCCGATTTCCGCGATTGACCAGCCCGGACTGGAACCCCATGCGGCCCCGGAAAGTTTCCTGTTGCCCGGTCTGCACTTCAGCGAGTCCGCGGATTCCAACCCGGGGGACACGCTGGGCGGTTCGTCGTTCGGCGCGGTCACACGCGGTCTGGGAAGCCTAACCCTGCAAAAGCTCTGGAAAAACTACGCCGTGGCGATGGATTACATCGGGGGCGTGGTTTATGACAGCGGCGGCGTCGGGCTGGAGCAACTGCAGCAGTTTGATATGGACAACCGGATCAATTGGAAGCGCGGGCAATTGGCGATCCGGGACTCGGTCAGCTACCTACCGGAGGGCACGTTCGGTTTCAGCGCCTACGGTGGCAGCGGGGCTTATGACTCCGGCCTCGGCTCCTTAGGCTCGGGTATGCTGGGGTCCGCCGCATTCGGCGGTCAAGCCAGCTCGTTCACCGGAGGAAATGGCGTCTCGGTAGGGGAGGTGCCGCGCCTGTTGAATTTGGGACTGGCGGATATCGTCGAGAACCTGACGCCCAAGTCATCGGTTACGCTCGCGGCGGGGTACGGGGTAGTCCATTTCTACGGGGCCCTCAACGAGAACTCTCTCTTTGGCGGCTCGACGCCGGTGAACGTTTCCTTCGTGGGCAGTTCCGAAGTAACAGCGCAAGTCGGCTATGACCGGATCCTGAATCCGAGAGACCAGGTCGCGCTGAGTTACGGCTACCAGGGATTTGACTTTTCGGTTGAGGGTACGGCATTTCACTCGAACGTCATACAGGCGATGTACGGGCACCGGATTTCGGGGCGGATGGATTTCCTGATTAGCGCGGGGCCGCAGTTTACGCTGATAAACCTGCAGGGATGTACCATCCCGGGGGCTACGTTGGGGGACTGTACGAGTGCAGGCGGCACTGTAAATTCGGTGGGTACGCTTCGGATTGGGGTTGCCGGCCGCATCTCGCTACGCTACAAGTTCCCGCGAACCATGCTCTCGTTGAGCGGCCAGCGTTATGACACGAGCGGCTCCGGGCTGTTCGCAGGTGCGGAGACCAACATTGCGCAGCTCGATGCCGCAAGACCGTTGACCCGCGTCTGGGACATGATTGCTGACCTTGGCTATGCCAAGAACACCCAGTTGCAGCTTCCTGGGGCGGCCGTAAGCGCGACCAGCTTCAGCTATGGCTACGCCGGAGTGGCGTTCCACCGGCAGTTCGGCCGTAACTTACGTGGGTTCGTGAGCTATCAGTTCAACGAACTGGGCTTCAATACGGCGTGTCCGTTGTCAGGTTCTTCGAGCACGGGCCCATGCAGCCATATTTCTCAGCGGCAAGTGGGTACGATCGGACTGGATTGGACTCCCCGGCCGATCCGGCTGGATTAATTTTGAGGCCGGCCCTGGGGGGCTGGCGGGATGGGTAAAGAGAATGGGAAACCGCGAACTAACCCTGGACGATTATCTGGCGATGTTGCGCCGCCGGATGAAAGTGATTCTGATTCCGGCGCTGCTCGCGCCTTTGGCCGGATTTCTGATCTCGTACGTTTTCTCCGCCAAATACACCTCGCAGTCGCTGGTGTTGGTGACGCCGCCGAAGATTCCGGACGCGGTGGTGCAGCAAGTCTTTACCGAAGATTTGACGCAGCACATTACCACGATCGAGCAGCGGGTGTTGAGCCCGAGCCAGCTGCGGCCCATGGTGGAAAAGCTGGGGTTGGCCAAGGGTGGGCAGAACTTCGATGATGTGGTGGCCAACATCCAGCTCAACATGGGGATCGAGCCGGTTCCGGACATCTCGCAGTTCCCCGGCAAAAGAAAGCCCGGCCCGAACAACTCGTCGGTTCCCGGCTTCTACGTGAACTACACCGCGTCGACCGCGAAGGAAGCGAAGGATGTATGCACCGAGCTGACCTCGATGCTGCTGGAAGAGGACCTGAAGTCGAGGCAGGAAGCGACTCAGGGTACGACGTTTTTCCTCACCAAGCAGGTGGAGGACGCCAAACAGAATCTCGATGATCTGGATAAGAAACTGGCGGCTTTCAAGAACCAGCACATGGGGCAGCTTCCCGGAGACGAGGACAACAACCTAAAAATCCTGATGGGGCTGAATTCGCAACTCGATGCCAATACGCAGACCTTGAACCGGGCGACGCAGGACAAGTCCTATACCGAGTCGCTGCTGACGCAGCAACTGGCGGCGTGGAAAGCGTCGCAGTCGGCAAACAATCCCCAAACCCTGCAGCAGCAGCTCTCGCAGCTGCAGGCCGAACTCATCGATTTGCAGGGACGCTATACCGACGACCATCCGGACGTGATCAAGACCAAAGCGGACATTGCCGAGGTCAAGAAGGAACTCGCAGAAGTCAATAACCCGTCCACTCCGGCAACCGACGCTGGGAACGACAAAGGATCCGCGACCGAGCCGCCCGAGATTCGGCAATTGCGCTTGCAGGTTCACCAGTATCAGGATTTGCTGGCGCAGGCGACGCGCGATCAGAAGAAACTTCAGCAGGAGATTGCTGTCTACCAGAGCCGGGTAGCGTCGAGTCCCGGAATTGAGGAAGAGTACAAGGAATTGGCGCGGGATTACGACAACGCGCAGAAAGTTTATCAAGATGACTTGGCCAAGCAGAGCACATCGAAGATGGCGACGCAGGCCGAGCAGCAGCAGCAAGGGGAACAGATGGCGCTTCTGAACCCGGCGAATCTGCCGGATTCTCCTAGCTTCCCGAATCGCCTGTTGTTTGCGGGCGGAGGATTGGGCGCCGGTCTGGTGCTGGGGCTTGGTTTGGCGTTTTGGCTGGAGTTCCGCGACAAGTGCATCCGCACGGAGGCGGATGCCGAGGCGGCTCTGGAACTTCCCATGCTGGTCGCGGTGCCGTGGGTGGTAGAGATAGCGGCGACAAACGGCGATGGCAAGGGCCATTTCTGGAAGCGGAAAAAGCAGCCGGACGAGAGAAAGGAAACGGCCAGAGTTTAGTCGCGATGGAGTTTGACAAGGAAGCGAGCGCGCGATTATTGCGTGGCAAAGGCTGCGACGCTTCGCGCGGCTCGCCCGGATCCTCGCTGCGGAAAGTGCGCTAGCTCGGGATGAAAGAGTGGACGAAAGCGTTTAGGCGAAGAACATGTACAAAGAGTTTTACGGCCTGCGGGCCAATCCGTTTAACGTAAACCCCGACCCGCGTTATCTGTTCCTGACGCGGCACACCGAGGAGGCGCTGGCCTGCCTCACCTACGGCATCCAGAGCCGAAAAGGGTTCGTGTTGCTGACCGGGGAAGTGGGGACGGGCAAGACCACGCTCATCAACAAATTGCTGGAGTGGTTGCGGCTGCAGCAGGTGGCGACGGCCTTCATTTTCAACTCGCGCCTGAACACGCCCCAGTTTCTGGATTACATGATGGCGGACTTCGGCATTCCGTGCGATTCGAAGGCCAAGAGCCAGATCCTGTTGCGGCTCTACAACTGGCTGCTGGATCGCTACCGGGCGGGCGAGACCGCGGTGCTCATCGTGGATGAGGCGCAGAACCTGAGCGATGAGGTGCTGGAAGAAATCCGCATGCTGACCAACCTGGAGACCTTCACGGAGAAGCTGCTGCAGATTGTGCTGGTGGGTCAGCCTGAACTGGAGCAGAAACTGAAGCAACCGCAACTGCGGCAGTTGCGTCAAAGGCTGACGCTGCGGGCCAAGACGCATCCTCTCACCCTGGAGGAGACCAAAGCTTATGTGCAACAGCGGTTGCGCATCGCCGGCTCCAACGGCCAGCAGATTTTCGATCCGGAGTCCGTGGTCGCGATCCACCGCTATGCTACGGGCATTCCGCGCGTGATTAATCTTCTGTGCGAGCACTGCCTGGTGAGCGCGTTCGTGGATCAGCAGAAAGTGATCGGGCCGGCGGTGGTGGACAGCGTAGCCCGGGATTTTGATCTGAGTGATGGCATCGCAGCGGGGGCGATGACGGCGCCGCCGCAGGCGGCGGGCCAGGAGAAATTTGATTTAGTGGATGCCTTGCGGTCTCTGGCCACATTAGCCGATAAGTTGCGTGAAGAAGAGGAAGAGAAGGACCTCCCCAAGGAAAGGAAAGTATGAGCCGAATTCACGAAGCGTTGAAGAAAGCCGAACAGGAGCGGGCGGCAATGCAGGGAGGTGCAGTCCAGCCCAGTTTCGCGGCGACGGAGCAGGCCCCCACCCCGACGACGTTGGAAGAGCCACCGGCAGCGAGAGTGTCCGCCGCTGGCATTCCGCTGGCGTCAGGCATGCCGTCGTTCGCCAGTCCGTTCAGCCTTGACGCGTTGCTGGCGCGCTGCCCGGAACTGCAGTGGACGCCGGATGTGAAGACGATGTTGTTTTTCAACGACGACGATACTGCACGCGGCACCGAGGAATTCCGCACGCTGCGTTCCCGGCTATACCACGCCCGCGAGAAGATGCCCCTGAAAAAAATCCTGGTGACCAGCGCGCTGCCGAAGGAGGGAAAGTCCTTCACGTCGGCGAACCTGGCGCAGGTCTTGGTGCGGCAGCATGGACGCCGCGTGTTGCTGATCGATGCCGACCTGCGCGGTCCGCGGCTGCACATGATGCTGGGCACAACTTCGTCTCCCGGCCTCGCGGACTATCTGCAAGGAACGAGCGACGAATTCGCGATCATGCAGCGCGGGCAAATGGAAAACCTATTTTTTATTCCGAGCGGCCAGGAAATTTCCGATCCCGCGGAACTCGTGGCCAACGGGCGGCTGAAGTTCCTGCTGCAGCGGGTAGAGGCTTTGTTCGACTGGATCATCATCGATTCACCGCCGGCGGTACCGGTCTCCGACGCTAGCGTGCTGGCCAAGGCCTGTGACGGCGTGTTGATGGTGGTGCGCTCGAATGTGACGCCGGTCGATATGGCGCGCCGGGCGCGTCAGGAATTTCCAGAACAGGCCCTGGTGGGCGTGGTGCTGAACGGGACCGACAATGAAGCCATGTCCTATACCCGCTATTACTACGACGTGCAGGAGAAGAATGTGACCGAGTCCAAGGTTTAGGGGAAACAGGCAAACGTGATCCGGCTGTTCAAAGTTTATTTTCCGTTGCGCGCCCTGGTTCTTCTGGTGGGCGAGGGCTTGATCGTTTGGACTTCGTTCGTACTGGGAACGATGCTGCAGAACCGGGAGGACAGCTGGCTCCTGCTCAATGTCGAGCACGGGTATCTGAAGATTCTCGCGGTTACGGGCGTTGCGCTGCTGTTTTCGTACTGGTTCGATCTCTACGATTCTTCCAGCCTGGGCGCGAAGTGGGACCAGATATTGCGGCTTTTGTTGGTTTTGGGTTTCCTGGCGCTCATCCTGGCGGCTGTGGGTTTCATCTATCCCAGCGTCGTGCCGGGAAACGGGTCCGCGCTGGCAGGACTCATCATTCTCACCTTCACGCTACTGGGCTGGCGCGCGGCTTATTCCTGGATGGTGAAGCAGCCGTTCTTACGCGAGCGGGTTTACGTTTTGGGCACGGGAGAGCGAGCGCAGCGACTGGTGAGAGGTTTGCGTGAGCACTCCGCGCTGGGGATTGAAGTGGTGGGATGGACAGGAGATGTCGAGGGCGAACTGACCCGGGACACCGTGGCATCGCATCTGCTTGGTCTGGCGCGGGGGAGGGGCGTGCATCGGGTGATCGTCGCCATGCCGGACCGCCGCGGCACGTTGCCGGTGGAAGAATTGCTCGACCTGCGCCTGGGGGGCGTGAAGGTGGAAGAGGCAACCTCGTGGCTGGAGAGGATCTCGGGCAGGATCGAAGTAGAACAGCTATACCCCAGCTGGCTGATCTTTGCCGAAGGCTTCCGCTTCAGCGGTTTCGTCCGGCTGGTTCGCCGGGCACTGAACGTTTCGGTAGCGCTTGCCGGAACTGTGATCTCGTTGCCCCTGCTGCCGTTCATTGTGCTGGCTGTCAAGCTGGATTCTTCGGGTCCGGTGCTGTACCGCCAGCAGCGCGTGGGGCGTCGGGGAAGAATTTTTTACTGCTACAAGTTCCGCACCATGCGAGTGGACGCCGAAGCGGATACAGGGGCAACCTGGGCCTTGGACGATGATCCGCGAATCACGCGCGCGGGCAAGTTCCTGCGCGTTTCGCGGCTCGATGAAATTCCGCAGTTGTGGTGCGTGCTGAAGGGCGATATGCATTTTGTAGGTCCTCGCCCGGAGCGGCCGGAATTTGTGGAGTGGCTGAGCAGGGATATCCCCTACTACGGCGTACGGCACGTGGTGCGGCCGGGCATCACGGGCTGGGCACAGGTGCAGTACAAGTACGGCAACACGCTGGAAGACGCGCGAGAGAAACTGCAGTACGACCTGTTTTATATCAAGAACGCTTCCCTCGGTCTGGATTTGCTGATCATGTTCCAGACCATCAAAATCGTCCTGCTGGGGCGGGGCGCGCAGTGAAGACGCTATTCTGGGCCGCCACGGGAGTTGTCTTCTACGCTTATCTCGGATACGCGGTGTGGCTGTGGATTTGGAGCCGTCTAAATCCGAGGCCGGTGCTGCGCGGAGCGAATGAACCCCTGGTCTCGATTGTGATGGTGGTACGCAATGAAGAGGCCACGCTGCCCCGCAAGCTAAGCAACCTGGCAGCGCTGAACTACCCGCCGGAGCGCCTGGAATTTGTTGTGGTTTCGGACGGCTCCAGTGACAGGACGGCGGAAATTCTTGCGGATACCGCGAAGGATGCGCGCTTTCACATTCTGGCTTCGCCCAAGGCGAAGGGAAAAGCCTGCCGACTGAATGAAGCCCTGGCTGCGGCGAAGGGTGAGATCGCGGTTTTCATGGATGCGCGGCAGGAGATCGAGCAGGATGCCGTGCGGCTGCTCCTCGAGAACTTTACGGATCCGACTGTGGGATGCGTGAGCGGAGAATTGATGCTGGGCGATGCAGCTTCGGGCGAAGCGGAAAAGCGCATGGGAATTTACTGGCGGATGGAGAAAAAAATCCGGTCGCTAGAGAGCGCATCGGGGTCGGTGGTGGGCGCGACCGGAGCACTGTACGCGGCCCGGTGTTCGCTATTGGCGCCGATTCCGGCCGAGACCATCCTGGACGACGTGCTTTTGCCCCTGCAGGTTGCGCGGCAGGGCGCTCGCGTTATCTTTGACGGGCGGGCGCGGGCGTGGGACGATCCTGATCTGGGTGCGGAGAGAGAGTTCCGCCGGAAGGTGCGCACCCTGACTGGAAACTACCAGTTGTTGCAGATTGCGCCGTGGGTGCTGAGTGGCGCGAACCCGCTGCGGTTCCGGTTTGTCAGCCACAAGTTGCTCCGGCTGGTTGTGCCGTTTGCGCTGGCCGTTTTGCTGGTGACCTCTGCCGCAATTCCTGCACCTCTGTACCGCGCCGCTTTTGCGTTGCAATTGGCCTTATACGCGCTCAGTCTGTTCGCCTTGTCCAACCATGCTCTGTCCAACCAGCCGCGCGGAGTGCTGAGGCGAGTCGCCAACGCGGCGCTGGCGCTCATTGTCTTGAATACAGCGGCGGTGGTTGCCTTCGCCAACTTTGTGACGGGGCGGAAAGAAGTGTGGATCCGGTGAGAGCAGCAGAGCAAACCATCGCGCCCCGTGCAGTCGAGTTGCAAAAGCCCGCATCCCTGAACGGAGCTTTCTTCTGGCTCAGCGCATTTTACGTGATCTACTGCGCTCGGCCAGAGGACTGGATCCCCGTCCTTGGATACATCCCTCTGGCCAAAATCTCAGGTGTGTTTGCGCTTTTGGGATTGCTGAGCAGTTTGGGCAAAACGCAGCGCAGAATCCGGGATCTTCCCCGGGAGTCGAACTATCTGCTCGGGATGATCGGTGTGCTGTTCATTTCGGCTGCGCTGTCGCCCGTGTGGAAGGGCGGCGCGCTGACCCACACTCTGGATTTTGCCAAGGTGTGGGTTGTCTGGATACTTACTTTTCTGTTGGTCACGGACTTCGCAAGGCTGCGACGCCTTGTTTACATTCAGTCTGCTTCGGTAGCGGTGATCTGCGTGGTATCGATCATTCTCGGGCACAACCAGCCCAGGCTGGAAGGCGTGATTGGAGGTATTTATTCCAACTCCAACGATCTCGCGTTTGCGATCGTCCTCACGCTGCCGTTCTGCCTGGCTTTTCTTTTGAGTGCGAAGGGAGTGCTGGCCCGACTGAGCTGGACTGGGGCAATCCTGATCATGGGACTCGCCCTGTTCATGACCGCTTCGCGGGCCGGATTCATCACTCTGGTGATTTCAGGGACGGTCTGCTTGTGGCACTTCGGGGTGAAGGGACGGCGCTTCTACCTGGTGGTGGGCAGCGTTTTAACCGTCGTGATTTTGCTGGCCGTCGCGGGCCGTCCGCTAGCCGACCGCATGGCCGCCATCAGCGGCAAGGTGGAAAATCAGGAGGAAGGAAGAGCCTACTCCTCGTACGAGCAGCGCCGGTACCTGATGAGCAAGGCAATCGAAGGCATTGAGCGCTACCCGATCTTTGGATTGGGTGTGCACAATTTTCAAGTCTATTCCGACGATTGGCACGACGTGCACATGACGTACCTGCAGATCGCGGTCGAAGGCGGTATTCCTTCGTTGATTCTCTATTTGTTGTTTATCGCCAGCGCTTTTCGCAATCTCAGGAAACTGAGGCGCAGAAAAGATCTGGACGCTCAGACGACGTTATTTGTTGGCGGGCTGCACAGCTCGATGATTGGGTTTGTGATCGGGGCTTTGTTTGCCCCTGAGGCTTATCAGTTCTTTCCTTATTTTGCCGTGGCCTATGCGTCGGCTCTGGCAGCGATGATCAACGAACGGGAACCTGCGTCCGAACCCTCCCCGGTGGGAAAAGATTGGCGCAGCCGGTATGGGATGGTTCGTGCCGGGAAGAAGAAATCGGGTGACTTTACTCTTGTCCATTGATGTATTGGAGTTGCTGCGCTGCCCCGATTGCCGGGCGTCACTGAACCGGCACGGCGACGGATACGTGTGTACGGGCTGCCAACGCGCGTTTCCGCAGGAGCGCGGTGTCGCACGCTTCGTGCCACCAGAAAACTACGCGGACAGCTTTGGCTTTCAGTGGCAGCGCTATGCGCGCACGCAGTTGGATGACGCCAGCAGTGACGAATCCGACAAGGACTTCCGCCGTAAGACTGGGTTGAGCCCCGAAGACATCAGAGGAAAGCTGGTGCTCGATGTGGGTTGCGGCATGGGGCGGTTTGCGGAGGTGGCAACGCGCTGGGGAGCCAGGGTCGTAGGAGTCGATCTGAGTGCGGCCGCCGAAGTGGCGGCACGTAACCTGGCCGATCGCGAGTTCGTCGCCTTGCAGGCCGACGTTTTTTCGCTTCCGTTCGCCGCCGAGAGTTTTGATTTCATCTACAGCATTGGAGTGCTGCACCATACGCCGAACTGCGAGCAGGCGGTGAAAGCTTTGCCGCAATACCTGAAGCCCGGCGGAACGCTCGCCGTGTGGCTGTACAGCGCTTATAACCGCTGGTACAGGTTCAGCGACCTTTACCGCAGAGTGACTCACCGCTTGCCTGCGAAAACGCTGCACGGGATGCTTCGCGTAGTCGTGCCCACGGTGAATGCGGTGGATAGCGCGTTGCGGGTTATTCCAGGCATCGGGCGGCCGCTATCCGGGATTGTGCGCTACGTTTTCCCAGTGAACCGCAATCCTAACCCTCAATGGAGAGTGCTCGACACATTTGACTGGTACTCTCCGCGGTATCAGTCGAAACACACTTACGAAGAGGTATTTCGCTGGTTTGAAAGCTGCGGGATGCAGGACTTGCGTGTGGTGGAAGTACCAATCTCCGTGCAGGGCCGAAAGCCCTTGCCGTGATTGCCTTGTGGCCTGCTGGAGCTGTTGTTCCAGCTGGGGACGGCGCGGACTCCGTTGAATGCGTGGACCAAAGTGCGATGAGCAAAAAGCGAACCAATTCAACCGCGAGCGGGGAGACGGAAGCAATCACTCCTCGGGCGGACGAGTCTGGCTTCGGGAAACGCTTCGCGCGCAAGCTCTTGTATGGGAGATGGTTGCCGTCTTACGCCTGGCAGAGGCTCACTCGATCGGTTCCGCGCGGCAGAGTCCATTTGATCTTCGCTCTTGCCGATCATTTTGAGCCGGCCATTGTCCCTGGAGACGGGCGAGCCCGCGCACCTTTTTCCGAGCAGGAACGCCGGGTAGAAGAATGGTGCGCCGAGTATCCGCGAGCTGTGGATTCATGGCGCGATCATGAAGGACAGCCGTTCGTGCACACGTATTTCTATCCCGGCGAGCAGTACGACCGGGGCTTGGTGGACCGCATCGCGGAGCACTGCCACCGAGGGTGGGGAGAAATTGAAATCCATCTGCACCACGGGGTGGACGCACCCGATACCGCCGAAAATACACGCCGACAACTCGTGGAGTTTCGCGATGCTCTGGTCCTAAGGCATGGCTCGCTGTGCTTCCTCGATGGCTCCGATCAGCCGCAGTACGCGTTTGTTCATGGGAATTTCACACTGGCGAACTCCGCCGGAGGCTATGCTTGTGGCGTTGACAACGAGATGGAGATTCTGGCCGACACCGGCTGCTATGCCGATTTCACCTTGCCCGCTGCCGCATTCCACCCGGCACAGATTGGGAAAGTGAATTCGCTCTATGAGTGCAGCCTCCCGTTCGACGCCGCCGCTCCACATCGCAAAGGGCGAGACCTGCGTCGCGGCCGTACTCCGCAGACCTCTCCTTTGATGGTGCAGGGACCATTGATGTTGGATTTTGACCGGAATGCGCGCAACGGCATCGGTCGCGTCGAGAATGCGGCGCTGACAGCCGCAAATCCTCCGAGTGTGCGCCGGCTTAATCTCTGGAGGAAGGCCGCGATTTCCGTTCAAGGGCGGCCGGACTGGGTTTTCATCAAGATTCATTGCCACAGCATGGATCCCACGCATCGAGAGGCCGTGATGGGAGGAATCATGCAACGATTCCTCGCCGAACTCTGTGAAGGCGCGTCAGAAAGGCAAGAGGTGATTCATTTCGTCACCGCGCGGCAGATGGTGAACATGATCTGGGCTGCCTGCGATGGCCGCGAGGGAAACCCTGGGGAATACCGCGACTACCGGCTGAAACTGGCTCGCGAGTCCACCGGTAAGATCCCGCAAAGCGCAAATTTCCAGGCGGGCGTGAGAGGATAGCGCATGTGTGGAATCGCAGGCATCGTAAGCGCGGTTGCCGACGAGCGAATTGACGCGGCCACGATTCATCGCATGTGCCAGGCGATCGTGCATCGCGGCCCGGATGACGAAGGCATTTTCGCTAAAGACGGCGTAGGCCTCGGAATGCGCCGGCTTAGCATCATCGATCTGGCCGGTGGCCACCAGCCGGTATTCAACGAGGATCGATCCGTCTGGGTCGTTTTCAACGGAGAAATCTACAACTTCCCGGAGCTGCGCGGCGAACTCGAGAGCCGCGGCCATCGCTTTTATACCCACACCGACACGGAAGTGATTGTTCATCTGTATGAAGAACTTGGCTCCGATTGCGTAAAGAAGCTGCGGGGCATGTTTGCCTTTGCGCTGTACGACGAGCGAAAACGAAAGCTGCTGATAGCGCGGGATCGGTTGGGGATAAAGCCCCTGCATTATGCGCTGGCGGGCGGGCGGTTGTTGTTCGGTTCGGAGATCAAGGCGATTCTTGCCGTGGCTCCGGAACTCGCGGAGGTGAACAACGAGGCGCTGGTGCAATACATGTATTTCGGTTATGTGCCGGATCCTCTCACTGCGTTCCTGCCGATTCAGAAGCTTCTTCCCGGGCACTTGCTCGAGTTCGAAGCAGGCCGGGTGCAGGTCCGTCAATATTGGGATTTGCCGCAGTACAGCACGCATCAGCCGAAGAGCGAAGAAGAGTGTCTGGAAGAACTCGAGTACCGGTTGGCCGAAGCGGTGCGCATCCGGCTGATCGCCGATGTTCCTCTGGGCGCTTTGCTGAGCGGAGGTACGGACTCCTCCACGGTTGTTGCCCTGATGGCGCGGGCAAGTTCCAAGCCGGTGAAAACGTTCTCGATCGGTTTCAGCCATGACGATTTCAACGAAGCGCACTACGCCCGTATTGTGGCGAAGCATTTCGGCACCGAGCACCACGAACTGATTTTGGAACCGAACGTTTTGGAAACAGTGGAGACACTGACCAGTTCGCTGGAGGAACCGTTTGGAGATTCCTCGATGCTGCCCACCTATTACGTTTCTTGTATGGCTCGAGAGCACGTGACGGTCGCCTTGTCCGGAGACGGCGGGGACGAAATATTCGCGGGATACGACCGCTATGCAATTCATCGTCGCCGCCAGGTTTTCCAGCGAATCCCGCCCTGGATTTGGCGTTTATACCGGGAGCAAGTTTATCCCCGGCTTCCGCAGGACATGCGCGGAAGAAAATTTTCCTACAATGTTTCGTTGCCGTGGCGGGAGCGATATGTCGACGGCATTTCATTCGTGCCTTCATTCGAGCGGGACATGCCGCTGTGGTCGGATGAATTCCGGGAAACACTGAAGGGAAACAGCAACCCCGGAAATGTAATGTACCGCTATTTCGATCAAGCGCCGGCGAAAGATGCGGTGAGCCAGATGTTGTACGTGGATACAAAAACCTACATGGTGGCCGACATTCTGACCAAGGTGGACCGGATGAGCATGGCACCCTCGCTCGAAGTACGCGTGCCAATCCTTGATCATCTTTTTCTGGAATGGGTGACGGGACTGCCGGTGGAGTGGAAACTGCGCAACGGGGTGCAGAAGTACATTCTGCGCAAGCTTGCGGAGAGAGTCGGCGTACCTAGGGAAGCGTTGTACCGGCCGAAGCAGGGCTTTGCCCTGCCGCTGGTGCATTGGATGCGGAACGAATTGAAAGAACTGATCATGACGGTTCTGCTCGAGCCGAAGACGATGCAGCGCGGGTACTTCAATCCAGCAGGTGTGCGGCAGTTGCTGGACGAGCATTTTCGCGGGCGCCGGGACCAATCCGGGCGGATATGGCGGTTGCTCATGTTCGAACTGTGGCATCGCAACTTCCTGGAGAAAATCCCGACGCTGGATTTGGGCACGGAAGCGAGCCGTGTTACCAGCGTGGCTGGGAACCTGGGATGAGTGGGCGTGTGAACACGCAAACTGGGGAGGAACCCAATCAACCTCCGGCCTCGCAAGCGGTTCGTTCAACTCCTTCCATGGGTTCGCAAGGCTCTATTTTTCTGATGATCGACAGCCTGGAGACGGGCGGCACCGAGCGTCAGTTCGCGGAACTCGCACGGTCCTTGCGGGCGGATCACTCTCCGGTACATCTTGGCTGTCTGCAGAAAAAGGGGCCTTTCCTCGAAGGTCTCGGCGACATCCAGCAATTCGATCTCGGCGGGAGTCTGTATCGACCGCAGTCGATTCGCAGCCGCTACCAATTAATGCGTCGCTTGCGAGAATTGGATGTTGCGGTAGCCCATTCGTTCGACTTCTACAGCAATTTGACTTTAGTTCCAGCGGCTAAGCTGGCGCGGGTTCCGCTGGTGATTGGCAGTCTCCGTCAGCTGGGAGATCTGCTCACTCCCGCGCAATTCCGTGCGCAGCTCATGGTGTTTCTCTGGTGCGACCGGGTGGTGTGCAACTCGCACGCGGCTGCCGACCGGCTGTTGCGAGCCGGCCTGCCCGAGAGCAAGGTGGTTGTGATTGGGAACGCGCTGCCGCCCGAGGCCTTTGCGGAGACTGCTCCAGCGATGACTCGTGCCGCGGGCGTTCTTCGGGTGGGGATGATCGCCCGCATGAATGCGTCTTATAAGAACCATCGCGAGTTTCTCCGGGCAGCGGCGCGGGTGAGCCGGAAGCTGCCCAACGTGGAATTTGTGTTGGTGGGGGACGGTCCCCTGCGCTCCGAACTTGAGCGCGAGGCGGCCGAACTGGATCTGCAAGGACGGATTCAATTTCTCGGGGATCGTCGCGATATTGCTGCCGTGCTTGCCAGCGTCGATGTGTCTGTTGTGCCTTCTGCTTCCGAGAGTCTATCGAATGTAATGCTCGAGTCGATGGCTGCTGGAGTGCCGCTTGTGGCCACTGACGTTGGAGGGAATCGCGAACTTGCCGACGACGGGCGAGCCCTGCTGGTCGCGCCGAATGACGTGGAAGCCCTTGCCGCTGGACTGGAGCGCGTACTGGCAGATGCGGAGTTACGGTCTACAATTTCCGTCCGGGCGCGGGAGTTTGCTCGAGCGAACTTTAGCGTAGAGCGAATTCGCGGTCAGTATTGCTCACTCTATGCCGGGGCGCTTGAAGACCGAGGGAAGCGCCTTGGTGCGCAGCGTGAGGATCGCCAGAGGAGTGCTGCAGATTCGCGCATCCGTGTTGCTATCGTGGCTCCGAGCCTGCGCTATGTGGGTGGGCAGGCGGTGCAGGCCGATCTCCTGATGCGCAATTGGAAAGAAGATCCTGAGGTCGCGGCGCGCTTCGTCGCCGTTGACCCGCGTTTCCCTTTCGGACTGGGCTGGGTTGAGCGCATCCCTTTCCTGCGCACCATTATTCGCGAGCCGCTATACCTTCTGAAGCTGTGGCGAGATTTGGAAGACGTCGATATAGCCCACATCTTTTCTGCCTCGTATTCGTCATTTCTTCTGGCGCCTCTTCCAGCGTGGTGGATTGCACGCCTGCGAGGTAAACGAACGTTGATCAACTATCGAAGCGGAGAGTGCCGGGATCATTTGCAAAGGTCCGGCGTCGCGCGCCGCGTGCTGAAAGGGACCGACCGGCTGATCGTTCCTTCCGGCTATCTGGTCGAGGTCATGCGGGAGTTCGGGATGGAAGCTCAGATTGTCCCGAACATTGTCGATCTGTCTCAGTTTTCTTTTCGTTTGCGGAGTCCGCTGCGTCCACACCTCGTTTGTACTCGCGGATTCCATCCCTACTACGGCGTGGATGTGGTAGTGCGCGCATTCGCTGAAGTCCAGAGGTCCTATCCCGATGCGCAACTCGACTTGGTGGGCGGCGGCGTGTTGGAGCAGGAAATACGGGGTCTGGTGCGACAATTGAATTTGTCGAAGGTTAATTTCGTGGGCGTGGCGTCGCACCGGGACATCGGACGGTTTTATGATCGGGCGGATATTTTCGTGAATGCTTCCAACCTGGACAATATGCCGGTTTCGGTGCTGGAGGCTTTTGCGTCTGGCACACCGGTGGTGACTACCGCTCCGGAGGGAATGAGCTATATCGTGGATCACGAGCGCACCGGACTACTCTCGATTCCCGGAGATGCAGCCGCTTTGGCGCACAACATTCTCAGAGTACTCAGCGATTCGGACCTTGCGACGCGGCTGGCGCAGAATGCGCGCGCTGAATCGGTCCGGTACCACTGGGAGTCTGTACGCGAGCAGTGGTTGAAAGTTTACCTTAGCCTGGCGCCTCACCGCAGGAAGCCGGAACAGGCGCTCGCAGGCGTGGTTTGAAGCTTCCGCTGGAAGGCGCTTGAACTTCGTGTTTGTACCGGAGTTACGCCACAAGTGCGTACGACGAATTGTGCAGATGCCAGCTGGAAAAACCGGAACGAGCGGCGCGCGTGTTGTGGCCAGCAGGAAGCAAGCTCCCGTCTTCGTGCTGGGGTGTCCGCGCTCAGGAACGACCGTGTTGTATCACATGCTGCTATCGGCGGGCGGCTTCGCCGTGTACCGCTCAGAGTCCAACGTCTTCAACTTGCTGGCGCCACGCTTCGGGGGAATGCGCTCGGCTGGCGATCGACAAGATCTGATGGACTGCTGGTTAAAGAGCATGCTCTTTCGAGTGTCCGGACTGAAGGCCGCGGAAATTGAAGCTAAGATCATGGACGAATGCCGCAGCGGAGGAGACTTCCTGCGCATTGTGATGGAAGCAGTGGCTCGAATGCAGGGTGTAGCGCGCTGGGCGGACTGCACGCCTGGCCATCTTCTGTACATGGAGGAGATCAAGCGGCAGATACCGAATGCGCTGTTCATCCACATTATTCGCGACGGTCGCGATGTCGCTCTTTCCTATGTGAAGCAGGGGTGGTCGCATCCCTTGCCATGGGATCGGCACGAGCAGCTTGGAGTCGCGGGATTGTATTGGGAGTGGGTCGTGCGCAAGGGACGTGAGCAGGGAAGACGATTGGGGGCAGATTACCGGGAAGTGTCCTTCGAAGAATTGAACGCGAATCCACGGGAAACGTTGGCGCGGCTCGGCCTATTCATCGATCACGATCTCGACTACGACCGGATTCAGCGCACCGGAATTGGATCCGTCAGCGAACCTAATTCTTCGTTCGCCGACGAAGCGGAAGGAACGTTCAATCCAGTGGCGCGCTGGAAGACGAAGATGTCGCAAGAGCAAATTGATGCTTTCGATGAGCTGATCGGCGATTTTCTGCGCGAGCTGGGATATACGCCGGGTTCGGAAAGCAAACCAAGGACGAGCCTTCGTGTGGCACGACTGCGAGCAACCTATCTGGCGATGTTCGAGGCCAAACACTGGCTCAGGATCAACACTCCGCTCGGCCGGTTTGTCCGCCTGGAGAGCTTAGAGATTGAACCCCTCAGTGTTAATCGATGACGCCTTCTGGACAGCGCCGTGAATGATGACATGTAGTTGCCGGCATTCGTTCATGCCATGGGAACCGATTTTGCTTCGGCGGATCGGCCGGCGAATTCGTGAGATTCGCCTTCCAGGCACACCCGGTGCCACAACTCCAGGTTGAGCAAGCGCCAGATGCGGTCATAATGGTCGCGATAGCGGGCTCGGTGCTCCGCGAAAAGTTTCTCAACGGCGGCACGTTTGAAAAATCCGCGGTTCATGCTGCGATGTTCCAGGAGCATGCGCTCGATGGAATCCAGTTGCGCGCCCGCCAGCCAGCCGCTCCAAGGCGTGGGAAATCCCAGCTTCGGGCGGTAGATGATCGAATGGGGAAGCAAACCCTCCATCGCTTTCTTCAGGATTTGTTTGCCGGCGGTGCCGCGCATCTGGATGCTGGCTGGAACACGGGTCGCCCACTCCACCAGAACATGATCGAGGAACGGCACGCGGCTTTCGATTGATGCTGCCATGCTCATGTTGTCCTGCTTCATCAAAAGCTCAACCAGGTAGGTCTTGATGTCAGTGTAGAGCAGCCGCTGCAGGAGTTCTCCGGAGGAAGCTTCCCAGTATTGGAGGACATCGCGATAGGCGAAGCCGGTCGCGATTTCATGGTTGAGTTCATCGGTCAGCAGTTCGTTTTGATCCTTCTGGTTGAACGCGGAAAAAAAGTTGTCAAAATAAAAAGACGTCCAGGATTCCCCATCGAGGCCAAGGAAGGTGTGCGAGAGCTTGCGGCGGGCGGCGGCATTGATCCATGTCGAAGTCGAGATGGAGTTGCGAATACCACTCCGAATCGACCGCGGGACTAGACTGCGGAAGACGCGGTCGAAAGCCATATTCTTCAAAGTGAATGCATAGCGCGAATATCCGCCCAGGGTTTCGTCGCTGCCTTCACCGGTGAGCACCACTGTGACATGGTCGCGGGCTAACCGGGCGACGAAGAAAAGCGAGACGCTGGAAGGCCAGGCGATGGGCTCGTCCTCATGCCAGATCAGTTTTGGCAGCGTTCCGAAAAAATCCTCGCGGCTCATCAACACTTCATGATGCACCGACTTGAGATGCTGGGCCACGGTTCTGGCGTAAGGCAATTCGCTGTAGGTTTGCTCGTGGTATCCCACGGAAAATGTTTCGATAGGCTCACGTCTTATTTTGGTGGTGAGCGCGGCTACCGCGCTTGAGTCCAAGCCGCCGCTGAGGAACACGCCGAGAGGCACATCGCTCATCAAGTGGCTGCCGACCGCGCCTTCGAGCAATTCTCGATAACTCTCGACGTAGTAGCGCTCGTCGTGAGGTTTATCGTCGACAGCGAGCGGTAAGTCCCAGTATTGCTCCACGCGCAGATTGCCCTGCTCGTTCACTTCGAGCCAGTGTCCGGGCATGAGCTTATGCACGCCGTTGTAGAAGGTCTCGTCTCCGGAAAGATAGCCGAACGCGAGATACTCAGGCAGAGTGGCGCGATTAAACCCGGGCCGCACGCCGGGATAAGTGAGCAGAACCTTGATCTCGGAGCCGAAGAGAAAATTGTCGGCTGTGAGTCGATAGTAAAGGGGCTTGATGCCGAGCCGGTCGCGAGCGACAAAAAGAGATTTTCGATTTGCATCCCAGATGGCGAAGGCGAACATGCCTCGCAGGTGCTGGACGCAGTCATTGCCATACTCTTCGTAGAGATGAACGATGGTTTCGGTGTCGCTCTGCGTGCGATAGCTGTGCCCGCGGCTGATCAAATCCTCGCGCAGAGTGCGGTGGTTATAGATTTCGCCGTTGAAGACGATCCAGATCGAACCGTCTTCATTGCTGATTGGTTGATGGCCGGTGGCGAGGTCGACGATGCTGAGGCGGCGCATACCGAGGCCGATCCTGCCCTGGGTGAAGAAGCCGTCGTCGTCCGGACCGCGGTAGGCAATAACGTCGCACATGCGCCGCAGGACGCCGGAATCGACGTGCGCATCTTTGCCGAACTCGAGTATTCCCGCAATTCCACACATGCCGTTTTTTCACTCGCCTCCGAGTAAGGCGAAGACAGGACCTAGGGCTCGGAGTCAGAAAATTCAAACTCACTCACCACTGCATCCTCCGTGCCGCCTGCGGAAGAGGAAGCTCTGCTCCAATCGGGACCGCTCAACCATTCGAAACTCTCGATGGGTGAAGAGTGCGAAACGAATCGTTTGCCGCGCCATTCGGCAAAGCTGCCAGAAACCATGATAACGTGCGCCAGCCGTCCATTCTTCATTTTGCAGTAGAGCAAACTCGAATCGCCGGTCCAAGGACCGCAGGTCCAGGGGCGTTGGTCTTGAGCAAAGAACAGGAACTCTGCGCTCTGAGAAGTTTGGTAGCGATAGCCGCGAACGGGGGAGATGCGGCTTTCGCCGATTGCATCCAAGTTACCGACTTCGGACCCACGGGCTGTTGGCAGGAGCATGACTCCGCATTCCTGTGGCAGCCCGACGTTGGCGCTGAGGCACACTACGGGCGCAGTCTGCTTTGCCCCGTATGCGGGGGAGACAAAGCCCTCGGTGATCTCTGTTTTCCATGTGGAACCGCGATCGATGAGCATGGCCAGGCTGGAGAGTTCCATTTTTTTCCCGCCGGAGGGATGTTCCGCGATGATCATGCCGCGCTCCTCCCTCACGTCAAGTTCAGGAGCGAAATGCCAGAAGCTGTCGAGAAGATGACTGCCACCGCCTTCGGCCGCGTCACGGATGAACCACAAACCGCCCTTCACATGAAACACTGACCGGCGATGCAGCACAGGGTCGGGTAGCCTGTGGTAGCCATCGTGGCTGCCGACAAAGAAATCGAATGTCTGACCGTTCAGCCAAGTTTCGGCTTTCACTTTCGGAATCGAACTCCATCCGAAAGGACCGTCGGGAACGGCCTGATCAAGGCCGTCTATTCGGAGGGTATTGTGGGCGGCGGTGCCGCGAAACCGATCGCGCTGATCTTCGTGTGGGCTATAAGTGCAGGTGCCGGGATCGACCAGGAATCGACGTCCACCTAGGGATAAGCGAATGCTGAGGGCGTCGGCATGGCCGTGGCCCGAGCGGCCTGTGCCCTGGGGGCCGGCATCGATCATCATCTGCTGAGCGTAGGGCTCATGGTCATTGATGAGATAGATGCCTCCTGCTTCGAACGCCTTCGATGCAGGAGGCGGCTGGGAATGCGGATTCCCGATGACTTCGACGGCCTTGTCGCCGAATAGCCAGATAGCTTCCTCGGTCAGACCGGCAGTTGCGTACTGTTTGCGATCGTAAAGAGTTGCACCTAGCGCTAAGGGATCGGTCATGCATTCGATTCGATTGCGCCGCGGATTGAAGACTCGACCGCCGTCGTCATCTCCGAAACCTTCGGGAGGGCCAACTTCAGAGAGCGCGTGGACGACATCCAGCATTTTGATCACTACGTTGTCGAATGATTCGGAAATCGCGAAACCATTTGCGCCGGCAAGGTGTCGCGCGTGCAGGAAAAAATCGAGTGCGTATACGTGGTAGTAGAGCGCTTGCTCGAAGTAAACTCCATCGGGACGGACTTGGCGTTCGGACTCTTCCAGCACGATTCTCCAACCTTCGTCTCGCCAGCGTTCTGCGGCAGAAAGCTCCGGGCATAGAGTGCCGATGAAAAAAAGCGCAACCGCTTCGCCGAGGAGGTGAGTGTTGGGCGAGAAGTAAGTCGACAAATAGCGTTCGATGTACCGTCCATGCGTTTGCAGCGCGAAGAGGAGATCGGTCTCGAAGTTGGCGGGGAGGGCCGCGCATCCGGCAAGCAGATTCTTGACCCAGAGCCAGGACAGGCTGCGGAAGGCCACTTCCAGCGTGCTGGCCCAGTTGATGCCAAGCGGATGAGGATTTGCCTTCTGCCACGAATACCACTGATTTGCCAGTTCATTCGCGTAGGCTTGATTGCCGGTCAAGCGCCACGCCTTGGCGAGCGTGACCAGATGCTGGTGGCGGTTCAACTCCCAGATGATCTTATGATCGCCGACTGCGCGAAAATCCAGAAATTTGATCTTGAACCAGGGACGCAGCGGGCTGCTGCGTTTTCCGTGAACCGGATCGGAATGCCAGTCGATGTTCGGGCCGTAGTCGATCTTTTCGTATCCGAGCAAGAGAAATTCATGCCGGCAAATATCGTCTGCTTCCTGGATGATTTGGTCCGCTTCGCGGGGCAGATGCTCGTGCAATAGTTGGGCGCGATGGGCCGGCTCGTCTTTATCGACCTCGCCGAAGAAAAATCTGGGTTGGGCGGCAGGATGCGGCAGGAGACGGGGTGCCTGTGGCCCGAGGCCTGCGCGGTACACCATGAGATCGACGCGCTTGGAAACTTCCTGGCCGACCCGCGTGCGCACTTCTTCCCACTTCATGCCGGATAGGCGCGACCATTTTCCCTGCCGTGCGGAAGCCACAAATTCCATGTTACCGTGCCAGGGCGGAGCGCGGTCATAGGAGGTTACCATCTCAATCACCGGCACCGCGAACATTCCAGAGTCTGTGTCGTAAGTGGTTGAAAGTAAGGTTCGAGAATCGATGGGTGGCGCGGTGACTTCGGTGTGCCCGCAGCCGTGCTTTGTTATCCCAGCGTTGCTATAGTGAGAGGTTACCGACGCGCAGAGGATTGGGGTGAAGACGCGGCCAGTCTGCGCGGGATTCGAGACAGAGGACAAAGGAGCCTGGAGAGTGAGTCTCTCGATCAGTGTGTTCGGGTTGGGTTATGTCGGCTCGGTGTCAGCTGCGTGTTTCGCCTCCATGGGACACCAGGTCATCGGCGTGGACGTGAACCCGGCCAAAGTGGAGACGATGGAGAGCGGTCGCAGCCCGATCATCGAGGCGAGCATGAGTGAGCTTGTCGCCGAGGGACATCGCGCCGGCCGGCTTCACGCCACAATTGACTCGACTGCGGCGGTGCTGGAGTCTGACGGTTCTTTTGTTTGCGTTGGAACGCCCAGCTTGCGTAACGGCAAGCTGGACCTGAGCCATATCGAGAAGGTTGCGCGAGAAATTGGCGCCGCGCTGAAGCAGAAGAAATCCGGCCACACGATTGTTCTGCGCAGTACAGTGTTGCCGGGGACCACCGAGTCGATGGTCCTGCCCGTGATTGAGCAGGCAAGCGGACGGCGTGCCGGAATCGATTTTACGGTTGCTTACAACCCGGAGTTTATGCGCGAGGGAAGCGCGGTCGCCGACTTTCTGCAACCGCCATACACAATTCTGGGGGCGCAGGATGCTTCTCATCTGGCTCTTTTGCGCGAACTCTACAGACAGACGCCCGGTAAGGTGTTTGAGACGAGTGTCGGCGTGGCCGAGATGGTGAAGTATCTCTCGAATGCGTTTCACGCCGTGAAAGTTACCTTCGCCAACGAAGTTGGAACTTTGTGCAAGCACTTGGGAGTGGATGCTCAGGCCGTGACTGAGATCTTCACGTCGGATACGCGGTTGAATGTTTCGCCGGCTTACTTGTCCCCCGGGTTTGCATTTGGCGGATCGTGTTTGCCAAAAGATGTGCGCGCGCTGACCTACAAGGCGAAGGAACTGGATCTCAAGTTGCCCATGCTGGAGTCGCTGTTGCCCAGCAACGCCGAGCACGTGGAGCGCGCCGTGGAAGCCGTGATGCGGACCAATAAAAGAAAAATCGCGCATCTCGGGCTGAGCTTCAAGGCGGGTACGGACGATCTGCGAGAGAGCCCTCAAGTGCAACTGGTCAAGCGCTTGCTGGGAGAAGGATACGAAGTGAAAGTGTGGGACCAGGACGTCAGCCTCGGCCGCCTGGCCGGCTCTAACCGGCAGTACATCGAAGAGGTGATTCCGCACATCGGATCGTTATTGTCGGCCGATTTGGAGGATGTACTGAACTGGGGCGAAGTGGTGATTATCGGGAACAAGTCGGTCAAAAAAGCTGAACTGTCGACGCATCTGCGCAAGGAACAGATCGTCATCGACTTGGTGAATCTTGATAAGGCGCTTCGTTCGGATGGCACTTCTTCCTACGAGGGAATTTGCTGGTAAGTCGGGTCCGTGCTGGCTAAGTCATCCTCTTCGCAGAAGCCATTGTCGAGCGGCCAGGTAAGGCCGGCCGGCGCTTCTCTTGAGAACTTTCTTGAAATTCCAGTAGAGCCATTGCCGCGAACGCGCACTGGAGCGAACTGAAACCAGAGCTCCAGAAACGCTAGGCGGCGTGCCTCTGAGGATGTTGTAGCGGCCGATCACAAGACATCCGCTAACGCTATGAACCTCGGTTGTGGGTTCAGAATTGAAGAGTATTCGCACACCCGCTGCAGCGGCTGTCTCCGCTACGCGAATCGAATAATAGCCTCCTGGCACGGAAGCGGTGTCAACTTGTTCGCCGAGGATGTCGGAGAGTACTTTGATGCTCCTGGTCCATTCGTCGGTCAATTCGTCGACGCTGCAATGCGACATCCTGGTGGGATGAGAAAACGAGTGGCTGCCGACCAAGTGGCCGTTTCGCCTCAAAACGCGAATCTGCTCCGGATTCAGAAAGCCCTTCCGGCTAATTTGACCGGCGGTGATAAAGAAATGCCCGGGCCAGCCGTATTTTTCAAGAAGGCCCGCGATGCGCGTGACGGCGCTCTCCCCGCCATCATCGAAGGTCAGAAGAAAAGGAAGCGTTTCATCGTTTTTGTTGGTTAGTTCGTGGGCGGTGATGAAAGGTGCATCGCGTACTCTTGCGATTTCCGCAAGATGATTTTCGAATTCGGGGCGATTCAGTTTGTATTTTGCCGTTCCAGGCCCAGTGAACCCACTCGAATCCCAGTCGCTGTCTTCGACGACGTCGTGATAGAGCAGACAGACGGCCTTCATCGAACACCTTTTTTGGCGAGGGATTTCCACTTGAGGTATTTGGTCAACCAGGGTTGTCCCCAGACTGCGGACGGCCGTCCCGAAGTATCGAGTGGGATGGGAGTGCCGTTAAGGATCTCCAGGAATTTGGCGCGCAGATCATTGAGGTTCTCCAGCACGACCCGGTGCTGGATGACGATGTGCGATTCACGCACTTCGTCGAATGGATAAGTGAAGTAGCCGAACGCCGGTCCGGTATCGACTCCCTTATCGATTCTGAGGAGCGTCATGCCAACTTTGCTCAGGTCACGATTAGCGAGCGCCCAAAAACATCCATGGGCGTTTCGATACTCGGGACAAACGCCGGGGTGCATGACAAATGTTCCTTTGGCCGGAATTAAAAAAATACTCTCTTTCAGTAAAACCTTGCACCGGGCCAGAACGAGGTCGGGGTTCAACCTTCTGATAAATGTTTCGGTCTCTTGAGTATTGGGGCTCGGTGTTCTAAGAATTGCAGTATCGGCGGACATATCCGCATAGATACGGCACTTCTCACGTAGCTCTTGAGTTTCCCAGCGCTGGTCTGTGCTGGCGAGAAACAGACGGTAATACACGCGGAAGGCCAGCACGTCGAGAAAACGAAGAATCCCGATTCGTTTGACCTCTCGGCGAACGCGGCGCCAGGCGCGGGTTGGCGGTTCCTCGATGATCACGATCCCGGCGAGATTCGAGAACGAACTCAGCCACCGGGCCAATACCACCTGATCTAGCGGCGCGCCGTCGTGGCATATCAGGAGTGTCTTCATTGCGTCTATGATCGTGATTAGCCGCCCTCGGTGCGGGGCCGGAAGGAATCGACCGCATCGTGCAGAGTGCGGGTAAAGCTCTCCGCTACACTCTGCCAGCTATATCTCTCTTGTACCAGAGTTCTCGCGGCTGTTCCCAATCGTTTTCGCGCGGCGGGATCACGCAGCAGAGAAACCACAGACGAAGCGAAATCGTTGGGCGTATCTGCCAGAAGAATGTTCTCACCGGCCTGCACTGGTAAGCCCTCGGCTCCCACCGAAGTGGAAACGACAGCTTTGCCCATTGCCATGGCTTCAAAAATCTTGAGCCGAGTACCTCCTCCGATGCGCAGGGGCACAATGCAAATCGAGCCTCGTGCGACGAACGGCCGTATGTCTTCCACCCAGCCGGTAAGGCGCACGCTCTTTTCCCGATCGGCCAAAGCCTGCAGCTTGCGCGACGGGCTTCTTCCCACAACTTTGAGAGACACCTGGGGGCATTGCAGCTTGATCAAGGGAAGGATGGCTTCAACAAAATAGAGAATCGCGTCTTCGTTCGGCAGCCAATCCATGGAGCCTGTAAATACCAGAGAGTTCGCGTTCTCTTCGACAGGCATGGGTTGGAAGTAGTCCACGTCCACGCCAGTGGGAATCACGGTTAGCTTTCCCGGTTCAACGAAAGGGGCGAAGGCCTCACGGTCCGTCTCAGAAACTGTCAGTACCCGGTCGGCAAGCCGAAGATACCGCCGCTCGGCCGCCTGCATTTTTCGCCATTCCAGCCAGGAAATAGCTTTCCAGACGGGATTCGCGGCCACATCGTAATGCCGGCGCCAGATTACGGCCTCCACGTTATGAGTGAACAGCACCTTGGGAACGGGATCATCCCACGGGATTACACCCGCGGCAAACATGAAATCACAGAGGATGACGTCGTACTTTTCCTGCTTAAGCAAAGCGTGCAATCTGTGGCGCACCTCGGAACGGCAATACTTTGTAATGCTGTAAGGCTGTAAAGAAAGGAGGCTCATGCCGTAATCGCGCATCTCGGCGCGACTCTTCGGTACCGGGAGCGACAGGGGCACACAGACTACGCGGTCAAATAGATTCTCCAAGGTTGGGTGCAGATCCCCGTCGTGCGCGGCATAAAAGGAAAAAAAAGTAACCGAATGCTGCCGCGCAAGCTGGCGAAGAATGTTATAGCTGCGGATTTTTCCGCCGGTGTCAGGTGGAACCAGTCCGCCAGCTTTAACCCAGAGAATCTTCATATCGATGATGTCTTGCCGGCAAATTCCTTCGCCCCGATGTCGCGCAGACTGTCGTGGCTCTCCGGCGACGCAACTGATTAACTACCGGAAGGCTCCTGGCTGGGAGCTTCAAGAAAAATCCAGTTTCAGTAAACGCCCGCCGTTTCAGCCAGGATGGCGCTCACGTCGGCGCCCAAGTCTTTGCCATCCGTGCCTGCCTTCCGATAGGGACTGGTGGGCTTGAGCCGATAGTTTCCTCCGTTACCATCGTTGTAATTCACGAACTGCACGGCGCTGGCGTTGGAGGGGAAGAAGTTTCCCGAGGGCCAAAGACTGGGCGGATACGGACCTCCGATCACCGCGTTGCTGGCGAACGAATACGGGTTGAAACAGGCATTGAAGGTAGTGAGTGGTTTGTCGTTGTATGCACAATTTGTCGGTCCACCACCCGTCGACCACACGGGATAGATGCCGGCACTCACGATGCTGTTGCTGAAGACAAAGTTCTTCATCGGCGTGCTCGTTGCCACCATATCGCCGATCATGAACATGGTTGACGGCGGGAACGCGGTAACGTGATT
>PLIO01000172.1 GCA_003140075.1 Acidobacteriaceae bacterium | reverse complement strand
CCGGCCGCGCCCATATCCTGAATGCCGACGATAGCTCCAGTCTTCATGGCTTCGAGGCAGGCTTCCAGCAGCAACTTCTCCAGGAACGGGTCGCCGACCTGTACGTTCGGGCGCTTCGCTTCCGAGGCCTCACTGAATTCTTCGCTGGCCATGGTCGCGCCGTGGATGCCGTCGCGCCCAGTCTTAGCGCCAACGTAAATCACCGGATTGCCTTCGCCCGCGGCCCGCGCGTAAAAAATTTCATCCTTGCGAACCAGGCCCATGGCGAAGGCGTTCACCAGCGGGTTGCCGGAGTAACATGGCTCGAACTTGGTTTCGCCGCCCAGGTTGGGCACGCCGAAGCAGTTGCCGTAAGAGGCAACGCCACTGACCACGCCTTCGAGGATCGAGTGATTGCGATGAATCTCAGATTGCGTAGCGGGGGACGCATTCGTCCGCCCGTCCACATTTTCCTCCCGGCCCCGGACGAATGCGTCCGGGGCTACGTGTGACGTGATCGGGCCAAACCTTAGCGAATCCATCACCGCCACCGGTCTTGCGCCCATGGTGAAAATATCCCGCAGAATTCCACCCACGCCCGTGGTTGCGCCCTGAAACGGCTCGATGAACGACGGATGATTATGCGACTCAATCTTGAACGCGCAGGCCCAGCCATCGCCGATGTCGATGATGCCGGCGTTCTCGCCCGGTCCTTGCAATACGCGTTTGCTGCGTGTGGGCAGGCGCTTCAAATGCACCCGCGACGATTTGTACGAACAGTGCTCGCTCCACATCACGCTGAAGATGCCGAGCTCGGTGCGCGTGGGCTCGCGTTGTCCGAGAAGCTGCTTGATCTTTTCATACTCGTCCAATGTGAGGCCGTGCTGCCGGAGAGTCTCCGGAGGGAAGGCAGAAATCGTAGAGGTGGTCATGGGGAAGCTCTATTGTCGCATTTTGAAGCCCGTGGAGGAAGGGCGGTTTGCAGGACTGGGAAAGCCTCCCGCTGGACCCTCGAAAAGCTGACCCTTGAAAAGCTGACGCTTGAAAATCTGCAGCGGGCGGCCTTGCGGTAAGATTTGAGGCAGATGAAATCCATCATCGTAGGAACGGCGGGACACATCGACCACGGTAAGACGGCGTTGGTGAAGGCGCTGACCGGTATCGACGCCGACCGGCTGGAGGAAGAAAAGCGGCGCGGCATCACCATTGATCTTGGCTTCGCGCACATGGAGTTGCCGGGGTCAGGCGGGGAAACTCTCCGGCTGGGCTTCGTCGACGTCCCAGGGCACGAGCGTTTTGTGCGCAATATGCTGGCGGGCGTGGGCGGCATCGATCTGGTTCTGCTGGTAATTGCGGCGGATGAGGCGATCAAGCCGCAGACGCGGGAGCATTTTGACATCCTGCAACTGCTTAAGGTGCGGCGCGGCATCACGGTGCTCACCAAATCCGACGCCGTCGATGCGGAGACGCTTGAAGTGGTGCGACTGGAAGTGGAGGAGTTCCTGCGCGGAACATTCCTGGAGACATCGAAATCTCCCATGGTCGCCGTGAGTTCTTTGACCGGTGCGGGACTGGATGAACTGAAACGGGCGATAGTCGCGGTGGCGGCCCAGGCGCAGCCGCGGGATTCGCGCTCGCTCGCCCGCTTGCCGATCGACCGCGTCTTCACCATGAAGGGCTTCGGCACGGTAGTGACAGGAACTCTAATCGCGGGGACGATGCGCCGCGAAGATGAGCTGGAAGTTTTTCCAACCGGCCGGAAAGTGCGCGCGCGTGGCGTGCAGGTGCACGGGCAAGCGGCGGAAGCGGCCCTCGCCGGGCAGCGGACGGCGCTGAACGTGGTGGGCGCAAGCACGGAAGACGTGGCCCGAGGCATGACCCTGGCTCCTCCGGCGACGTTTGAGGCAACATCGCGCGCGGACGTGCGCTTGCGCTTGTTATCTTCGGCGCCCCGCCCGCTCAGGGATCGGGCGCGGGTCCATTTTCATTCGTACACGATGGAAAGCGTGGCGGAGATCGTTTTGTACCGGTCGAAAGAACCGGATTCATCCCCTGCCAGGAATACAAAGATCGGGCCTCCACAACTTCTGCCCGGCCAGGAAACGTTCGCGCGCCTGAAACTGCCAGAAGCGGCGATGCTTCTGCCGGGAGACCGATTCATCATCCGGCAACTGTCGCCGGTGGTGACGATCGGAGGCGGAGTCGTGTTGGATTCGGCGCCGATGCGGCGTACGCCCGCGCTGGCTGACTTCTTGGGAGTCTTGGCAGAGGGGAGCGCTGAAAGAATTCTGCTAGCGCGAATTGCGCGACGGCTCCAGGAGGGAATTTCGATATCGAACCTGGTTGCCGAAACTGGTTGGACGAAGAGCACGATCGAAATGCAACTGGCTGAGCCCTTGCGGCAAGGGCAGGTGTTGCGGATCGGCGATCGACTGGTCCATGCTCCCGCAATTTCCCGGCTTCAACTACTCATCCTGAGCACGGTTGAGGACTTTCACAAAAGGAATCCTCTTGTGGGCGGAGTTGCTAAGGAACAGCTGCGCGAGCAGGCCGGTGCGTCCGTCGAAGTCTTCGACGCCGTTCTCGGCGGGTTGGTTCGCGACAAGAAGCTTGAAGTCGCCGGAGACTTGGCGCGGCTTCCGGGGCACGGCGTCGTGATGAAAGATGAAGAAGCGGAATCGAAACAGATCATCGAGCAAGCTTTCGGCAACGCCGGGCTGAAAGTCCCCGCGCTGCATGAAGTGATCGCCGGGCTCAAGGTGGACAAAACGCGGGCGCAGAAAATTGTCACTCTGTTGCTGCGGGATAAGGTGCTGATCAAGATCTCCGACGAGTTGGTTTTTCACCGCATCGCGCTCGAACAATTGCGGCGGCAGATGACGGCTTACAAGGAGAAGTCATCCAGCATCGATGTGGCGAAATTCAAAGAGTTAACCGGCGTTAGCCGCAAGTATGCCATTCCTCTGCTGGAATACCTCGATCGCGAGCGGGTGACGAAACGCGTCGGTGATGCTCGAACGATTCTCTAAATTTTTTCTTCCGCGAATTCCAGTTCCAATCCCAGCGGATCCGTGACGCGATTGGTAAGGTTCGCCAGGCCGGCGAGCATATGCAGGTCGACAATCTCCGGTTCGGAATAGTGTTTCTTCAGTTCATCGAAGTCCGTTTCCGTGATTTCGTGCGGGGCGCGCGTCAACCTCTCGACATAATTCAGCGCCACCCGCTCCTTTTCGGAATAGTTTCCTGCCTTGAGCGCCGAATAGTCCTCAGAAGTAAGCCCCACCCGCTTCGACGATGCGATGTGGTGTTGCGCGCAGTAGCGGCACCCGTTGATGAAGGAGATTCGTAGGTAGATGAGTTCGTATAACTTCCGGTCGAGCGAGCGTCCTACGCTGGCGTAGAAGCTTAGAAAATTCTTAAGCATCTCTGGGCGATGGGCCAGAGCTTTTTGTACGTTGCCCGGCTTACCGCGGAGCATTGCGTCGTAAATCTCGCGAACTTCCGGAGATGCTGATTCCGGGGCGATCAAGCTGATGCGTGCCATCGAACCCTCCGAGACATGAGTAGATCTCACTCATGATAGATGAATCGTGGACGCGACGCGACGAGTGTAGCTTTCAATCCTCGTCTCCTGGTACTGCAGAAAAACCTCGGCACTGCCGATATACCTGTAGAGTGTCTGTCCTATGAAGACGACTGGCTTCGTCATGCTTCTGGTTTGCTCGGCGCTGTTGTTGGCGATCGGGCAGAACAGCGGCGATTCGGGCGCCCGCTCGACCCTTCTTGCCCTGGAGCATGCTTGGGACCAGGCGCTGGAACGCAGAGATGTCAAGGCGCTCGCCGCAATCTTTGACAATTCTCTGGTGTACGTTGACTTCGACGGAAAGCTTTTGACGAAAGCGGATTACCTGGCCCGGGTAAAGTCGAACACCATCCCCATGGATCAAATTGTGGCGGAACAAATGAGCGTGCAAATGTTTGGAGACACTGCAATCGTGGTTGGAACTTACCGGGTCAAGGGCGTAGAAAATGGGAAACCATACCTGCGGCGAGGCCGCTTCACTGACACTTGGATATTCACGGCTGGACATTGGATGTGCGTCGCTTCCGAGGCGACGCCGATTCTGCACTGAGAGCGGGTGCAGAACCATAACCTGCGGTGGACTGCCACCATGCTTTCCTTGCTGTGGGACAAAGATCAGGAACTGAGATGTGGAAGCCATTTTACGTTTTCCTGGTGCTGCTGACGCCACTTCGACTTGGTGCTCAGAACAAAGTTCAGCTCGATGCCGAGCAGGCTAGAATTCTTTCGCTGGAGAATGCGTGGGACCGGGCAGTAAAGCAAAAAGACGCAGCCGCCCTTCAGATGCTGCTCGCGCCGGAACTGGTCTACGTCGATTATGATGGCAAGCTGATGGACAAAGCGGAATACTTGTCCAGCGTCCAATCGCGCGCGCTGCATCCCGAGCGGATCGTGAGCGAGTCCATGAACGTACATGTTTATGCTGCGGCTGCCGTTGCAACCGGAGTGTATCGTGAAAGCGGAGAGAGGAATGGGAAGCCGTACATGCTTCGAGAGCGCTTTACGGATACCTGGGTGCGTCGAGGCGCGAGCTGGATGTGCGTGTCCAGCAACTCGACGCTGATCAACCAATAGAACTTCAAACCTTGTCACTACCAACTTTTCTTCTTAGCGGACGCCCGATCGGTCGCTGATATATCCTTCCTTTTGAATGCTTCTTATTCGTCCGGCGACAATTGCTGACGTGACGCTGCTGCGGACTCTCATCTGCGAACTGGCGGAGTTTGAGCGCGAACTCGAACTGGTGACGATCAAAGAGTCGGACTTGGCGCGGGATGGATTCGGGGAGAATCCCAAGTTCCGCGCTCTCATTGCCGAATGGGATGGACAACCTGCGGGATACGCCTTTTTCTTTGGTTACTATTCGACCTGGGCTGGGCCTGGGCTCTACCTGGAGGACGTGTTTGTGCGCGTGCAGTTTCGGGGGAAGGGAATCGGGATGGCGTTGCTGGGTGCGGTCGCGCGAATTGCCTTGCAGGAGAACCGGCACGCCATGCGCTGGGAGGTCTTGAATTGGAACGAAAATGCGATTGGCCTGTATAAGGCTCTGGGAGCTGAGTTCCGCGATCAATGGCGATCGGTTTTGTTGAAGGACGATGCCTTGCGACGCCTGGCAGAGAAGACCGCATGAGCGCACGAGTTCGCATTATCGGAGCAGGGCTGGCCGGCTCGGAGGCGGCCTGGCAGTGTGCCCGACGGAACGTGGATGTGGAATTGTTTGAGATGCGCCCGGTGCGGTCGACTCCGGCGCATCAGACGGCGGATTTTGCCGAACTGGTCTGCTCGAATTCGCTCAAATCGGACAGCGAGAACACGGCTCCCTGGCTGTTAAAGGAAGAGATGCGCCGGGCGGGTTCTCTGCTGCTTCAGATTGCCCGCGAGTGCGCGGTTCCGGCCGGGCATGCGCTAGCCGTAGATCGCGTGACCTTTGCCTCGAAGGTGACGGAGGCTATCTCGCGGGAATCGCGGATCACAGTGCGTCGCGAAGAAGTGACCTCGATTGAAGAAGCCAGTGAGAACTGCGTCACGATCGTTGCCACCGGACCACTGACTTCCGATGCGCTGGCTGCGGAGATTGCCCGGTTGAGCGCGGGGACTGGAGAATCAAAGCCCGAGAGTACGGGGCCGCCGCTCCCGCGCCCGTCCGGTTCACACTTGTATTTTTACGACTCGATCAGCCCGATCGTGGAGGCCGATTCGATCGATAGGTCGCGCGTGTATATGGCCGCCCGCTATGACAAAGGGTCGGCGGACTACATCAATTGCCCCATGACGCGGGAAGATTACGATCGCTTTTGCGATGCACTGCTGGCGGCACAATCGGTGGAGGATCGCGATTGGGAGAAGTTGAACTACTTCGAAAGCTGCCTGCCGATTGAAGAGATTGCCCGGCGCGGCCGCGATACGCTGCGCTTTGGTCCCATGAAGCCGGTGGGGCTGAAGGATCCGCGCACCGGACGCATGCCCTATGCGGTGGTGCAGTTGCGGCAGGAAAACCTGCGGGCGGATTCCTACAATCTGGTGGGCTTCCAGAATCATTTGAAGTTCGCGGAGCAAGCGCGAGTGTTGCGCATGATTCCGGGGCTGGAGAATGCGCGATTCATGCGCTATGGGCAAATTCATCGCAATACTTACATCAACGCGCCCGCGCTGCTGCTTGAGACACTGCAAATGAAAGCCCATCCCAGCGTGTTGTTTGCCGGTCAGATTTGCGGCGTGGAGGGCTACGTGGAATCGATCGCCACGGGACTGCTGGCCGGAATGCATGCCGCAGCTTTGGTCCGGTGTGATAAGCCCGCGCCGCCGCCGCGAGCTTCGGCGTTTGGATCTCTGACGCATTACGTGACCCATGCTGACGCGAAGACCTTCCAGCCTGCGAACATCACTTTCGATCTTCTGCCCGCGTTGGAGAAGAAGATCCGCGATAGAAAAGAGCGCCACCGCGTGCAGTGTCAGTTGGCGCTGAAACAGTTCGACGAATGGCTGGAACGAGCCGGGACGGTGCTCACGGCGGATAACGCCCAAATCGGAGAAACGACCTCGCACGCTCATTTTCCTGCAACAAAACGCTTTCCGAATACGTAATCCCAATTCAGAGGCAAGGTTCCGCGTGACAGGCTTACTTTCCTTGCCCGGTCGCGTCCAATGAAAGGTAGCGCGATGACTCTGAAAGACCTCGTTACCGATGTTCTGCGGACCCTGTGGGCGAACAAGTTGCGGGCGTTTCTCACTATGTTCGGGATCGCATGGGGAATTGTGTCGATCGTCCTGATGGTCGCAGCCGGCGAAGGCTTGCGTAAAGGCCAGGAGGAACAGTCGAAAACGCTGGGCAAGGATGTGATGATCGTTTTTCACGGGCGTACCAGCCTGCAGGCAGGCGGAACGCACGCCGGTCGGTTGGTGCACTGGGAAGACCAGGACGTGCCAGTGGTGCAGGCGGAGGCGCAGGATTGTGAATACGCCATCCCGGAACTGGAGCAGAACACGGTACTGGCGCACAGCAATTTCAACAACGCGTCTTTCACCGTGACTGGATCCTATCCGCAGTTTAGTTCCATTCGCAGTCTTACCGTGGGCCTGGGACGTTTCTATGACTGGAACGACATGCGCGAGGCGCGCCGGGTCGCTTTTCTTGGATCGGACGCGTCCAAGCAATTATTTCCCGGCCGCAATCCGGTGGGCGAAAATATTTATTTGAACGATTTCCCCTTTGTCGTGATCGGCGTCATGGCAACCAAGAAGCAGGATTCCAGCTATGACGGCTGGGACGTCAACAAGGTCTTCGTCCCATTTTCCGCGATGCGGCGAGACTTTCCGGACAAGCCTCCGGGCACGCCCACTACGTTCGATCAACTGCTGGTGACGCCGAAGTCGGTGGAACAGCATGAAGCCTGCAAGCACGAAGTGCGGGTCGCCTTGGCGCGCATGCATCGCTACGATCCCAACGATAAGGAAGCCTGTCCGATCTGGGATACCGTGCAGGAGGCGAAAGCCTTCCGGCAGATGACCGACGGCATGAAGTATTTCCTGGGCGCGGTTGGGATCGTCACACTGTTGCTCGGTGGCATCGGCGTGATGAACGTCATGCTGGTGGCGGTGCGCGAGCGGACGCGGGAAATCGGAGTACGCAAAGCCCTGGGCGCGCCCTCGGGAACGATTCTGCGGCAGTTCTTTGTGGAGGCCCTGATTATCGCTTTGCTGAGCGGTGCGATCGGACTGGGCGTGGCTTTCGGCTTCTGCGCGCTCGTGAACCTGCTGCCCATGCCCGACTTCTTTGCCGGGCTCATTCCAGACTGGACTTCCGGCTTGGTAGCCGCTGGCTTGTTGGGCGCAATTGCGGTAGGAGCGGCGCTGTATCCCGCGCGCAGAGCGGCATCGATCGATCCCATTGAGGCGTTGCGCTACGAGGCCGGTGGGTAGGAAGAATTTAGTAATTTCGTAATTTAGTAATTTGAAAATTTACTAAATTACTCAATTACCAAATTGTTTATGCTGATCGAAATCATTCTCGAAGCCTGGATCGCCCTGAAGCGCAACCTGACGCGCAGCTTCCTCACCATGTTGGGCATCGTCTGGGGCATTGCGACCGTTACCTTGCTGATTGCTTATGGCAGCAGCTTCCGCAGCGTTCTGGTGCATGGCTTCGATGCGTTCGGCAAAAGTGTGGTGATTTGCTGGCCGCAGCAAACCAGCGAGCAGCCTGGCGGGCAGCGCGCGGGAAAGAAAGTTGTGATCGAACAGTCGGACGTGGACATGGTGAAAGCCACAGCGCCGTTGGTTCGGCACGTCTGCCGCGAAACCGTGAGCCGGCCGGGAATCGCTTACGGCGACCGCTTAGTCGGCACGGCCGCGGTTCGCGGAGTTTGTCCCGAGTATGGCGAGATGCGCAACGAAGTGCCTTCCGAGGGCCGCTGGATCGACGCTGGGGACGAACTCGAGCGGCGCCGCGTGATCTTTCTCGGCGGCCGCACCAAGGAACAGCTTTTCAGCGGCCGCCCCGCGGTCGGTGAGACTGTGGAAGTGGGCGGCGTGCGCTTCACTGTAATCGGCGTGATGGCGCGCAAAATTCAACTCAGTAATTACTTCAGCAGCGATGACGATTCGGCGTGGATTCCTTACTCGACCGCCGGAGATCTTTGGAACACGCGTTACGCCGCTGTGCTCTTGTTTGAGCCGATCGCGCCCCAGTTCGAAAAAAAGGCAATGGCGCAGGTGCTGGCCGCGCTGGCCACGCGGCAGAATTTCTCGTCCACCGACCCGAAAGCCATTCAGATGTTCGGGAGAGACGAATTCCGTCCAGTAATTGACGCGTTGACAATTGGACTGCAAGTACTGCTTGCCTTCGTTGGAACGTTGACGTTAGGGATCGGCGGCGTGGGCGTAATGAATATCATGCTGGTCTCGGTGGATGAACGGATTCGCGAGATCGGCCTGCGCCGCGCTCTGGGCGCGCGCAAGCGGCACATCAAGCTGCAGTTTCTGGCCGAGACTTTGTTGATCATGCTCTTGGGCGGCGCCATCGGAGTGGCGCTCTCCTACTTGATCGCCTGGGCCGTGGGCACCATGCCCATGATGGGTCCGCTCTTCGAAGATGATTCCGGGCAGGGCGATATTCACCTGCGGATTTCGTTGATGACGGTCGTGCTTTCCAGTGCCGCTCTGCTCCTGGTGGGCGTGATCAGCGGACTGGTCCCGGCTTTTCGTGCGTCAAAGCTGGACCCGGTGGAGGCGTTAAGATACGAATAGAGAAGAGTCAGAAGTAAGAAGTCAAAATGCAGAAGTAAAAGCAGGCACGGACGCTGACGCCTTTGACTTTACTTCTGCATTCTGACTTCTTACTTCTAACTTTCTGTCGCCTTGCCGAATTAATTTGCTCCGCAGCGGCCGTAGCAGTACCTTACTGCTGAGTCATCTGTAGACCGAGGTGCGCTTTGCCAATCTCCGCCGTAGACGCGATTCCTCTCGCCTTCCAACATACCCGCCAGCAACTCTTCCAGCCTTTTCGCTTCTGGCAATGGACCAAGCTCGCCGTGGTCGGGTTGCTGGCCGGAGAACTCGGCTCCGGCGGCGGATTCAACGGCTCTAATTTCAACTTCCCCCACCAACCCTCCACGCAGCGTCAGTTCATGGACCTTCCATGGTCGGGAATCGATCCCGCCGTCGTGGGCGCCCTTATCGCGGTCCTGGTGATTGCCGCTCTGGTGTTTGGCATCATCTTGATGTACATCAGCAGCGTGATGCGGTTCGTCTTGTTCGATAGCGTGATGGCAAAGGAGTGCCACATTCGCGCCGGCTGGAGCCGCAGGCAGGGTACGGGCCTGCGCTACTTCCTGTGGCAATTGGTTTATCTGCTGGTCACAATGGCGGGCCTCATTTTGCTGGTCGGCATTCCCGCAGGCTTCGCATTTGCGTTGGGATGGTTCAAGGAACCACGGGAGCACATCCTCGCCCTGGTGCTGGGTGGAATTATTCTTTTTCTCCTGCTGCTGATTTTCTTTGTATCCATGGCCGTGATCTTTGTGCTGACCAAGGATTTTGTCGTGCCGCAAATGGCGCTGGAAGAAATTAGCGTCATGGAAGGCTGGCGCCGGCTGTGGCCCATGATCGAAGCCGAAAAAGCCAGATACGCGGGATACATCGGTATGAAGATTCTGATGGCCATCGGCGCCGGCATCGTGGTTGGAATCGCCGCACTGATTCTTGGCCTGCTCGTAGCCATACCCACCATCGGACTCAGCATCCTCGCCGTCCTGACAGGGAAAAGCGCCGGTCTCACCTGGAACGTTTATACGATTACTCTGGCGGTGGTGATAGGCATCATCCTACTGGCAATTTTTCTCTATATGATCGCGCTGCTTTCGGTTCCGGTCATCGTCTTCTTCCCGGCCTATTCGATTTATTTCTTTGCCGCATGCTATCCGGCCCTAAGCGCGGCACTGTATCCGGCAGCAGTCGCGCCGACGCCATTTCTGTACACACCGCAACAACCACCCCCGTTGCCGCCCGCTCCTGAGCCTGCCGGATAAACCGGCGAACAAGCGCTAGGAGGTGCGGAAAAACTCACAAATGCGTGAAGTACCGTGGAAGAGCGGCGCTTCAGCGCCGCGTAAAGCTCGCAAAATCAATGCGGGTTTCAGCCCCCGTGGTCGCGTTTTGTGCCCATCGGGGGCTTTTCAGCGGCCCACTGGGGAACTCTCACACCGCCTCAGGTGTCTGATCCTGCAGACACGCGCGTGCCAAACCGAAGCCGAGGAGTTTTCCATATCATTCTCAATGGCAGGCAAAGGTGCGCGCGGTCCCGAGATCAACGTCACACCGCTAATCGATGTGCTGCTGACGTTGATCATTGTTTTCATGGTCGTGGTGTCGATGGACAAAGAGGAGGGAGAAACCGCGCAGATTCCGCAGCCCGACCCAAAGCAGACGGCGGAAGCATCGCAATCGCGCACGGTCGTCATCCAGGTAGTGTGGACAACGAAAGATCAGCCCCCAACCGTAAAGATCAATCAGGAAGGCGTGCGCTGGGAAGATCTGGAAACCCGCCTCGCCGAAATCTACTTGAAGCGTGCCGAGAAAATAGTCTTCGTGCGCGGCGATGCCGATGTCGATTTCCAGTATGTCGCCGATGTGATCGATGTGGCCCATCACGCCGGCGTGCAGCGCGTAGGGCTGCTGACCATGGATCGGGATGTGGCGGGGAAGTGATTGTTTCCTTCTACGCTAATGGGGAGTTAATTGATGCTTGTGACGACGGGGTCGAGACACGCCGTGACTTCCACCAAGTCCGGGAAGTCGGCTTCGATGCGCGTTTCGGTCGATCGCAGTCCTTCGTCGCAAGCCTGTAGTTTGAACGAGACGGTTACCCTGAGATTCCCGGATCCTGTGGCAGGCTCGAATACCCACCGTCGTAATGCAGCCTCGACGTAATCGTGAAACACGGGATGTGACATGACAACCTTCACCGAATCGACCGTACCGTCCGACCGAACATGAAGTTCAGTAGCAGTGGTGCCTTGCATCCGATTTTTGCGTGCAGCAGCCGGGTAAGCCGGGCCGACGAATTTCTTCACACGTAGAATCGATGTGGAATTTGCCGAGGTTTGACCAAAAGAGCTAAAAGAACAGATTGATAGTAGAAACCAGGTCCCAGCCAGCCTTCGCAACATGACTGCCCTTTCTTCCCTCTAATTCCTCGCTCGATTCTTAATCCAAATCGGCGTCCCCAAAAACCCAAAAGCCTCCCGAATCTGATTCTCCAGGAACCTCTGATAAGAAAAATGCAGCTTCACCGCCCGGTTCGTAAAAAGCACAAACGTTGGCGGTGCCACCGATGCCTGCGTCATGTAGAGAATCTTCACCCGCGACCGCATAGGAACCGACGCGCGCTCAAAGTCCACAGTCTCGATAAATCGGTTCATCGCCGAGGTTGAAATGCGCTTGCGGCGCTCAGTCGCGACCTGTTCGAGCAGCGGAAAGATCTTCTCCGTCCCTTTACCGGTGTGCGCCGAAACAAAAACGATAGGCGCGTAGTTCAGGAATTTGAGATCGTAACGCAGGCGCTCTTCGTAAGCCACACGGTCGCCCGGCCGCTTGCTTTCCCGCATCCGCATGGCCTTCGACGGCCTGCCGGGTTTTAGATCGCCAGTCGCGATCAGATCCCATTTATTGACCACGATAATCATCGACCGTCCGCTCTCGTGCGCGTATCCGGCGATGGCGGCGTCGAGCTGGCTCACCCCTTCCGTGGCGTCGATCACCAGCAACGCAATGTCAGCCGCTTCCAGATGCTTGCGTGCCATCACAACAGAAAGCTTCTCGGCCATCAGATGAGTCTTGCCCTTGCGCCGGATACCGGCAGTGTCGATGAAGCGAAATCGGCGCCCGTCGCGTTCGACGATTTCATCCACCGCATCGCGCGTGGTACCTGGAATGGGCGAAACAATGGCTCGGTCAGAGGCCGTAAGGCAGTTCAGCAGCGTGGACTTGCCAACGTTCGGGTGGCCGATGATGGCAACCTTAGTCTCGTACACCGGTTCAGGTTCCGAGGCAGATTCGTCTCCCGTTCGAGTTCTCTGCGCTTCCTCGGTGACCCCTGTGTCCTCTGTGTTTAAGCCTTCGGCGGGCGGCGGCAAGATCTCAAGCACCGCATCCAGCAGGTCGTCGATCCCGCGCCCGTGCTCGGCGGAAATCGGAAACATCTGCTGAATCCCCAAACGATGGAACTCATCGACGATGGACGCCTGCTTCTCGCTGTCAGCTTTGTTCACGGCGAGAAACAGCGGACGCCCAGTCTTTCTCAGCAGGCGAACCAGCTCAAGATCAGGTCCGGCCAGTTCAGCACGCCCATCGACGACCATGATGATCGCAGCCGCCTCCTCGAACGCAACCCGCGCCTGGCGAAAAATTTCCGATGGGATAAAATCCTTGTCCTCAGGGAGAATGCCGCCGGTGTCGATGATGCGAATGCGGCGGCCGCGCCACTCGGCGTCGCCGTAGAGCCGGTCGCGAGTGATGCCCGGCTCGTCGCCAACTATGGCTCGGCGCGACCCTACAATGCGGTTGAACAGCGTGGACTTGCCTACGTTGGGTCGGCCCACGATGGCAAGCGTCGGAACGCCGGCTGCGTTGGTGGCCAGAGTGCTGGTCGAGTTGTATGTGGGCTGAGTCAAAATGAGTGGCGAACAGCTGCCGATCGCTGGGAACCCTTATTATAGAGACTCCCGTGGCTTTAGGTTCCCAACCCGTTTCTCCTTCAATCCCCAACCGCCCCGCGCCCGGCGGTAAGGACGCTTCGCTCTATCAATTCTTTGCGCCCGGCGGAGTGCTTGCGCGCACCCATCCCGCCTATGAATACCGGCGCGGGCAGTTGCAAATGGCGCAGGCAGTCGAGCAGGCACTCGAAGAAAAACGTCACCTGATCGTGGAAGCCGGCACGGGTACGGGAAAAACGCTCGCCTACCTGATGCCGGTGATCCGCTCGGGCAAGCGCGTAATCATCTCGACCGGCACGAAGAATCTGCAGGAACAACTCTTCTACAAGGACATTCCTTTCCTGGAACACGCTCTGTACGGAGACCATGTAGGGACAGCCGCCTCGGCTGTCCAGCCGAGTCGGGGACCTGGCCGATTGTCCGTCTGCTACATGAAAGGCCGCAACAACTATTTGTGCCGGAAAAAACTTTATGACCTTACCGATCAGCCGGTCCTAAGCGGATTGGAGGAGATCGAGCAATATCGCGCGATTGCGGCTTGGGAAAAAACCACCGCCACCGGCGACCGGGCAGAACTGGCCGAACTTCCCGAGGCCAGCGCGCTCTGGCACAAGCTGGATGCTCGGTCTGACGCCTGCATCGGGCAGAAGTGCAGCGAGTGGGAGCGCTGTTTCATTACCGAAATGCGCCGGCGCGGGATGGAGAGCGACATTATCATAGTCAACCATCATCTCTTTTTCGCCGATCTTGCCATCAAGTTGCAAGCCGAGGGCGCGCCCGACGCAGGCATTCTGCCCGAAGCCGCGGCAGTGATCTTCGATGAGGCTCACGAACTGGAAGACGTGGCGGGGAACTACTTCGGAATCTCTGTCAGCAACTTGCGCGTCGACGACTTGGCGCGCGACGTGGAAACCTCGCTGCAACATAACCGGATGATGTCCGCATCGCTTTCGGGAGCGCTCGGCAGTTTGCGGGAGCGGTCGCAGTTTTTCTTTTCATTGCTGCCGCCCGGCGAAGGGCGCTTTGCCTTCGAGAATCGCCGAGAGTTTCTCGAAGAGAACGGAGATGAGTTTCTCGCGCTCAATCAGTCTTTGCTGCGGCTCGCCGGCGAACTCGAAGGCCTGACGCAGAAACCGGAGGAAATTTTCAACTTTGTGCGGCGGGCTCAGGAACTCCAAGTGCAACTCGGTTTTGCCATGGAGTCCGATGATCGCAACACGGTATTTTGGATCGAGCGCCGGGGCGGGCGAACCAACAAACGGGAAGGGCACGGCTTCAGCTCTGAGCCTGCCCTGAGCAAGCGAAGCGCGCCGAAGGGTGCCGAAAAAGGGCAGTTTGGGCAAGGGGCTTCAGCTCCTGAGGGAAACGCTCGCGGAAGGCAGAACGTTTTTCTGCAGGCTACGCCAATTGATGTCGGCCCTATCCTCCGCGAATGCCTGTGGTCAAAACTCGAGTGCGCCGTGCTGACTTCGGCCACGCTCGCCGTCGGCGGAGGTTTCGAGTACATCCGGCAGCGCCTGGGGATGGAGCATGCGCGCGAGTCAGTGCTGCCCTCGCACTTTGACTACGAAAATCAGGCTCTATTTTATGTTCCCCCCGACTTGCCCGATGCGCGGACGCCGCAGTTTGCCACTCTGGCAGCGGAACGCATTCGCAAGCTGCTCGAGATCACGCGCGGACGCGCCTTCGTGCTCTTCACCAGCTACGCGCAGATGAACGACGTTTACCAGAGGCTGCTGGGCCGTTTGGAGTTCCCCATGCTGCGCCAGGGCGACGCGCCGAAGAGCGCGCTGCTCGAGGAGTTTCGCCTAACGCCGAACGCGGTGCTGTTTGCGACTTCGTCGTTCTGGCAGGGCGTGGACGTGCAGGGCGAACAGTTGAGTTGCGTGATCATCGATCGCCTGCCGTTTGCCGTGCCCAGCGACCCAGTTGTAGCCGCGCGGGTGAAGGCGATTGACGCCGATGGCGGCAACGCATTTTTCCAGTATCAAGTGCCGGCGGCGGTGATCACGCTGAAACAAGGCTTCGGACGCCTTATCCGCTCACTGCACGACCGCGGCCTGCTGGTCCTGCTCGATAACCGCATCCTGAAGAAGCAGTACGGCCGCGTGTTCATCGAGAGCCTGCCCAATTACAAGAAAACTACCGAGTTGCGAGTGGTCGAGGAGTTCTTCGGTACAAGTGGCTAGGAATTCTGTTGCTTCTAGGGCAGTCGCATTCCCACTGCTGTGGCTCGTTTGTCAAACGTAGCTGTGTAGTTGCATTCCGCCGCGTGGCCGCATCGCTCAATCACGCAATCGGCAAAATTCACTCCGGTCGCATTGAAAGTTGTAGTGCCTGGGAAACCAACTCCGCGCGCTCCACGACGACTTCCCGGGCCCGCAGGAAAGTTTCAACCAGCCGCACGATTTCATCCTTCTTAAAACCGTAGGAACGCTCGAGCACCCAGACTGACTCGACCAGCACGATAAGCGAAAGAAACCCAGGAGCATCTTCGGAAGAAGATGCGAACAATCGAATGGCTTTCGCGGTTTGGGCAGGGTCGTCGTGAGTAAGATAGCGAATTACAATGTTCGTATCGAGACCGATCATCGGGACTCAGCGGCTCGCTTGGCGATGACTTCGTCCATCTCCTCAATCGTCAAGGGCTTGCTTCGACGGCCTCGAAACACTCCGTTCAGCTCTCGCACCGAGCGCGTAGCGGCGACGATGTTGAATTCCCCTTTCCCCACTTCGACGAATTCAATGCGATCTCCGGCATCCACCCCCAGCGCGGCCCGCACCTGCGCTGGAATAGTGATTTGTCCTTTCGAAGTTAAGGTTGCGGTGGCCACATGTTCCTTTCCATCATTGCATTTCCTTACATCATAGTAAGGAGTCCGCGGATGGTCAATTCCGCCCGCCCTCGTGATAAAATCGCGCGCGTGAAGCTCTGGCAGAAGGGACTTCTAACGGTTGGCTGCGGCCTGCTTGCGGTGTTTCTCGCCTTCCTGCCCGGCGCGGGGCCCTGTGGCCCGAGCACGCCAGTCGGAGCGATAATTATGCTGGTGGGAATGCTCGCCGTGCCGATAGGTGCGCTCGTGTTCCTAATCGGACTGATTAAAGCCTCGCCTTGAACCTCCGCCACTATTTGAGAAGCTAGGCATCAAGACTGTTCACATCTCACACATACTCCCGCTCCGCCCGCCGAATTGCCCGATACCGCTGAAACACTTTCTTGTCGCTCTCCAGCCCCAACGCGGAGCGGATCGAGCTTCCTCGGAAAGTATGCTTTAGCATCTTCCAGCCCTTGAACAAAACGAACCCCGGATCATGCTTCAGCGCCGCGGGGATGTGGTGAACCTTCATCCAGCGCTCGGCCTTCCAGCGCATGAATTCCACCTCTTCGGCCGACAGGTGCTCGGTGCGCACCACCGCCGTGGTGCCGTCGTACTCTTCGAGCCGCTCATTCATGATCAAGCCTTGATCGCGGAAGTCTTTCGTCATGGGCGTCCGCGGATACGGCGTTGGATGCTGAATATAGGGCCAATCCACATAGCGCCGGGCAAACTCGAGATTCGCTTCAATCGACTCCCGCGTGTCGCCGGGACTGCCCACGATCAATCCGCCCACCACATACATCTGGTTGCGGCGAATGTAATCGATGGCCTTCAGCGTCGCGTTGCCGGTATCTTGTCCGTTGGTCCGCTCGGTATTCTTGGCGGAGGCCTTCAGAAATTCCAGGTCGCTCTCAAGGATGTTTTCGATGCCAAGAAAAACGTAGCGGAATCCGGCTCGCCGCATTAGTGGGGCAAGAGTTTCTCCGTGGTTTGCAATGGCCGAGGTCATGGCCTGCACAAAGTAATCGAGCTTGTGCAGTCCGGCATCAATGATGGCCTGGCACAGCGCCTCAAAGCGCTTCACGTTCAGCGTAATGTTGTCGTCGACCAGGAAGATGGTTCGCGTGCCGTGATCGCGGGCATCGCGAATGTCGGCCAGCACCCGGTCAAACGAATAAGTATGAAAGTTGCGCCCGCGCATCTCGATGATCGAGCAGAAACTGCAATCGAAGGTGCAGCCCCGCGAGGTCTCGATCACATCCACCTGCCGCCCCAACAGCGTGTACCCCTGCAGCACCCGCGCATCGCGGTTCGGCGGGCGGATTTCTTTGTCTTCGAGCCGGTGCGGCGGACGGCCGGGATTGTGCACCCAATTCTCGCCGTTCCGGTAGGAGAGGCCGCCGATCCGCTCGAACCCGCAGCCCTGCTCGAGCGCACGCAACAATTCGCGGAAAGTGACTTCGCCCTCGCTGCGCACCAGGTAGTCGACGCCCATGTCCTCGTAAGCTTCAGGCGCAAGACTCGGATCGTACCCGCCGACCACAATCTTCACGCCCGGCCGCAGCCCGCGCACCAGGTCGATAATGCGGCCAGCGGTGCGCCGCTGGAAAGTCATGATAGACAGTCCAACGACTTCCGGATCGAGCTCGCGGACGAGCTTGATTACAGTTTCACGAACCTGGCGGTGAACCAGGATTAAGTCCGCCACAGCCACTCGATGATGCGGATCGACGTTTCCCGCCAGCGATGTAAGCGCTCCATTGGGCATGCGGATCGCGGCCGGGGGCATGTGCTCGAAGGAATCGGGCATGGAAAGCAACAGGACGTTCATTCGCACCAGTCCTTAAACTGCCTCGCCGTAACCCCGTAGGCGCGGGTTGAATCCAGTGGTGAGGCGAATGCTTGATTGTAACCCAGTCGGCAGTCGAAACGCCCACCGAGCCAAGGATCTCCGCGACCCTTCAACTGACTACTCCTATTTCTGCTCTTCCCCCGGACTCGGCATCACCCCCACCACAATCCCCGAAGCCTCACCCTTCGCGTGATACACGCGCTCGCTAGCCTTCACAAAGTCCGCGGGCTTCGCATCTGGAATGTTGACGAAGGTCTGCGGATTACGATCCGTGAGCGGGAACCAGGAACTCTGGATCTGTACCATGATGCGGTGACCACGCCGGAAGGTATGGTTCACGTCCTGCATGGTGAAGTCGATTTCGTCCACCTTGCCGGGCGTAAACGGCTCAGGCTTTTCGAAACTGTGACGAAATTTTCCTCGAAATGGCTCGCCGCGCACCAGTTGCTGATACCCACCCATCGTAAACGAAGGCGGACCCACGTCAGTCCGCGGTCTGTCTTTGTCTTCGGGCCTGGGCGCGTCGAACTTGCTGTCGGGATAATCCGCGGGATAAACGTCGATCAGCTTCACATCCCAATCGGAATCCGTTCCGCTGGTCGAAACGAAAAGTCGCGGGGCAATTGGCCCGGCAATGGTCACATCTTCCTGCAGCACCGGCGTCTCATAAACCAGAACATCGCTTCTGCTCGCCGCAAAGCGCTGATCGGACAACATGTATTCCTGCGGCACGCTCACGGAAACATAGTTCACAAAAGGCACAGGCTTGGCTGGATCGCTGACGTATTCGTCGAAAGCGGGCGAATCGGATGTCGGCGGATCGAACGAAAGTCCGCCACCGCTTCGAAAATAAAGCGTCTTCGCCTCAACCTCTTTCGGAGGCCACGCCGAATATCGTCTCCACACATTCGTACCGGTCTCAAAGACGTACGCCTTAGGCAGTTTCGCCTCGCCATTGCTTTTCAGGTACTGCTCGAAAAACGGAAACAGAATATTTTTTCGATAATAGTCGCCGGTATTCGCGGCGAACTCCACCCGCCCCAGGTGATCGCCGTCGTACCGCGCCCACCCGCCGTGCACCCACGGCCCAACTACAAGCGCGTTGAAGATTCCCGAGTTGTTCTTGTCGATCGCGTGAAAAGTGCTAAACGGACCTTGTAAATCCTCGGCGTCGAACCATCCTCCAACGGTCAGCACGGCGCAGTGAATATTCTTCATGTGCGGCGCCAGATTTCGCGCCTTCCAATAATCGTCGTAGATGTCGTGGTGCATCTGGTCGTCGAACAGCGCGCTCTTGCCCGCAAGATATTTTGAAAGGTTCCCGATCGGACCCACGTTCAGGTAAAACTCGTAGCCGTCTTTGGTTCCGTAGTCGAAGGGCACAGGCGTCTTGGGCGGCAATTGCGGATTCTCCTGCGGCTTGAACGAGCTGTAGAACCCGAAATTGGCGTTCAGCATGAAAGCTCCGCCGTGGTAAGCATCGTCGCCCATAAACAGATCGGTCATGGGAGCCTGCGGCGAAGCCGCCTTCAGCGCCGGATGCGAGTCGATGATGCTGGCCGAGGTAAAGAATCCGGGATAAGAGATGCCCCAGATCCCCGCGTTGCCGTTGTTGTTCGGCACGTTCTTCAGCAGCCAGTCGATGGTGTCATAGAGATCGCTGCTGTCGTCCACATCCTGCTTCGATTTCTTGTTGTCCATGTGCGGACGCATCTCGACAAACGTCCCCTCCGACATATAACGGCCCCGCACATCCTGGTTCACGAAGATGTACCCCGCCCGGTCGAAGTCTGGCGACGGACCAAGCCGCGTGCGGTACAAATCCACTCCATACGGACCCACGCTGTACGGAGTGCGATTGATCAGAAATGGATATGTCCGGGAACTGTCCTTGGGCACGTATACCGAAGTGAATAAGTGCACGCCGTCGCGCATCGGGATTCTGTATTCGTACTTCGTGTAGTGTTCCTTGACGTCAAACTCTGCCGCCTCAGGCCTGCTCTGGGCCGCAGTGCGCGAAGTGAACGGCAGTACGGCGAAAACCGCCATGGCGAAAACCAACGCGGACAAGTTGCGACGCTGCATGTATGCTCCCTTTGCGGATAAAGCCGAATATGCAAGCTACATTTCGGAGTCGCAGGCAGTCAAGCGCAACGGTTGCGGTGCGCCGTATAATAAGATGTTTCGCCATAAAACGCGGCCCGCCCTGTATCCACGCAAAGCCGCTGAGGGATGCATGTTCGAAGTGACGGTTGACGATACTTTTGCCGCGGGACACTACCTCCGCAACTACAAGGGCAAGTGCGAGAATCCGCACGGGCATAACTACAAGATTCGCGTAACACTGGCCGGGGCCGAATTGGACAAGGCCGGACTCCTGCTCGATTTCAAAGACCTGCGCGAGGTCATGAAGCACGTAATCGAGCGGCTCGATCACCAGATGATCAACGACATCGAGCCTTTCACAGTGATCAACCCCTCGGCGGAGAATCTGGCCAAGTATTTTTATGACGAATCGAACACGCGGCTGAAGAATGTCACCAACGGCCGTGTGCGCGTAAAGAACGTCACGGTGTACGAGACCGACACGACCACGGCTACTTATACGGAGTCGTAGCGCCGCCGTCCCGGCGGCTGTCCAGCGGGCGTCCCGCCCGCGACCGGGCCGGTGCTGGGCCGGCGCTACTCGCAAATGCAGATAACCGAGATCTACAAATCGCTACAAGGTGAGTCCACGCACGCGGGTCTACCCTGTGTCTTTGTACGCCTGACAGGTTGTAATCTGCGCTGCACCTGGTGCGACAGCGAATACACGTTCCAGGGCGGCCACAAGATGACCTCCGAACAAGTGTGGGAGGAAGTGAAACGGCTCAGTCCGAACGGCGGTTTGGTGGAGATCACCGGGGGCGAGCCCATGCTGCAGGAGCGCGAACTCGTGCCCCTCATGCTGCAGTTGCTGGAAGGTGGATATCGAGTGCTGCTCGAGACCAGCGGTGAGCGCCCCCTGGAGCGCGTTCCCGCGGGCGTTATCAAGATCGTGGACGTGAAGTGCCCGGATTCGGGCGAGGGCGAAACCTTCCACATCGAGAATCTGGATGCTTTGACCGTTCACGATGAAGTCAAGTTCGTCCTGAGCGGCCGCGCCGATTATGAATTTGCCCGCGACTTCACCCACCGGCATCGCCTGGCGGAGCGTGTGAACGCAGTCTTGTTTTCGCCGGCTTTTCGTAAGGACGCAAGCGGTGCGCGCGACAGTTCGCACTGCCTTCTCGATCCCCAGGAATTAGCCGACTGGATGCTCGCCGACGACGTTCCGGCGCGCCTGGGACTGCAGTTGCACAAGTTCATCTGGAATCCCGCGCTCAAGGGAGTCTGACAAATTGCTGATTTATGATTGCTGATTGAAAACGGCGCCTTCCAATCGTCAATCCAGTCGATAAGCTCTGCAACAATGACGAACTCTGCCAAGCCCCGAGCCGTCGTATTACTCAGCGGAGGCATGGATTCCTGCGTATGCGCCGCCCTCGCCGCCCGCGATTACCCCACCGCCGCTCTACACATCAGTTACGGACAACGCACCGAACAACGCGAGCGCGAATCTTTCCTGGCAATTTGCCGGCAACTGAATATCCAGGAGAAGCTCCTCGTGCGCAACCAGGCTCTCGCGGCCATCGGAGGCTCCGCCCTAACCGACCAAAACATCGCCGTCCCCATCGCCCCCACCGCCCAACACGACATTCCGGTCACCTATGTGCCGTTTCGCAACGCGCATTTCCTGGCCGTCGCCGTAAGCTGGGCCGAGGTCCTCGGCGCCTCCAAAATCTACATCGGCGCCGTCGAACAGGACAGTTCCGGCTATCCCGATTGCCGTCCGGCGTATTATGAAGCGTTCAATCAAGTGATCAAAGCGGGCACGAAAGAAGGCACCATCGAAATCGTCACCCCGCTCATCGCCATGCGCAAGGCGGAAATTATCCGCCTTGGCCTTGAACTCGACGCACCATTCGATTTAACGTGGTCATGCTACAGCCATGAGGATCGAGCCTGCGGTGTGTGCGATAGTTGCCGGTTGCGCTTGCGTGCGTTCGCCGCTGCCGGAGTCAGGGATCCGATTCCCTACGCGGCCGCGGATCAGTTTTTGGATCCTGATCGTTGAATAAAAAAATGCAGAACTCAACCGTCTGCGTTTTCTTAATGAACAATTGGGAGTCGGCATTCAAATCATTCGGTTTTCTGCCGGGAGGCAAAGTATGAATCTGAAAAAGCTTGTTGCTGTTTTTTCTCTCGCTCTCTTAATGCTGGGACTGTGCCCGCTTCCGGTCTTCGCGCAGGGTGCTTCAGGAACAGTCAAGGGCGTCTGCAAAGATGCCCAGGGTAATCCCATTGTCGACGGCGTGGTGGTTTGGGCCAACCAGGACAACGGTCAGAAGTACACCCTCAAGACCAACAAGAAGGGCGAGTATTTCTCGCTGGGCATTGGGGGGGGCACTTATACGGTCACGCTCTACAAGAACGCGGACGACGCCAAAGCCAACAAGGAACTCTTCCACTTCGGCAAAGTTACGGTCACGCTGGACGAGAACCCGCCGGTCGACTTCGACATGAAGAAACTAGCCATAGAAGCAGCCAAGGGCCAGGGTTTGACTCCGGAACAGCTCAAGGCTCAGCAGGAAGCCGCGGAGAAAGCCAAGAAGGAAAACAACACGGTCGGAAAGCTGAACGAGAAGCTGGCGGCGGCCAAGGCTGCCACCGATGCCGGCGACTACGAGACCGCGATTGCCAACCTGATTGCGGCCAATGACATCGATGCCACTCGCGATCTCATCTGGTTCAAGCTGGGCGACGCCTACCGCATGTCGGCGACCAAACAGACCGATCCCGCCGAAAAGCAAAAGCGTCTCGACTCAGCCGTCGACTCCTATCAGAAAGCGGTGCAACTAAAACAGGCCGCCACCAACGACAAAGACCCGAACGCCAACAAGAATCTCGCAGCCTATTACAACAACCTCGCCGAGGCTTACAGTAAGGCCGGCAAGATCGACGACGCGACAAAGACCTATCAGCTGGCCATCGCGGCCGATCCCACTGCGGCCGCGCAGTATTATTTCAATATGGGAGCGGTTCTCACCAACGCTGGCCAAGCCGATAAAGCTGTCGATGCTTTCGATAAATGCATCGCCGCCGATCCCACCCGGGCGGAAGCCTATTACCAGAAAGGCGTTAACCTTCTCGGTAAGGCCACACTCCAGGGCGACAAGATGGTCGCCGCACCTGGCACCGCAGAAGCCTTCCAGAAGTATCTGGAGTTGATGCCTACCGGCGGGCATTCCGAGGAAGCCAAAGCCATGCTTGCCAGCATCGGCGCTCCGGTGGAAACCGGCTTTGGCGGTAAGAAAAAGACGCCGCCCAAGAAAACGAACTAAGATTCCTTACCCAGACGCGCAATTTGCAAGCACAGAAGGGCGGCTCAGCCGCCCTTTTTCATTTGCCGCCGCATCCATATTACCAAGGACTATGTACTTACTGTCCTTACGCTTACATGCGCCGGGCCTGTAGAGTGTAAGTATCAGGCCAGTTCCGGTTGGCCCGCTCTCCCTGCTGTGGTGGTGCAATTCCCTAATCGAGGATTGAATGGCAGCGCCCGGTATCTCAGCCATCGCAGTGTCTCTGGAAGGTTATTCCGGCAGCGGCAAGGTCGCTACGCCCGCTTTGCTCGCCGCCATGTTGCGCGCCGCGGACAAAATCAGCGATCTGATTTTTTCTCCCGGGCGCCCGCCCCAAGTTCAGGTCTATGGCCAGCTCATTCCAGTCCAGGTCCCGGGACTATCGACCCTCACCGCCGATGACACCCGCCACATCGCCGCCGATCTCATTGGCGATAACAAGCAGGCAGTCGCCACATTGCGCGAAGCCGGCTCGTGCGATATTTCCTACGGCCTCGCCGGCGTCGCTCGCTTTCGCGTCAACATTTTCATCCAGCGTGGCAGCTGCGCCGTTGTCATGCGCGTCATCTCCACCGCCATCCCGGATCTTGTATCTCTCCGTTTGCCCGCCCACCTCGCCGATGTCGCCAAGCTCCGCGATGGCATCGTGCTCGTCACCGGTCCCGCCGGATCGGGCAAGTCCTCCACTCTGGCCGTGCTTCTCGATTGCATCAATCGCGAGAAGTACTATCACATCATCACCATTGAAGATCCCATCGAGTTCCTGCACAGCCACAAATGCTCCACCATTCACCAGCGCGAGCTGCATAGCGACACGCCCAGCTTCGCGCACGCCCTGCGCTCCGCGCTGCGCCAGGCCCCCAAGGTCATTCTGGTCGGCGAGATGAGCGACCGCGACACCATCGAGATCGTCCTCGAAGCCGCCGAAACCGGCCACCTGGTGCTTTCCAGTCTCAACACCATGGACGCGCCCAAAACCGTCGAGCGCATCGTCAGCTCTTTCGCGCCCAACGAGCAGCAAAGCGTGCGTGAACGCTTCGCCAAGTCGTTCCGCTATATCATCTGCCAGCGGCTCCTGCCCAAAACCGACCGCAGCGGCCGCGTTCCCGTCGCCGAAATCCTGAAAGCCAATCCCCGCACCCGCGAGTGCATCGAGAAAGGCGAACGCGAAGGCAAGACCCTGCTCGATGCCATGAAAGCCGGCGCCACCGAAGGCATGCAACACTTCGATGGCGAAATCGCCCAGTTGGTCCGCGACCGCGTGGTCGACCTCGAAACCGGCATCTCCTTCGCCAGCAATCCCGCATTGTTGGGGCAGGAACTGGTCCGCTAGGGTAGGTGCCATTCGGGTCTGCGAAAATCTGCCTGAAAAATAGCTGCACTCTCCGATTCTCCGGCGCACGGGCGCATGGAGTCTCTGAGCCTGAGAGCTGTTCGGGGTTACCCACCCCCCCTCGCTGTTAGTGGAATCATCGAGTTAGCAAGAAGTTCCCCGCAAAATATGTCTTTCAAAGGACTTAGATACAAAATACCTGAAACAAAGGAGTTAGGGCGCGACGGCTTGCGGTGTAGCAGACCGTCACGGCCTCGACCATGATCGCGCAAGTTTGATGGTGGCCACAAGGTCGGATGTCACAGTAGGTCTGTGGATTCCGGGGACGGTCAACAGTTCTCGATCTCGATTCGTGGGAGACTCTCTCGTTGCTACATTGGGAAACCAGAAACGGGAGGGGGCGAGGCAGGGAGGGGGACGCTACACCGCAGCCAGCACAGGAGTCCACTCGTTGTCCCTTACGGAGGCAACGATCTTCTTTGGCGGAAGAACTATTCTCTGCCACGCCATAAGTCTCTGATCGAGGTTGGTCTGCAATTCTCCAAGCAACAGCAGATCTCTGGAAGCGACAGCATAATAGAGCCGCATTGAACGAGGCATGTGTCCCATAAATATGGTAATATGGGCCAGTGAAGACGACTCTTGAAATCCCGGACTTTCTGTTCCGCCGGGCCAAGTCGGTGGCGGCCGAGCGCGGCATTCCTCTGCGTCAGTTCGTGACAGAGGCTGTCCAGGAGAAGCTGAGAATCGCGCCTCAGGAAAAACCCTGGACGAAACATCTGGGCAAGCTCAAGCACCTTCACAATGAGCGTAAGCAGATCGAGGAGCGCGTGGAAGGGGCCTTCGAGCAGATCGATCGCGAACTCTGGCGCTGATCCCAGCCTGACCAAGATCTGACAAAATAATGATCGTCGATACCAATGCCTTATCCGCCGCGGCCGATGACGACCCGGCCGTTATCGCCATTCTCACCCGCGCCGGCCAGATGGCGATTCCCGTGATCGTCCTCGGCGAGTATCGCTACGGAATCGCCCAATCGCGGCACTGCGCCACCTATGAAAACTGGCTCACCGCACTTCTTCGCGACTGCGCCGTGCTCGATATTAACGAGCCAACGACCCAGCACTACGCCGAGATCACTCTCGATCTCAGGCGCAAGGGCAAGCCGATTCCCACCAACGACCTCTGGATCGCGGCCCTCTGCCGCCAGCACTCGCTTCCGCTGTTGAGTCGTGATCGCCACTTCGATCAGGTGACAGGATTGAAGCGGCTTGGGTGGTGATTCAGTGGCCGGGTGCCCCATTTCTCGCGTTTTTTGCGAGAAGTGGGGACGCTTCCACTATCATCTCCGCATGCTTCCACCACCAACCCAATCCCTGATCCTAGCCTTTGAATCCGCCCGCCGTGCCGTCGAAGACCACGCTTCGCAGATAACTCCAGGCACCACCGAAACGGTAGACCTTCTCAACGCCGCCCGCCGAGTCCTCGCCGAGCCCATTACCGCCGATCGCGACATCCCTCCCTTCCCCCGATCCACGCGCGATGGCTATGCCGTGCGCGCCGCCGATCTGGCGCAGCTTCCAGCCAAGCTCACCGTGATCGGAGAGATCAAAGCCGGCCCGCTGCACCTCTCATCCGCCATGAGGCAAGGCGAGGCCTTCTCCATCATGACGGGCGCTCCCGTCCCGCAAGGCGCGGACGCCGTAGTAATGATTGAGTACACATCTCTGCAAAACGATTGCGTCGAAATCACAAAGGAAATCTCGCCGGGAGAAAATATTGTCCCCCAGGGAGCCGAAGCCAAATGTGGCAGTCTCCTGAGAGCTCGCGGCATGCGCCTCAACGAAGCCGCCATCGCACTCGCAGCCTCGGTGGGCAAATCGCGCCTGGACGTGTTTGTTCGTCCGCGCGTTGCCGTGCTTACCACGGGCGACGAAATCGTCGACATCAATGCCGCGCCCAGCCCCACCCAGATTCGCAACTCCAACACCTATTCACTCGCGGCGCAGATTCAGCAAGCCGGCGGCGAACCCGTGCTTCTCCCGATCGCCCCCGACGAGCCGCGCCGCCTGCGGCAACTGATAGAAGAAGGCCTGCAATTCGACTTGCTGCTGATGACCGGCGGCATCTCCATGGGACGCTACGACCTCGTCGAACAAGTCCTCGCCGAACTGCAAGCCGAGTTCTTCTTCACCGGAGCGAAAATCCAACCCGGCCGCCCCGTAGTTTTCGGACGAGTCAGCTCGTGTGGCAGCGGGCGACTCGCCCGCTCCGGGGCGTCAGCCCCGCTTGAAAGTCTGCACAAGTATTTCTTCGGCCTTCCCGGCAACCCAGTCTCCACCATGGTCACCTTCGAACTGTTTGCCCGGCCGATGCTCGAGGCCCTCGCGGGAATCTCCCCCCGCCCGCTCACATTCCTCCATGCCCGTCTGAAATCCGAGATCCGCGTCAAGACCGGACTAAAACGATTTCTCCCCGCGATTCTTTCCGGCGCCTACGAGCAGTCGCAGGTGGAACTCGTGCCCTGGCAGGGCTCCGGCGACATTGCCGCCCAAGCTCGCTCCAATTGTTACATCGTCGTCCCCCCCGATCGCGAGCACATCCCCGCCGGCGAGTGGGTCGCGGTCATGCCGCGCGAAGTTTAGCCTGCTTGCCTGGAAATGTGCGTCGCAGACTACCTCCGAACTGCAACTTTTGGGTGGCGCAGCGCTTCAGCGCTGCGATAATGGCGCAAGATCAATGGCGGCTTTAAGCCGGTGAGGTGCTCTCCACACCCTCGCATCCCATGTAAGATATAACTTCCGCATGCCGAAAAAGCTCTCCCACTACGATGCAGCCGGCCGCGCCCGGATGGTCGATGTCTCCGGCAAAGCACCCACCAAACGCGAAGCCGAAGCCACCGCCTTCGTTGTGATAAAACCTTCTGTACTAAAAGCGCTGCCGAAAAACCCCAAAGGCGATCCGCTGGAAGTAGCTCGTATCGCCGGAATCATGGCCGCCAAACGCACCTCCGACCTGATCCCGATGTGCCACTCCTTGCCGCTCTCGCACGTTGCTGTCGAGATGACCCTATGCGAGAATGGCGTCGCCATCGCCACCAAAGTCACCACCACTGCCCAAACCGGAGTCGAGATGGAAGCCCTCGTAGCAGCAGGCATTTCTGCCTTGACTCTATATGACATGGCAAAAGGGATGGATAAGGGGATTGAAGTGCGGGAAATTGTCTTGCAGCGGAAGAGTGGAGGCAAGAGCGGAGAGTATCGGCGGGTGAAGTGAAATCGATGGCAAACGACGTGAAGCTATTGCTGGTGGACGACAACCCCATGGTGCTGGGGATGCTGCAGCAGGCGCTCACTCCGTTCGCGCGCGTGGTGACCGCCGGCGATGCGGCGGATGCGTTGCTGAAGGCCGTTGACGACCCGCCAGAATTGGTAGTGTGCGACTACCGCATGCCTGGGATGGATGGGCGGCAGTTGGTGGAGAAGCTGAAGAGCCGTCCGGCGACGGCGAATTTTTCCGCGGTGTTGATGGCGAGCCGGGCGGATATCGATGAACGGCTTTCGCCGGCGGATGCCGCCGATGATTATCTGGCGAAACCTTTCTTCTTGAAAGAAGCCACGCGTCGCATCAAGCGCACGGTCGATCGCATCGCGCTGGAGAAGATGGCGAAGACCGCTCCTTCCGATGGCGTGGTTCGCGGCAACCTCTCGCAGATGAATGTGATCGACCTGATGCAGTCCCTGGAGATGGGCCGCAAGAGCTGCCAGCTCAAGCTGAACAACGAAGCCGACAAGTGCGAGGTCTTCTTTGTCGAAGGCCAGGTGAAGCACGCCACGTACGGAGCTTTGCGGGGCGATGAAGCCGTCTTCAAAGTTCTGCGCTGGACGGGCGGCAACTTCGAGCTGAACTTCGAGGGCAAGACCGATCAGGAAACCACGAAGCTCAACACGCAAGGCCTGCTGATGGAGGGCTTGCGGCTGCTCGACGAATCGCAGCGCGATAGCGGCGGGGAGTCCGCAGAAGATAGGGCCGCCGGCGCGAGCAGCGCAAGTACGAGCAGCGCAAGTGCGGGCAGCGGCGCTCCGATGGCGAGCACTCCCGGCAAGAGGGAAGAGGAAGATGACGTTCTCCTCGACAATTGAGGCCGGAGTGGCTTTGCTTACGGCGGCGGTGGTTACGGTGAGCGATTCGTGCTCGCGCGGCGAGCGCGCGGACATTTCAGGGCCGGCGGTTGCCGAGGTGTTGGGACGGTCCGGCTTTCGCGTGGTGGCTACGCGAATCGTGCAGGACGATTCGATGCAGATTCAGAATGCACTCGTCCATCTCGCGCTGGAAGCGCAATTCATCGTTACCACGGGCGGGACGGGGATTGCGGTACGCGACGTTACTCCGGAGGCAACAGAAGCGATTTGCGATCGTCTGATCGACGGCGTGGGTGAGCGCATGCGGAGCGAAGGTTTGAAGAAGACTCCGTTTGCGGCTCTGAGCCGCGGAGTATGCGGCGTGCGGGGCAAGACACTGATTTTGAATGTGCCGGGCAGTCCGAGCGGGGCGGTGGAATCGCTGCAGGCGGTGCTGGAACTGGTGCCGCATGCGCTGAGTTTGCTGGATGGGAAGACGGAACACACGTAGGGGCTCTGTATATTTACGTTGTGTAAATACGTTTTATGCGGTATAGTTGGGATGAAGAAAAGAACCGCCGCAACCTTGAGTTGCACGGGCTTGGGTTCGAAGACGCGGTACGGATTTTCGAGGGCCCGACCGTCGAAAGAGTCGATGACCGCTTCGCCTATGCGAGCAGCGCGTGTATGCCATCGGGTTGGTGAATTGGCCTGGAGATTACGGTTATTTACACCGACCGGCAGCACGACGAGAGACGCATCATCTCGGCCTGGCGTGCGGAACCCCATGAACGGCGCTACTACTGGCTGCACGTCGAGGGCTTATGCGATTGAAAAGTAACGGGTCAAAAACAAAGAAACCAAACCACAGCGGCGCCGCTGGCACCGATTGGGACAAGTTGCGCCGCGCGAGTGCGGCCACGATACGCAAGGGGATTGCAGCCGACCCCGACGCGCATGCCACGGATGAAGAATTCTGGAAAAGTGCCAGGGTCGTAATGCCGACGCCGAAAGAAATTGTGACCATGCGGCTGGATGCCGACTTGCTGCGCTGGTTCCGGCAACAGCGCGGGTATCAGACGCGCATCAACGCCATTCTGCGGGCGTATATGCAGGCGCAGGGGGCGCTTTGAGAGGTTGGGGTCTGAGCCAAGTTTCCACTTCTCGCGAAAAATGCGAGAAATGGGGCATGCGACATAAGTCAGTGGTCCAGCCCCGAAGCCCAATCAAGCCCGGTAGCTCCCAATACTACTGCGTTTACCCTTCTGCCGCGCCAGCTCTAAGCTCCTTTCTCCATACTCCCAAATTCTTCTGGAATCTCGTTTCCGTCTGCGTCAGGGTGTGCAGTTCCGAATTCGATAAGTCCAAAAGTATTCGAGGCTGTTTTGGTAAACACCTTACCGTCGCGAGCGTATCCGGACAGCGTTCCCGTGAGCGAAATGCGATGTTTCTTGTCCTGTGGCTGTCCGATGGCATGTGAGGGCAAGGGAAGGAGATATATTTATGGGGAGCGTGTCCCATTTTGGGTATAGCGCAGTGATATAATAGAATTATAGGATCGAAATTCGAAAAAAGAAGGCGTGGCCTACGGGCTGCGCCTTTTGTGTTTCTGGGCGAAGTGAGGGTGCATTACCATGCGGCTACGGGATCGAGTAAAGTTTGCGACTTACAAGCGGCGGGGGGAGTGGGCGGAACTGGTGTTTATTACGATCGTGCAGGGGCTGGGATTCAATGTCGCGAAGCCTTGGGGGGATTCGGCGAAGTACGATGTCTCCCTCGAAAAGAATGGCTGGTTCCTCCGCGTGCAGGTGAAGTCCACGGAATGTTGGGTGCGCAGCGCGGGCAGTTATCTGTGCCAGCTCCACGGCTTCGACAAACGTCTATACACACCAAGAGAAGTCGACTATTTCGCCTGCTACGTGGTGCCCGAAGATACGTGGTATATCTTTCCGGTCGCCCGGCTCTTGGGGATGAGCACGGGCGGGCTGACTGTGATCCCTCAAGACGTTGTTCCCATCAAAACCGAGTCGAATCGGACTTGGTTTTGGCATCGAGCCGTGCAAAAGACGGCGCGATAAGTCCGCGCCTTGCAAATCGTTACAGCCGATTTGCACTTTCGCACCGCTCCTGCGGCGACGGCGCTCATAGGGTTGGGAATGGGAACAACGTGTTGAAAGATCACAGCTGACCCCGCGTCTCAAGGGGCAAAAGTACGTGCGCTATATGGAAGCGTGGGGCCTTCTGACGCGCCGCCACGTGCGTCAAGGAAGACGGACGAAGTCGCCGACCGAGAAAATGAGATTCAATTCCATGGGCCGCGTGACGCGGCGGATCATAGAACGACTCGAAGGCCCGTGTTATTAAACTGTCGATTAATACCTAAGTATTATACTTTTCGCGTCTACCCCGTGCACCATACAGAATGTCGCCAAGCCACCACTTTCACGTAAACTAAATTTCCTTTGAAAACGATTGGACACATTCTGGCGCGGTATACGGCGTGGATTTTGTACCTGCTCGTGCCGCTCGGGATTTGGGGTGCGTTCGCCATCGCATTCGCGGATTCGGCGCTGCTGGGCATGCCGGTGGATGCGATTGTGGCGTTTTATGTCTACCAGGATCACCGGCGGCTGCTGTTTTATGTAGTGCTGGCGTCGCTGGGGTCGGCGCTGGGGAGCGTTCCGCTTTACGTCATTGGGTATCTGGGCGGCGAAAAGGTGCTGCGGAAGCGGATTTCGGAGGAGCGGTTTCTGGAGATTCACCGCTCGTTTGAGCGGCATGAGTTTTGGGCGCTGATGTTTCCGGGGATGCTGCCTCCGCCGATGCCGTTCAAGATTTTTGTGCTGGGAGCGGCGGTGTTCGAGATGCGGTTCCGCGATTTTCTGGCGGCGGTTTTTGCGGGACGGTTTGTGCGGTTTCTGGTGCTGGCTTTGCTGACGCTGTGGTTTGGGCCACAGATTGTGGGGATTCTGGGGACGGTATTCCGCCGGCATATTTATTGGGTTCTGGGGGTGGTGGTGTTGGGAGTGGTGTTGTGGCTGGCGTTGCGGAGGAGGAAGCGGCGTGGGGGATCGGGGTCCGGCGGCTAAAGCCGGGTTTCTTGGGCGAAGTTACGGCATCGCTGAAGCGATGCCCTGATACGAATCTACGCCGGGCACGCCGATACGAGATTGCCGAGATTCCATTAGGCCGCGGCGGCGGTGTTGGCGGACTTGTGGAACCATCCGGAGAGCGCGTGCAGGAAGACCGGGGTTCCGAACATGGCGACTGAGAAGAACAGGTCACTCTCGACGGTGCCGCGGAAAAATGGGAGTCCGGCGGCGTAAGACATCATCAAGCCGTTGAATGAGCGTGGGTACATCTGGGACCAGGCTGCCCACGCGGCAAAGTTGCTGATCAAAAAGAAGGAGATTGAACTGGTGAGTGCGGCGGCCACGACGCGGACGGGGCCGGATTTTTCGCGCAGATTGGTGCCGAGCCACAGGATGGCCGCATACCAGGCCCATGTGACGAACTGATCCCAGTAAATGGTGTAGGCGTAGATGTACCTGGTGAGGATGATGTCGGTGGCGATGAAGAGCACAAGAGGAATCCACATGCGGCGGCGGGAGCCGCGGGCTCCGAAAAATAGCAGCGACGCAGCGACCGGGGTGAAGTGCCAGGCGTGCGGGAGGACGTTCAGCGGGCCGGCGAAGGGCAGGAAGCGAACGGCAATGGCTAATAGGACGAATAAATAGGGCAGCATGGGCACCTCGGACTATTGTGGGCGTGCAGGGCGCGTTCGTCAAGAGGAGATCGAGAGCTCACGGTTGCTTGACGGTTGCGAGAGGTTAGTTAGCGGGCTGGCGGGGTTCGGGGACGGTGATACGTTTTGCGCCGGAGCCGTAGACATCGCCGACGACGTGGAGATTGCGGTCGAGTTGGACGCCGGCGCCGAGCGGTCCGGAGGATTCGTTGCGGCGGCCCCGGGTGAGCAGGCTGGGGAGTTGCAGGAAGCGGAGATCCTGGAAGTTCACGATGTAGCCTTGCGCGGGAGAGTCTGGTGTGGGCGAGTCTTGTTCGAGTGCATCTTGCGCAGGAGAGCCTTGTTCGACTAGGCCCAGGGGCACGGTTTGAGTGATGGGGTATTGAGCCCAGTCGAGGTAGACGCGTCCGAGGTAGGAGCGCTTCGCGGCCAGAGTGATGGGCGTTTCTTCCGGTTTGTAGAAGATGGTGAGTTTGTCTTCTGCAGCACCCCCAGCAGCATCCCCGGGATCGACTTCGGGAGTGAGAGAATCCACGGGAGCGAGGGCGAAAAAGTTTGAAGTTTCGACGACGCCATACCAGCGGAACGGGTTCGACAGGGAGGGGTAGGCGGAAGCTCTTAGGGGATCGGCGCCCTGGTAAGTGCGGGATTGGAGTGCGTTGACGGCGCGGCGATGTTCGAAATCGCGCACGGCCCACATGAAGACGACGGCGAGCAGGGCAACGGTAGCGGCGAGGCGGCCTCGGGGTCCGCGCTGGGGGACGCCGATTTCCTTGTCGATCAGGGCGAAGAGGGACGGAGCGATCAATCCGAGAAGCAGGAGAACGAACATGACCGGCTCGAAGATGAAGACGATGTCCCAGGAGTACCACTTTTCGGAGAAAGGCCAGAAGGGGCGCACGCCGTAGTTATTGGTGAAGTCGAGCAGGATGTGGCTGAGGCCGGCGAGGCAGGCGTAGAGGAAAAGTAATCCCCAGCGCGGAGGGAGATTCGGATTCTTGAGTTTGCGGCCGCGCAGGCGCCAGATGAGATAGACGAAGCCGACTACGGCAGCGGCGTCGATTGGAACTCCGAGGAAGGAGTGAGTGAAGCCGCGATGATGGGTGAAGGCGAAGGCGGGGCCGCGGAAGCGGCTGAGGACATCGAGGTCGGGGGCTTCGGCGGCGAGGGTAAGCGTGAGCGTGGCGAGCGCGGTCTTACGGTTGAGGCCGGCGCGTCCGAGGCAGGCGCCGGTTAGGAAGTGAGTGACGGGTTCCAAGCGGGTAGAGAAGATTCTATGGGGATGCGGGGATAAATGCCAATGGCGGGGGATTTAGGTTGTGGTTAAGTTTCTGGGTTGCGGACTGCCGACTCGAGCCTCCTTGCGCTTCCCGGAAGGCCGTTTCTGGATAACTTCCGGTCTGCCGACAATCCATCCGGAACTTGGAAACTACGCTCATTTTGCCTGCAATGAGCGCGTTGGCGTGAAGTCGTCATGCGAGAATCTACACTCTGCTTCGACCGTTGACAATCGACAGTCGAGTGTCTACCATCGCTCTTAGATCGAGGGTAGAATGCCTTCTATGGCGAAGCAAGCGCAGCAACGGGTCGGGCTCCTCCAGGGAACGCTTGACATGCTCATCTTGAGGACGCTTCTCTATGGACCCGCTCACGGTCACCAGATCGGGAAGCACATTCAGAGGACTACGAATGAATTCTTGCAGATGCAGCATGGCTCGCTCTACCCCGCGCTGCATCGCCTGGAGCGAAGAGGGTGGGTCGTGTCCCGATGGGAGACTGGGCCGGACCGAAATCGGGAATTCAAATACTACCGGTTAACCGACAAAGGCAGGAAGCAGCTCCTGGCCGAAGAATCGCACTGGAAGCAGATGGCCGAAGCGGTGGCGCGCGTGATGTGGCCCGCCGCCGAGGAGACCTGACATGAACTGGTGGCAGATCAAGAAGAGAGACGCGGATCTCGATCGGGAGCTTCGTTCCGACCTGGAATTGGAGGAAGACGAGCAACGGGAGAGCGGCATTTCGGAAGAAGAGGCTCGCCACGCGGCCTTGCGCGCCTTTGGGAATCTTACGCTTATTCGGGAACAGACTCGCGCCATCTGGTCCTGGAACTGGCTCGAATCCCTCGCACGCGATCTGCGCTTTAGTCTGCGCACACTTCGTCGCACGCCTGGTTTTGCCGTCATCGCCATCGTGGTGATGGCGTTGGGCATTGGCGCCAACGTCGCGCTGTTCACCGTAGTGCGTGGCGTTTTGCTCAAGCCTTTGCCGTTCCAAGATCCGGATCGCCTCGCGATGCTCTATGAGGCGGGTCTTCTTGGAGACGACACGACAGGTTCCAACGTGGTCTCAGGCGGCATGTACGCCGAGTGGAAGAACCAGAACCGCAGCTATAGCAGTCTCGCACTGGCGAAGGGGATTCGGGTCGGGCTTTCCGGTTCGGGCGGGCAATTGCCGGAGAAACTGGACAGTGCGTTGTTTTCCTGGGACATGCTGCGCACGCTGGGCGTACAGCCGGCGTTGGGCCGCGATTTTACGCTGGCCGATGACAGTCCGGGAGCCAGCGGCACTGTGTTGCTGAGTTGGGGTCTGTGGAAGCGGCGCTTTGGTGCTGACCCCGGCATCCTGAACCAGACGATCTTCCTCGACGCCCAGCCGTACACCGTTATCGGTGTTATGCCCAAGTGGTTCGACTTCCCCGACTCGTCCACGCAACTATGGACGCCGGTTTACCATGACAAACCCGAAGACGAGATGACCTCGTTCAGCAATCACATGTTTCGCGTTATAGGGCGGCTGAAGCCGGGAGTCAGCGCGTCGCAAGGCGTGGCCGATCTGAGCGTCATCTCCCAGCGCATTCACAATGAGCACCTCAACGATCCATTCGTATTTCGGAGTGCCAGCAGCCGTCCGCTGCTGGAGCACATCGTTGGCGAAATCAAGAAGCCGCTCTATGTGCTACTGGAGGCAACCTGCTGCCTGCTGCTGATCGCATGTCTCAATGTGGCTAATCTGCTGGTGGCGCGAGCGGCAGCCCGGCGCAAAGAGCTGGCGATCCGCACCGCGCTGGGTGGGAGCTGGTTGCGTCTGATCGGCGAGCGGCTGATGGAGTGCCTGTTGCTTTCGGCCTCCGGCGGAGCGCTGGGGCTTTTGCTCGCCTTCGCCGCTCTTCAGTGGCTGACACAAACTCGCAATGACATGAGCCGCGTCGGATCCATCCACTTCGACGGCGTGGTGGCGGCGTTTACCGTGGGCGTTATCGTGCTGTGCGCGCTGTTTTCCGGACTCATCGCTGCCTTCAGCACCAGCGACAAGCGCATTCTCGGCGCGCTGCATGAGGCATCGCGTTCGGTGAGCGGGGGCAACATACGGGCAACGCTGCGCAAGGTGCTGCTCACTTTCGAGGTCGGACTGACTGTGATCTTGCTGATTGGCGCCGGACTGCTGCTCAAGAGCTATGAACGGCTGCGCTCCGCCGACATGGGTTGCCTTACCCAAGACGTGATCACCATGCATCTGGGCATCCCGGATGCCCGATACGCGACACCTGCCCAGCGAGCCAACTTCTACGACACGCTGCTCAATCGTGTGCGTGCTCTACCCGGAGTGGACGCGGCAGGCTTTGCGACGGCTGTCCCTGGGCAGGGCTATCAGATGGATTGGAGCTTCACCATCGTGGAGCATCCGCCCTTGCCGCAAGGTAGGGGTCTGTTCGCCTTAAGCCGCTGGGCTGATCCCAAGTACTTCAACGCGATGGGCATTCCTATTTTGCGTGGGCGTACATTTGACGGGAAGCGATTGGATGCGGCCAATGAAACCATCATCAGCCAATCGTTCGCCAACCAGTACTTTCCCGGTGAAGACCCGCTGGACAAGCACCTCCACGTACGCGGGCAAAATGCCGTGATTGTGGGGATTGTGGGCGATACCCGCTATGCAATCGGCGAGCCGCCTCGGCCGATGCATTATTACCCGCTGGATGCCGGGGTCGAGAATGTCGGCACGCTTGTGATTCGCTCCAGCCATGACCTGGAGCAGTTCGCTCTTCCGGTACAGCGCATCGTCTCGGAGATGGACAACGACCTTCCTGTCTCTGACGTACTCACCATGAACCAGTTGTTGGGCAAGCACACGTTCGACCAGAGCTTCAACGCTACGCTGCTCACGGCGTTCGCAACGTTGTCGTTGCTCCTGGCCGCGGTGGGGCTGTTCGGCGTGATGTCGTACATTGCGGCGCAGCAGACGACCGAAATCGGCATCCGCGTCGCGCTGGGCGCAAAGCGCGAACAGGTGATGCGGAAGATGCTGCTGGATGGAATGCGGCCCGCGGTCTTCGGTCTTGTCACGGGACTCGCAGCAAGCCTGGAGGCCGGCCAGATGATGCGCGACTTGCTCTATGAGATCAAACCGCTCGATCCGGCGGTCTATGCCGCAGTTGCCGCAACGCTGCTCGCGGTGGCCGCGTTCGCATGTATCGTTCCCGCTTGGCGTGCATCGCGCCTCGATCCGATGCAGGCATTGAGAGCCGAATAGGCTGATATCCGGCAATCTCCCGGAGGCACTCTCGGTTGGCGCAAAATCGCTGAGTCGCTCACCGAGAGATCCAACGGAGGGTCGTTACGAACGACTCTCTGGGCGAGCTACCGGAAGTTGTCGCGTTATTCCGGGCCCGAAGTCGGCATCTGGGACGCCACCCGCAGGATCAGTCAACGGGTTCCTTCTGGATGCCGGGCAACCCGGAGATTGATCTGCTCTCGAAAATTACTGTCAGGGTGACAAGAGCGTGAGCGCGTTCGGGACGACGGTGATTTCCGCGGGGAGGGTGCCGAGGAGTTCACCGTCGGCTTCTACGTAGATTTTGGGCTGGAGTTGCGGCGAATTGGTTGCCGAAGGCAGGTACTGACAAGTGGCTTTGCTGGCGTGGGCAAGGGAGATGCCGGGGACGTTCCAGTGGCGGCGGAGGAGTGCGCGGGTGACGTAGGAAAGATAGGCGAGACGGCTGGCGGTGCGGCAGAGAATGAGGCGGCAGTCGTCGCGATCGAGCGAGGCTCCGGGAGCGAGTTGGTTGAGCACTCCTCCGAAATGGCGGATACGGACGCCGAGGAGTTCCGTGAGTTCGGCGTGTTGGGGGTGGTCCGAAACTTTTTCTGTCGAGCTAGTTTCTGTCGAGCCGGTTTCGAGGTACTCGACTTGAAAGCGCGTCATGGCATAAGTGAACCAGAGATGCCACGCTTTGGCGTAGTAGGCGGCCATGCCCAGGCGCTGCTTGGCGCCGGTGTGAAGCTTGTAAAAGAGGTGGGCGTCGACGCCGACTCCGGCGGCGACGATGAAGTAGCGGACGTCCGGCTGGCCGAGCAGATCGTGATATTGAATGCGGCCGAGGGCTACGCGGCGCGAGGCAGCGTGGAGCGCGGCCCGGGCGGCGGCGGCTACATTCATGGGCAAGTCGAGGTCGTGAGCCAGGGCGTTGGCCGTGCCCATGGGGAGAACGGCAAGTGCGACGCGGGTGTTCGCCAACACCTGGACAATATTGTGAATGGTGCCGTCGCCGCCGCAGGCGAAGACGGTGTCACAACCGGCGAGGACAGCCTGACGCGTCTTTTCCTCAGCGTGGGCGCGAGACTGCGTGAGGATCAGTTGGGCATCTACGTCTGCGTGGCGTAGAAGCGCCAGCACGGATTCCAACTCCGACTGGCGCGGCTTGCGGCTGCCGCCGGAATCGGGGTTATAGAGTAAGGCTGCCTTGCGCATGGCGGGATCGAAGATGGATTGTACCTGAGCTCAATTTTGTTCGCGCATGCAAGCGGTGAAAGTTTGCTGGCTTCGGCGAAGCAGTCGAGCTTCGCTCGACCGGACAGCCGGGGCGGCTGTCCCCACATGGTTCTTTCCCACTTATAATCTTTGGCGATGAGCAAGGACGTCGAAAAAAAGATCGAGGCTCTTCGCGAAAACATCCGGTGCCACGAATACCTGTACTACGTGGTAGACAACCCTGAGATCAGCGATGCCGAGTTCGACAAGCTGATGCGGGAGTTGAAGGATCTGGAGGCGGAGCATCCGGAACTGATTACGGAGGATTCTCCGACGCAGCGGGTGGGCGGGAAGCCGCGCGAGGGATTCGTGAAGGTGCCGCACTCTTCGCCGATGTTGTCGCTGGACAATACTTACAACGAAGAAGAACTGCGGGACTGGGAACGACGCGTACACGAACTGAGCGGGCGGAGCGATGTGGACTACGTTTGCGAGCTGAAGCTGGACGGCATGTCGCTGGCGCTGATTTATGAGCAGGGGAAGCTGGTGCGCGGGATTACGCGCGGGGACGGAAGCGTGGGTGAAGATGTGACGCTCAACGTGCGCACGGTGCGATCGGTACCGCTTTCGATTCCGAAAGAAAAGTTGAAGAAGGCTGGTGTGCCACTGGATTTTGAAGTGCGCGGCGAACTGCTGATGCCGTTGGCGGCGTTCAAGAAGATGAATGAAGATCGCGAGGCGAAGGGGCTTTCCGTGTTTGCGAATCCGCGGAATGCGACGGCGGGAACGGTGCGGCAGCTGGAATCGAAAGTGACGGCGGAGCGGCGGCTGGATTACTTCTCGTACATGCTGCTGGAGAAGGGCCGGACTTACTTTGACCGGCATTCCAAGACTTTGGATGCCCTGGACGCGGCGGGATTCAAGGTTAACCCGAACCGCAAGCTGGTGCATAACATCGACGAGTCCTGGGAGTTTATCCAGCAGTGGGAAGGGAAGCGCGATTCGCTGCCGTATGAGATTGACGGGATTGTTGTGAAAGTGGATCGCACCGCTTTGCAGGATGAGTTGGGATTTACGGGGAAGGCTCCGCGGTGGGCGATTGCTTACAAATATGCGGCGCGAGCTGGGATTACGAAGCTGGAGGACATTCGGGTGCAGGTGGGCCGAACTGGCAAGCTGACGCCGGTAGCGATGCTGGCGCCGGTGCTGATCGGCGGGACTACTGTTAGGAATGCCACGCTGCACAATATGGATGAGATCGAGCGGCTGGGCGTGAAGATTGGGGATTGGGTGCAGGTGGAGCGCGGCGGAGATGTGATTCCGAAAGTGGCGAAGGTTATTGACGATAGGGATCATCCGCGTCCGCGTGACCTTAGAGATTTTGAAATGCCGGAGAAGTGTCCGGTGTGCGGGATGAAGGTGGTGCGAACGGAAGGCGAGGTGGATTATCGCTGCGTCAATGCGAATTGTCCGGCGAAGTTGCGGGAGACTATTTTGCATTTTGCTTCGCGTGGGGTGATGAATATCGACGGCATGGGCGATGCGCTGGTGAATCAGCTCACCGAGCGCGGGCTGGTGAAGAATGTTGCGGATATCTACAAGCTGACGAAAGCGGATTTATTGAGTCTGGAGCGGATGGGGGAGAAGTCGGCGCAGAATATTCTGGATGAGATTGAAGGTTCGAAGAAGCTGCCGCTGGAGCGGGTGATCTATGGGCTCGGCATTCGCATGGTGGGAGAGCGGACGGCGCAGTTTCTGGCGGAGCATTTTGGATCGATGGAGGCTCTGGAGAGCGCTGGGGTAGAAGAGCTGCAGAATGTGAATGAGGTTGGTCCGCGCATTGCGGAGAGCATTGTGGAGTTTTTTGGCATTGCGGCCAATCGCAAGCTGGTGGAGCGGTTGCGCGAGGCTGGACTTACATTGACCGGGCTGAAGAAGCAGCGCGGGACGAAGCTTGCAGGGAAGATGTTTGTGCTGACCGGGACGCTGGCGCACCTCACGCGCGATGAAGCCAAGAAGATGATTGAGGATGCGGGAGGGAAAGTGACGGCCTCGGTGAGTAAGAAGACGGATTACGTGGTGGCGGGAGCGGATGCGGGGTCGAAGCTGGATAAGGCGAAGGAGCTGGGGGTAAAGGTGATCGGCGAAAAAGAGCTGGAGAAACTGCTAAGTAACGTACCATGAATATCCCGCATGCAAAGCAGGATGTTCATGGTATGATTTTTGAGTGATTGACCGTAAAACTGACCTCACATTAGTCCGTGGTGCGCTGCGGCGCAGCCGTGTAGTGGCTCTGCTGGGGCCGCGCCAGTGCGGCAAGACCACGCTGGCGCGGCTGTTTGTGACGCCCGACTCGCTCAATTATTTCGACCTGGAAGATCCGCAGAGCCTGGCGCGGCTGAACGAGCCGGGCATTGCGCTTCGGCCGCTGAAGAAGCTGGTGGTGATCGACGAAATTCAGCGGCGTCCCGATCTCTTCCCGCTGTTGCGCGTGCTGGCGGACCGTACGCCGCTCCGCGCACGCTTTCTCATTCTGGGCAGTGCGTCGACGGACCTGCTACGGCAATCGTCGGAAACCCTCGCGGGAAGGCTCGAAACCGTCCCCCTGGAAGGCTTCCGGCTGGCGGACCTAGGAGCGTCCGCCCAGGGACGGCACTGGCTGCGCGGAGGCTTCCCCAAAGCTTACACGGCGCGCAGGGAGGCCGATTCGATGGCCTGGCGACGGCATTTTCTGCAGACTTTTCTCGAACGCGATGTTCCTCAATTGGGCAGCACCATTCCAGCGTTTGCTTTACGGCGATTCTGGAACATGGTGGCGCATTATCATGGGCAGATCTGGAACTCGGCCGAACTGGCGCGCGCTCTGGCAGTGAACGAATCCACCGTGCGCCGTTATCTCGACCTGATGACCGGCGTATTCATGGTCCGCCAGTTGCCGCCGTGGTTTGAGAATCTGGGCAAGCGGCAGGTGAAGTCGCCGAAAGTTTACGTGCGCGATAGCGGCCTGCTGCACGCTCTACTGGGAATTACCAACGAGCGCGACCTGGAAAATCATCCCAAGGTAGGCGCGTCGTGGGAAGGTTACGCGGTGGAGGAAGTGTTGAAGTCCTTCAGCCCGGACGAGGCTTACTACTGGGCGACCTACAACGGAGCGGAGTTGGACTTGCTCCTATTCAAGAATGGGTGCCGCATTGGTGTCGAGTGCAAGCGCGCCGACGCGCCTGCGCTTACGCCATCGATGCGGACCGCTCTGGCTGATCTAAAGCTGGATCATCTTTATGTTTTGTATCCGGGCGACAAGACGTATGCACTGGGCAGAAAGGTGGAGGTCATGCCGTTGGCGAAGTTCGTGAAGGCGAAGTGAGCTACCATGAATATCCCGCATGTAAAGCGGGATATTCATGGTGGTAACTGCAGTTCTGCTGGATGGGAAAATGTTCCTCGGGAGTGCGACATTCGATCCGGCGGCTGAAAGCCGCTGTTAGTTTATCGGGTTTCTTGCGGCGCGACTGGAAGTCGCGCCCTTTCAAAGCCGCTGCGAACTTAGTTTTTCCGCAGCCTGTGAAAGTCGCGCCCTTCCCGGACCGATTCTCGAAATCAGAAGTCATGAGTTTTCGATCTTCATTGCCGCCGTCATCCGCTTCCACGTGTCCTCCAGCGTTTCGGGCAGAATGCGGGTTTCGCAGACTACGGAGACGAAGTTCGCGTCCGCGACCCAGCGGGGGAGGACGTGCATGTGGATGTGGCCGGCGATGCCGGCGCCGGCGGCTTTGCCGATGTTCATGCCCAGGTTGATGCCGTCGGGGTGGTAGAGTTCGCGCAGAACGGACTCCATGCGCTGGGAGAGCGCCATCATTTCGCTGGCGACTTTGGGCGGGAGCTTCCGCAGTTCGTCGAGGTGGGCGTAGGGGACGATCATGACGTGGCCAGGTGTGTAGGGATACGCATTCAGGATGACGAAGCAATGTTGGCCGCGATGGACGATGAGCACTTTGGAATCGTCGGTGGCTTTGGCGGCGTCGCAGAAGACGCATCCAGCCGCCTTTTCGGCGGTCGATACGTAGGCGTAGCGCCATGGGGTCCAGAGGTAATCCATGTAAGGGGCAGGGTAGCAGATGGAGAGCGTGCGGCGAAACTGCGAGTGCTGACTGTTCTGATCAAGTGCCGAAAGTACTTGCTGCGGATAACCTCAGCGGCTAAGGCCTTTAGTCAAGGAAGGGAATTTATCGCAGCGCTGGAAGTGCCGCGCCACCCAAAATCTCCTAATCCGGCACACTTCGCTGCGCTCGCTGGACAGCCGAGGGCGGCTGTCCCTACATTCAACTTGCAACACTCGCGTAACATGCAAGATTTGCGTTTGACACTGTTTGTGAGGCGTTGCTATAGTCGAGGAGTTCCCTTTGGACGCGGGTTTCTGTAAAACGTCCGGCAGCTGGGATTGTCCAAGCTCACTCGCCAGGGTGAGCCCAACACAACCAAACGACTCACTCCAGCAGTCCGCCAAGCAGGCCCCGCATCCTCCCCGCACCCTGTGCGAGGTTTTTAGCAGAGAGGCATGACCTTGTTCGACGATACCACCGCCCACAATTCCGATTCCTCCACCGCCGTCGCAACCGAAGCAGAACCGACGGCAGCCGAACTCACCTCGACCGAGCAGAGCTTGACTGAGCATAACCAGGCTCCGGCCGCAACCGCAGGTTCCACAACCGGCTCGACAGCCGCTTCCGCCGATGAGGCGCCGCACGCGACGGCTGCCTCCGAGGACAAGCCCGCGAATGAGGATTTCGCCTCGGCGCTGGAGAACTTTACTACCGAGACCGAAGAAGCCGTGGGAGAAGACCGTGTAATCAAAGGCACGGTGCTGAAGCTGACTGCTACGCACGTAGTGGTGGATGTGGGCGCCAAATCGGAAGGCATGTTGCCGCTCTCAGAGGTGCTGGATCACGAGGGCAAGCCGAAGGTGAAGCCCGGGGACGAGATCGAGGTGATGCGCGAGAAAGGGCACACCGAGGAAGGTTACATCAACCTCTCGCACCAGAAGGCGGCGCGGATTCACGCCTGGGATGAGGTGGAAAAGGCGCACAACGAGAAGAGGCCGGTGAAGGCGGTCGTGATTGAGCGCACCAAGGGAGGGTTGACGGTCGACATCCTCGGAGTAAGAGCTTTTCTGCCGGGATCACAGGTCGATCTGCGGCCTATACGAAATCTTGAGGGCATGAAGGGGCAGACGCTGGAAGTTACGGTGATCAAGCTCAACAAGAAGCGCGGGAACATCGTGGTATCGCGCAAGGAATTGCTGGAAGGCGAGCAGACCGAAAAACGCAGCAAGACGCTCGAACATTTGGAAGAAGGCTCGGTGCTGACGGGAGTGGTGAAGAACCTGACCGAGTACGGGGCTTTCGTGGACCTGGGCGGCTTGGATGGGCTGTTGCATATCACTGACATGTCGTGGGGAAGGCTCACGCATCCGCGCGATTTGGTGAATGTGGGCGACCAGATTCAGGTGAAGGTGCTGAAGTACGACAAAGACAAGCAGCGGGTTTCGCTGGGATTCAAGCAGTTGACGCCCGATCCGTGGCTGGATGCGGAACATCGCTACCCGGTGGGCGCGCATGTATCGGGGCGGGTGATCAGCGTGACCGACTATGGCGCGTTTGTCGAACTGGAGCAGGGCATTGAAGGATTGGTCCACGTAAGCGAGATGACGTGGTCGAAGCGGATGAAGCATCCTTCGAAGCTGGTGAACGTGGACGATCAGGTGGAGTGTGTAGTGCTCAACGTGAATCCCACGGAGCGGCGGATTTCTCTCGGCATGCGGCAACTGGCGACGAATCCCTGGGATGCGCTGCACGATAAATATCCGGTGGGCATGACGGTGGAGGGCCGGGTGCGCAACCTGACCGATTTCGGAGCGTTCATCGAGATCGAGGACGGCATCGACGGCCTGGTGCATGTGAGCAACCTGAGCTGGACCAAGCGGGTGAAGCATCCTTCGGAAGTGCTGAAGAAGGGCGACCGGGTGAAGGCCATCGTGCTGGCCATTGAACCCGACAAGCGGCGGCTCTCGCTGGGAGTGAAGCAACTGCAGCCCGATGTTTGGGAGACCTTCTTCGAGACGCATCACACCGGCGATGTGATTCACGGCAAAGTGCTGCGGGTGGCTGCGTTTGGGGCGTTTGTGGAGATTGCCGAGGGAGTGGAGGGTTTGTGCCACAAGTCGGAGGCGGTCGATGGAAACGGACAGCCACTGCATCTGGAACCGGGCGTGGAGCACGACTTTAAGATCATCAAGATGAGCGCGGAAGAAAAGAAAGTTGGGCTCAGCATCCGCGCGGTCGGCGAAGAGGCTTCGCGATCGGAAGTCGAAGCTTATAAGCAGCCGGTATCGAGCACGAGTTCGACTATCGGCGAGTTGATCTCGTGGAAGCGCGCCAGTAACGAAGGCAACTGAATTCGGTTTCATCGATTCGCCTATCAGCACTCAGCATTTAGCGTTCAGCCAAGTATTTGCCTGGCTGGATGCTGACGGCTGAGTGCTAAATGCTTTTTACGGCACCTTTGATCTAGAATCATTGGTTTGTCCGTCATCATCTGTTCATATTGAGGAGCGCCATCTTGCCTGAAACCATTTACGACGTCGCCATCATCGGGAGCGGACCCGCCGGGTATACCGCCGCCATCCGCGCGGGCCAGTGGGGCTTGAAGACCGCGCTCATCGAGAAAGACGGATTTCTCGGTGGTACCTGCCTGCACGTGGGCTGCATTCCGACCAAGGCTCTGCTGTTCAACGCCGAACTGTGGGACCACCTCAAGGACGCCAAGGAATTTGGCATCGAGGGCGTGGACGCGCGCGAGCTGAATTGGGCCGCGGTGCAGGAGCGCAAGGCGAAGATCGTGGCCAAGCATGCCAAAGGCCTCGAGTTCCTGATGAAGAAAAACAAGGTTGAGACGGTGAAGGGGTACGGCAAGCTGACCGGCCCGGCGCAGAATGGTTTATTGACCGTTGAAGTAGTGAATGACAACAAGGCCAGCCATCTCAAGGCGAAGAATGTGATTCTGGCCACGGGTTCGGAGGCTCGCCTTCTTCCTGGCCTTGAGGCCGACGATCGCGTGCTGACGAACATCGAGATTCTCAGCCTGAAAGAAATTCCGAAATCGCTTGTCATTGTTGGAGCAGGGGCGGTGGGGGTGGAGTTTGCGTCGATCTATCGCTCATTCGATTGCGAAGTGACTATTGTTGAAATGCTGCCGCGGCTGGTTCCCGTGGAAGATGAAGAGGTTTCCAAGGAACTGGCTCGCGTCTTTCGCAAGCGCGGCATCAACTTTCACACTAGCGCGAAAGTCGACAAAGTTGAGAAGACGGAGGCGGGAGTTGCTGTCACCATCACGGTCGAAGGCAAGCAGCAGAAGATTGACGCGGAGAAAATCCTGATCGCTGTGGGCCGCAAGCCGCGCACCGCAAACATCGGGCTAGAGCGCACCAAGATCAAGCCGGATCGCGAATTCATCAAAACCGATTCCTGGATGCAGACTGCCGAGCCTGGCATTTACGCCGTTGGCGACATCGTGCTGGGCACGCCGCAACTGGCGCACGTCGGCGCGATGGAAGCGCTAGTAGCTGTGGCCAAGATCGCTGGCAAACCGGGCAAGCCCATCAATCCCGAACATATTCCAGGAGCGACGTATTGCCATCCGGAAATCGGCAGCGTCGGCCTTACCGAAACCAAAGCCCGCGAGGCTGGATACAACATAAAGGTCGGGAAGTTTCCTTTCACGGCAAACTCGCGCGCCTCGATCGTCGGGCAGCACGAAGGCTTCGTCAAGATCGTCTCCGACGCCGATTATGGGGAGATTCTCGGTGTGCACATCATCGGGCCGCAGGCGACGGAGTTGATTGCGGAAGCCGTTGCGGCGATGGAACTCGAAGCGACTGTCGAAGATTTGATGTGGACCATCCACGCGCATCCGACTCTGGCTGAGGCGATGCTGGACGCGGCAAACAGCGTGTACGGGATCGCGATTAATGCGTGAGCCGTCATAGCCACGGATTAAGATGGATGAAAGATGTCGTTTATCCCGACGATAGTCGAAAGCCCGGAGCCGTTGTCAACCAAGAATCTCCGGGCTAGCCGCTGATGTGTCCGCAGTTATTTGCTTTTCTTAGGCTTGAGGGCCTCGACCGCCTTGAGGAAGGCGGTGGTGGGGTTCTTGCTGAGGGGCTGCAGTCCCATCTTTATTCGGTAGGCATCAGCTATCCCCCCTAG